>JBBQYK010000207.1:0-9139 GCA_038208765.1 Verrucomicrobiota bacterium
TTCGTTCGGCGTGATTTTCGATTTGCCGAGATTGATGCCCACGGGGTGCTTAGGCCAGCGGCCTGAGTCGTGCCATTCGCGCAGCTTGGTGGCCATCGCCTCCGCGCCGGGATTGTTGAAGCCCATGCGGTTGACCAGCGCCTCGTCGCGCACGGCGCGGAACATGCGCGGCGCGGGATTGCCGGGCTGCGCGTGCCAGGTCACGCCGCCTAGTTCCGTGAAGCCGAAGCCCAGCGCGGCCCACGCGGGCACGGCGGCGGCGTGCTTGTCCATCCCGGCGGCGAGGCCCACGGGATTCGGGAACTTCAAACCGAAGACTTCGACCGGCAATTCCGCCGCGGAGTAGAGCGACGAGAGCAGCGAGCAGAGGGCAGGGGAGCGGCTGCACCTTCCGAGCGCGGCGAGGGTGCGGTTGTGAATTCTCTCCGAATCCTGCGTGAAAAGCGCGGGGCGGATCAGGCGGCGGTAAAACCAGCTCATGTTGCGCCGGGATGTTTGGCGAAGCACCGGGGTGAATCCAGAAAATCCAACGGGTCAAACACGCGCCGCCTGGTTCGGAATAAATTTTCATGCGGAGTGCATCCAAATCTTCGTGGGAAGCGTTTCATTCCCTGTAGTTACAAAAATAAAACCAAGGAGAAAATTATGCAGAGCAAAAATTCTGAACTCATGGGCTTTCTGGAACGGAGAAAATCCCGACGCGACGCGTTAAAGGGACTCAGTGCAGGCGCGCTGGGCGTGGCCGCGCTGGGACTCTTCAACAGCGAAGCGAACGCCGGTTCGTTGCACCGGAAGGACGCGGACGTGTTGAACTTCGCGCTGAACCTCGAATATCTGGAAGCGGAGTATTACCTCTACGCCACCACGGGCGCCGGACTGGAAGCGCAGGGCGTGGATGTGGAGGGCAAGGGCGAGGAAGGCGGGGTCATCATCAAGGCCAACGCGGCCGTGCCCTTCGCCACGCAGGCCATCCGCGAATTCGCCGAAGAAATCGCGGCGGACGAACTGGCCCATGTGCGCTTCCTGCGCGCGGTGCTCAACGACGGAAAGGACAAGGCCGTGGCCCGGCCCGTCATCGACTTGCAGAACAGTTTCACCAATGCGGCGCGCGCGGCGGGCGTCGTCGGGCCGGCGGATATTTTTGATCCGTTCGCAGATGAAACGAGCTTCCTGTTCGGCGCGTTCATCTTTGAGGATGTCGGCGTCACGGCTTACAAGGGCGGCGCGCCACTCTTCAAGGACGAGGACATTCTTGAGGCGGCGGCGGGCCTGCTCGGCGTGGAAGCTTATCACGCGGGCATCATCCGCACGTTGCTTTACCAAAAGGGCGGCGCGGCCATCGACGTGGCGCAAAAGATTTCCGACCTGCGTGACGCGGTGGATGGCGCGGATGATCGTGACCAAGGATTGATCTTGAACGGCAAGGCGAACCTGGTGCCGACGGACAGCAATGGACTCGCCTACAGCCGTTCCACGCGGCAGGTGTTGAACATCGTGTATCTCGGCGTGAACGCGAAGAAGGGCGGCTTCTTCCCCGAAGGATTGAACGGGGCGATTGACTGATGCGGCGATGCTGGAGCGTCGGTGATTTGTTGATGAGATCTGCTCGCGGGCGGCGGCGGAAGCAACCCAGTCTTCTGTCCGCCGCCTTTTTTTGACCAAGCGGGACCGTCGTCGCGCTCAGAAGCGCAAACCTGCGACCAGTCCGAACCAATGCACGCCGGCCTCCACGGAACTGTTCGAGTATTCGCCCGAGCGCAGATCGCTGCGGTTCACGCGCTCGCGATTCGGGATGTTCCACTGATAGGCGAAGTCCCCGGAGAACCCTTTGTTCTCCCATCCCTCGGCGATTAACTCAACGCCGGCGCTCCGGTCGAAAACAAAAGAGCGGCTGGATGACTCCAGCCGCTCTTCGTGAAACAACTTTGGCTTACGCCTTGGCCGGCGTGGCCGTCTTGGCGCGCTTGCTGGCGTCGAACACTGAGGCGCTCATCACGTTCGAGGCGTGAATGCTGCCTTCGCGCTCGACGATGGCGCCGTTCGGGTTGGCCTGGTTCTTTTTGACGTGCTTTTTGATCATGCACGCACCCTCGACGATGATGCGGCCGCTGCTGCGCTGCACTTCGATGACCTTGCCGCGCTTGCCCTTGTGCGAGCCGGCGATGATGACGACTTCTTCGCCCTTCTTGACGTGAATGTTGACTTTGGTGTTGAGCTTCATACTCAGATGACCTCCGGCGCGAGTGAAATGATCTTCATGAACTTCTTGTCGCGCAGTTCGCGAGCGACCGGGCCGAAGATGCGGGTGCCCTTGGGGTTCCGGTCCTTGTCGATGATGACGATGGCATTGGAATCGAAACGCAGATAGGAGCCGTCGCTGCGGCGGGTGATCTGGCGCGTGCGGACGACCACGGCGTCATGCACTTCCCCTTTTTTCACCGAGCCATCGGGCGAGGCTTCCTTGATATGGCATTTGATGACGTCGCCGATGCCGGCGTACTTCTGGTTCTTGCCGAGAACACCGATGGTGGCGGCGCGCTTGGCCCCGGTGTTGTCCGCCACATCTAAAATGGATCGAATTTGGAGCATAAAATCTTACTTGGCCTGGGCGGCGACGGGGGCGATTTGCTCGCCGCGATCCACCACTTCGATGAGACGCCAGCGCTTGAGCTTCGAGAGCGGGCGGGTTTCCTGAATGAGCACAGTGTCGCCGGGCTTGGCTTCGCTCTTCTCGTCGTGCGCGTAAAATTTGGTGTAGGCCGTGATGACCTTGCGGAACTTCGGGTGCGGAAAGCGCCGTTCGACGCGCACCACGATGGTCTTGGCCATCTTGGCCGAAATGACTTCGCCGACGCGTTCCTTGCGGTTGCCGCGCGCGGCCGTTGGGGTTTGGACAGTCTCTGACATAGTCGGTGGGTTTCCTTACGCGGCCTGGGCCGTCTGCTTCCGTTGCAACTCGGTGATCTTTGTTTCGATCCGCGCGATGTCGCGGCGGATGGTGCGCAGGCGCGCGGGTTTCTCCAACTGGCTGCTCGCCTGTTGCAGACGCAGGTTGAAAATCTCCTGCCGCAGGTCGCGGCCCTTGGCCGTCAGCTCCTGCGCCGTCAAATCTTTCAGTTCCGTGTACTTCATAAAAGAAAGCGCCGACGTCTGGGCGTCGGCGTAATAATTCATCAACCGTGAGTGTGACGGGAAATCATCTTCGTGCGAATGCACAGCTTCGTCGCCGCGAGCCGCAAGGACTCGCGAGCAATCGCTTCCGGCACGCCGTCCACTTCAAACAGCACGTTCGCCGGGCGGATGACCGCGACCCAAGATTCGAGCGGTCCTTTGCCTTTGCCCATTCGCGTTTCGAGCGGCTTCTTGGTGTAAGACTTCTGGGGGAAGATGCGGATCCAAACCTTGCCACGGCGCTTCATGTTGCGGTTGATGGCGACGCGCGCGGCTTCGATTTGCTTGGTGTCGAGCCAGCAGCGTTCGAGGGCCATGAGACCGTATTCGCCAAACGCAACGGTGTTGCCGCTCGTCGCGAGGCCCGCGCGGCTGCCGCGGTGCATCTTCCGAAACTTCACTCTTGCTGGCTGCAATGGCATAAAATTTTTCTTTCGCTCAACGTCGCAAAATCACACTCACGGAGTGTTGGTTTGCGGTAATCTCTTACCCGATAAAAAACGCCGGAGCAGCTTGCGCACGCTTCGGCCCGGCCCGTTTCCCATCAACGGAGCGCGGAACATAGCCAGCCGCAATTTGGTGTGCAACAGGTTTTTCGGTGCTCTGGGTTGAATTCTTTTTTTCGCCGCCGTGCGGGCTGTCCCGGCAAGATGCCATTAGACAAGGCGCGCCCCGCTCGCTAGAAATCGCCCCATGTCTGAACCGCTGAACGCTCTCGCCCTCGCGAAATACATCGATCACACCCTGCTCAAGCCCGAGGCCACGGCGGGCGATATCGAGAAGCTTTGCCGCGAGGCGATGGAGCATCACTTCTGGAGCGTGTGCGTGAACGGCTCGCGCGTGGCCCAAGCCTACTCGCTCGTCGAGAACTCTGGCGTGAAGGTCGCCGCCGTCGTCGGCTTCCCGCTCGGTGCGATGAGCTCGGACGTGAAACGTCTCGAAGTCGAGGCCGCCATTGACGACGGCGCGCAGGAAATTGACGTGGTGCTGAACATCGGCAAGCTCAAGGACGGCGACTCAAAGTATGTCCTGCGCGAACTGCGCGATGTGGTGGACGCCGCCGAGGAGCGCACCGTGAAAGTCATTTTTGAAACCTGCCTGCTCACGCGCGAAGAAAAGATTCTCGCCTGCAAACTCGTCGTCGAATCCGGCGCGCATTTCGTGAAGACCTCGACCGGCTTCAGCACCGGCGGCGCGACCACGCACGACGTGCAACTGATGCGCGAATGCGTCGGCCCGAACTTCGGCGTGAAAGCCTCCGGCGGCATCCGCGACGCGCAGATCGCCCTCGGCATGATCCAGTCGGGCGCGACGCGCCTCGGCACCTCGGCGGGCGTGGCCATCGTCAAAGGCGCAGGGGGCGCGGCGGGCTATTGAACTGTAGTGGGGCAGCCGTCCCGGCTGCCACCCGTCCACTGGCCGTCCCGGCTGGTGGCTCTTCAGCCGAGACGGTCAAAGGACCAAGGCAGCCGAGACGGCTGCCCACTACCCACTGCGGGTCACGCCCCAATTTTCACACCCTGCCGTCAACGTTTTTTTCACCCGCCCTAAAAATAAATCCGTTTGCCCGCCGCGCGCTCCGGCCTAGTTTCGCCTCAATCCACGGGCCGGGTTTTCCGAAGTGGATGATGACGATGATGGTGGGAACCAAAACCGCGCCGCCTTCGCCCGCTGAACTGCTGGGCGACTCCCATCCGATGCTCGAACAACTCGGGTCGCCCGGCGAACTCGCGGTCACGAGCACCCTCACCGGCGCGCTGGAATTCTCCCGCGTGCGCGACCTGCCGACGCTGCGCGCTTTTCTCGACCACTATCACGCCCAAGTCCTGCGCCCCGTGGAACTGCCCGCCATCGTCTCTGCCTACCAGCACGCTGTGCGCGGCGAGGCGAGGGAGTTGGTCGCACTGGATCAACAGCTCGCGCAGGAACCCATCATCCGCGACTTCGCCGTCGCCAGTTGCCGCGTGGGCCAGCGCCAGTTGAGCAAGCTCCGTCCGATGCGTGACCAGCGTGTGGTGCAACGCTACCTGGCGGCCATCGAAGCCGGCGACGCGCGCGGCTGGCACACGCTGGTTTATGGGGTGAGCCTCGCGATGTTTTCGGTGCCGCTGCGCCAAGGCTTGCAAAACTACATCGAGCAGACGGCCCACGGTTTCATCGAGCGCGCCGCGCGTCCGCTGCGCCTCTCTGAAACGCACGCGGCTGAATTGTCCGCCCACTATTTCCTCGCCGCGCCCGCCGCCGTGGCGCAGGCGCTCGAAGCCAGCAGCGCGTTGCAGATCAGTTAGTGGGGCAGACGTCCCGTCTGCCACCAGTCCACTGGCCGTCCCGGCTGGTGGTTCTTCAGCCGAGACGGCCCAAGGACGGAAGGCAGCGGAGACGGCTGCTCCACTACCCTAACTGCTCCGCCGCCGCTCCGTTTCCGCGCTTGCCACGCTCTCCCGCCGCTGCTAATCCCAACTCGCCATGAAAAAACTTTTCACCGCCGCGCTGCTGCTGCTGTTGCTCACCACCACTTCCACGCGGGCGGGAGAGGAATATGGGTGGCGTTTTGCCGGCACGACCGTGGACATTTTGATCGCCCGGCCCTTCACGTTTGCCGCCACGCTGCTCGGAGGCGCGATCTGGGCGGTGTCATTGCCCATCACGGCGCCGACCCGCACCAGCAAGGACGCTTTTGACGCGTTGGTTCGACAGCCGTGGGATCTGACCTTCCATCGCGAGTTGGGCGATTACAGCGAAGACTGATCTTTGTCGCGCGTTTTCCCTGCGACCCTCATGCCTCAGTTTTTTAACGCCGGCGACTGGCTGGTCATCGTCCTTTACCTCGTAGGCATCGTCGCGCTCGGCGTCTGGTTTGGGCGCGACCAGAAAAACACGCGCGACTATTTCCTCGGCAGCAAGAGCATCCCGTGGTGGGGCGTGGGCCTCTCGATTGTCGCCACGGAGACGAGCGCGCTGACCTTCATCGGCGTGCCGGCCATGGCCTACGGCGCGGACGCGCTCACCTTCGTGCAGATCGTGATCGGCTACGTCATCGCGCGTGTCATCCTCGCCATCGTCATGGTGCCGCATTATTTCAAAGGCGAGATCTATTCGCCCTACCAGTTGTTCGCACAGGCGTTCGGTCCGTCGGCGCGGCGCACGGCGGCGGGATTTTTTCTCATCGCCGGCACGCTCGCCGCGGGCGTGCGCGTGTACGTCAGTTGCATCCCGCTGCAACTGATGTTCGGCGTGCGCGACAGCCAGATCATCTGGGTCATCCTCATCTTCGTCGGGCTGTCGCTGGCCTACACCTATGTGGGCGGAGTGAAGGCGGTGATCTGGACGGACGCGGTGCAGTTCGTTTTGTTTCTCGCGGGCGGGCTGTTCACGCTCTTCTACATTCCCACGCTGCTCGAAGGCGGCTGGAGCGGCGCACTGGCGAAGGCCGCCGAGGCGGGAAAACTCCACTGGTTCAATGGCGAGTTCACGCTGCACAAACCGTTCAACATCTGGATGGGTTTGATCGGCGCGACCTTCCTTGTGATGTCCAGCCACGGCGCGGACCAGCTCATCGTGCAGCGCGTGCTGACCTGCAAAAATGTTTCCGACGGGCGCAAGTCGCTCGCCCTGAGCGCGGTCATCATCCTGCCGATGTTCCTCATCTTCCTGATCACGGGCGCGATGCTCTGGGTGTTTTATCAAGCGCATCCTTTCCAAATTCCGCTGCCCGAGTCGCGCCCCGGCCTCAGCAAGAATGATTACGTGTTCCCCATCTTCATCCTCACGGAAGTGCCCCATGTGCTGAAAGGATTTCTCATCGTGGCCATCCTGAGTGCGGCGATGTCGTCGGTCAGTTCCGCGCTCTCCGCGCTGGCCTCCGTGTCCACGATGGATTTCGTGAAGCCGCTGCTGCGGAAGGAGCGGTCGGAGAAGTTTTATTTGCAGTTGAGCAAATACTCGACCGTGCTCTGGGGCGTGCTGCTCGCGGCGGTCGCGTTTCTCACGCAGCAGGTTGACTCGGTGTTGAACGCCGCATTCTCCCTCTCGGGCCTGACGGCGGGCGCGATGCTAGGCGGACTCATCCTCGCAATCTGCTGGAAGCGCGGGAGCGCGCGGCCGGTGATTGTCGGAATGCTCGTCTCGCTCGTGGTGATGATTTTTGTGAGCCGCTGGGAGTGGGCGGGCGGCACCGCCGCCGCGCCGGTGAGTTACAAAGTCCACTGGCCCTGGTTCACGCTGATTGGCACCGCGACCACGCTGGGCGTGGCGTGGCTGGTGTCCTTGGTATCGCCCCGGCGCGAGGAATCAAAATGACGCGGCGTCTTCGGCCTCAGCGTGCGCCCCTCCAAACGCCGGACGCCTACTTAATCTTGTAGCTGCCGTCGTCGAGCTTCTCGCGATACTTGTCGTGGCAGGCCTTGCAGTTCTTGCCCACCGCGCTCCACTCGGACTTCACTTTGTCCCAGTCGCCGGCTTTCGCCGCCGTCGCGGTCGCCGCTGCGGCCGTGGCCGAGTCATCCGACCATTTCACCGCGTCGTCGTTCTTGCGCGCTTTGAAGAAGCCGGCCATCGCCTTGTAGGACTCGGCCACGGCGGCTCCGTCCTTCTCGACGGCGGCGGCGTTCTTCGACTCGAAGTTGCCTTTGAAATCCTTATTGGCCTTGCCGACAGCCTTCATGTGTTTTTGAAACGCCTTCTCATCCAGCGCCTCGGCGGCGCGGACGGTGGTGAGGGAAAGGATGGATAGGGTGAGGGCCAGAAGAATTTTAATTTTCATGCGTGGCGGTTTTGTAGAGAAGCGTCGCGAAACTGGCGAGCGAGAAATAGGTGGCGGCAGCCATCCTGGCTGCCAGTGAGCCGTGGCTTCCAGCCCGGCGGAATGGGCTTGGTCAAAAGAGGCGCGTTGGAAAAATGAGAGCCGCAAAACAATCGCGGCTTTTTTCCGGGCGGCTGGAGCCGGCTCTCCCTGGCCGGCCCGGATGCCTGTCGCCACACGCTCCGCCGGACTTCTACGGTAATCACCGCTGGTAACGCCCGGCGCCGAAAAGGTTCCGCGCCCGCGCCACCACGCGCTAAAGTCCCCATCAGTTCAGAAGACAACGCAACTTGTTACCGCCATGAATACGACCTTAGAACTGCCCGTCGCCGGGATTTCGTCCCGCACGGAAGACTTCAACCAGCCCAGCCGAAATACGACGTGGGAATACCGCTTCGTGCTCCAGGACGAATGGAGTTCCGGCCGCAGCCTTGCGGAACTCGCGCCCGAGGGCTGGGTCGTGGTGAGCTATGGCATCCGTCGCGACAACCAGCGCGAATACTTGCTGCGCCGACCGCGGAAGTAACGGAGCGCGCGAGCGTTCTGTGGCGGCAGGCATCCTTGCCGGCCAGTGAGGGCCGGCTTCCAGCCGCCCGGAACGAATGCCACCATTTCTCCAGCGCGGGATATATTTCTTCGACGCGCCTCTCTTTCCTCACACTCGATCCGCCGGGCTGGAAGCCCCGGCTCACTGGCAGGCAGGATGCCCGCCGCCACTCACCTCACTAAATCACTTGGCGCAACCGGGCGGCGACGCTTCAATGCCGCACAGCCATGCGCCCCCTCTCCACACTGTTGTCGCTCGCTCTTTGCGCGGGCTGTTCCTTCAACGTCACCGCCGCGCAGTTCCAAATCGGCGCGCACAACTTCACGCTGCCCGATGGCTTCGAGATTGAACTCGTCGCCGGCACCAATCTCGTCCCGCGTCCCATTGAGGCGGACTTCGATGAACTCGGCCGCCTCTACGTCACCGATTCCTCCGGCTCGAATGACAAAGTGGAGAAGCAACTCGCCGAGAAACCGCATCGCGTCGTTCGCCTCGAAGACACGGACGGCGACGGGCGCTTCGACAAGAGCATCACCTTCGCCGACAAGATGATGCTGCCGCAGGGCTGCCTGTGGTTCGATGGCTCGCTCTACGTCGCCGCGCCGCCGAGCATCTGGAAA
>JBBQYK010000208.1:0-9128 GCA_038208765.1 Verrucomicrobiota bacterium
CTGCGCAGACCAAGAGCAGCGCGGCCAGCGGCACCAGTGCCGTGACGGGGGGCGCGGCGGCGACGAACAAGACGGTCTTGTGAATTCCTAATGTCGAATGTCGAATGACGAAGAGACGTTCCACATCAATTGAATTTTCCGGCGACCTGCTCAACGCCATGCGCTGGCCATTCGTCATTCGCCATTCGTCATTTCTTAAGCATGCCCCTCGTTGAACTGCGCAACGTCAGCAAAATCTACCATCTCGGCGGCGAGGAAATCCGCGCGCTGGATGACGTGTCGCTCGACATCGAGGGCGGCGAGTTTATCTCCATCATCGGCCCGTCCGGCAGTGGTAAATCGACCTTGATGCACATTCTTGGCTGCCTCGATTCGCCGTCGAAAGGCACCATCGCGCTCGATGGGAAATTCATTCACGACTCCTCGGCATCGGAACTGGCGCATGTGCGAAATCAGAAGATTGGCTTCGTGTTCCAGTTCTTCAATCTCCTGCCCAAGCTGAACGTGATGCAGAATGTCGAACTGCCGTTGATTTACTCCGGGTGTGGCGCGCGCGAGCGACGCGACCGAGCGATGAGCGTGCTCCAACTCGTGGGCTTGGAGAACCGAAGCAAGCATCGCCCAAACCAGCTTTCCGGCGGTCAGCAGCAACGCGTGGCCATCGCGCGCGCGCTGGTCAATGAGCCGAAGATTGTTTTCGCCGACGAACCGACGGGCAACCTCGACTCGCACACCGGCGAGGCCATCCTCACGCTCTTCCGCAAACTGAGCGAGCAGGGGCGAACCATCGCGCTCGTCACGCACGACCCGGAAATCGCCGCCGTCACGCCGCGTCGCATCGAAATTCGCGACGGCAAGATTGCGAAGCAGGTGGATGCGAAGCTGGCGGGGCTGGACCGGGTGAGTCCGACTGCGGACGTCAACCAAACCGTCGCGTGACCGATGAAAAATTCTGCGCGAAATCCCAAATCCCAAATCCCAAATTTCAAACAAATTCCAAACCTCAAATTCCAAACTGTCGCGGACTTTGCGGGTGGTGAATTGAGGTTGGGAATTTGGGATTTGTTTGGGATTTGGGATTTGGGATTTGGAGTTTGTTTGCCGTGAATCTCCTCAACTCCATCCTCATCGGCCTCAAGGAAATCTGGGCGCACAAGTTCCGTTCGCTGCTCACGCTGCTCGGCATCGTGCTTGGGGTCGCGAGTCTCGTGGCGATGTCGGCGCTGGTGAAGGGCATGGAGAATGGCTTGCGCGCCGCGCTGATCGAGATCGGCGGCGTGGAAAAGGTGCGCGTCGAGGAACAGGAAATTCCGCCGGAACAATTGCACCTCGCCGATCAATCCGTGGGCAACACCATCAGTGACGTGTATGCGTTGCGGGCCAGCGCGCCGCTCATCAAAAGCATCAGCCCGGAGATGCGGTTGAACCGCGGGGTCGTCACACGCGGCGGCAAAGCGACGCAGACGTGGAATTTAATGGGCACCTGGCCGAACGCGCTGGAGATGAACCAGCACGTCGTCGAGCACGGGCGGATGTTCAACGACATTGACGACGAAAACGCCGCGAGCGTCTGCGTGATCGGCACCGGCATACGCGACGAACTGTTCGGCTCGCCGGAAGACGTGGGGCGCGAGATCATTCCCGTGGGCGAATTGATCAGCGTGAACGGCCAGCCCTTCACCATCATCGGGATGTTCAAGCACTACGAGAGCGAGATGGACCGCAAGCTCCGCGAGTACGAAAAGAATAATCCCGTGAAGCAGACCGGCCCGGAGCGCAGCCGGGGCTGGGGCACGCGGGGCAGCGGCATGAGCGGCTTCGTGTATCGCATGAAAAACAACACCGTGTACATCCCTTTGCAAACGATGTGGGTGAAGTTCCGTTCGGCGAGCGGCACCAACGGCTCGCCCGACCCGCGCCTGACGCAGATGTGGATCAAGGTGGAGAGCATGGACAAGTTGGAACCGGCCTTGCAGCAGGCGCGCAACGTGATGCTCCAAACGCATCGCGGCATCGAGGACTTCGCGTTCCGCACGCAGGAAGATTGGGCGGAGCAAATCAACACGAACATCCGCAACGCGCGGTTGAGCGGCGGCATCATCTCGGCGATCAGCCTGCTCGTGGGCGGCATCGGCATCATGAACATCATGCTCGCGAGCATCACGGAGCGCGTGCGGGAGATCGGCATTCGCAAGGCCATCGGTGCGACGGACGGCAGCGTGTTCACGCAGATCATTGTCGAGAGCATGGTCATCGCGGTGCTCGGCGGTATCGCCGGACTGGCCGCGTCTTCGCTACTGATTCAACTGCTGGTCATTCTCTCGCCCACGGAGAACACGCCGGTGATCACAGTGAACGCGATGGCGCTAGCCTTCATCGCCAGCGCGGCGGTCGGGGTGCTGGCCGGGCTGCTGCCCGCGATCAAGGCGGCGAAGCTGAGTCCGATTCAGGCGCTGAGATACGATTAGGGCTGCTCAAGGTAAAAGACGGGCTTTTCGGCCGGGAAGCGCTGTCTTTGGGGGAGACTCGGAAAGCTCAAAAATGGGGTGGGCACCTTATTGAATTAGCCCCTTTTGCCGCTAAGTTGCCCCTATGTTTTATCCGTGCCGCGTCCGAAACCGTATCGCTTTCTTGCTGCTGTTTCCGTTGCTGACGTTGTTTGCCCCCGCCAGCGACACCGAGACCACCGGGCTGGTGGCGATGCGGCGCGAGCGGCCGGCGATCACGGGCAGCGGCATCAACGTGGCGCAGCCGGAGGCCGGCGGGGCGAACCAGACCTTTGAAGTCAACCCGGTGCTGAATCCCTCCATCTTTTTCACCTGGACCTCCACGCTGGGCACGGCCACGACTTTTCCCAACCTGGTGGGCAATGAATCTTCCCACGCCAACGGCGTGGCTACGCAGTTTTATTCCACCGACCCGCTGGGTGTCGCGCCGGGCGTGCCGCGCGTGGACAACTATGATGCGGGTTATTTCGTCAACTTCATCATCACGCCCAAGGTCGGCATCGCCGGGCGGGTGGTGAACCAGAGCTTCATCAATGGCGGCACGGAAAGCGCCTACGATTCGTACGCGACAAAGTTCAACGTGCTCTTTGTCTCGGGCATGGCCAACGAGCCGGGGACGCCACCGCCCGTTCCCGGCTCCGCCTACAACGGCATTGGCGTCGGGATCATCTCGGGGAGCGGCCAGTCCAGCATCGGCCCCACGGCGGATGGCCGGGCCAAGCCGGATCTAGTGGCACCGCATTCTTGCTGCACGAGTTTTTCCACGCCACAGGTCGCGGGCGCGGCGGCGCTGCTGTTGCAAGCGGGCGCGGCGGATGAAGGCGGCGTCGGCACGGCCGTGGTGGCGACGAACGCAACGGTGATCAAGGCGCTGCTCCTCAACGGCGCGGTGAAGATGACCAACTGGACGAACGGCTTCCGCCGTCCGCTCGATGCGCGTTATGGCGCGGGCGTGTTGAACATGTATAACTCCGATCTCCAACTGCGCGGCGGACGCCGTTCCGCCACCGCCACGAACAGCGTGGCGATCAACGCCGCGCATCCGCCCACGGGGGCCACCAATTCCGTCGGGGCCGCGCGCGGCTGGGATTTCAGCACCATCCAGAGCGCGATGCAGAACGACCGCGTGGCGCACTACTACTTTCATCTGCCCGCGAGCAACGGCGCGCACTCGGCCACTGCCACGCTGGCGTGGAACAAAGGCTCGGGCGCGCTGACGAATCTTGAACTGTTTCTGTATGAAACCACCAGCAACACCCTCGTGACCTGCTCGACCAGCAGCGTGGACAACGTCGAGCACCTCTTCATTCCGAAGCTGGCCGCGGGTCGTTACGATCTCCAGGTGTTGTTGCGCGGGGCCGCGCAATCGCGCACGGAGAGCTACGCACTCGCCTTTGATTTTTCGCCGGTGCAACTGACGGCGGGCTTGAGCGGAACGAACGTCGTCGTGTCGTGGCCGGCCTCGCCGGCGGGCTTCACGCTCCAGGCGGCGACAAATCTGAACGCGCCGATTTTCTGGCAGGACCTCCCCGCCACCAATTCCATCCTGAGCAATGCCATGAACACCGTCGCGCTGCCGGCGGCGTCCGCGCAGTTCTTCCGCCTGTTCCGGCCGTAGTGTCCCCGGAGCGTGGATTTCAGGTTTATCTTTACCTGCATCTTGGGCCGTCCGTTTTTTTTAATCCTCAACGGATTCAGATCAATCAGCCCAGCGTGGCGTCGCGGTCCTCAGCGCGCCGGAGTGAGGGGTGAAGAGTTTCCGGACGTATCGACGGGACGCGGCCCGGCGCGCTGAGGACCCCGCCGCCCCACTCTTTGAAATCCCGCTTGCTCTCCGCCCGCCCGCCGCGTGAACTCCGCGCGCGATGTGGCCGGCGTTATTAACCACCATTTTCTTTTCCATCTCCGCCGTGTGCGCGCAGCGGACGAGCAAAGTCCTCGGCGGCGTGGAGGCGAACTTCTGGCGCGTGCTGCTCGCGACCGCGCTGCTCGCGTTGTGGGCGCACACGCTCGGGCAGGGTTTGACCGGCCAAGCGTTGCCCATGTTTCTGCTCAGCGGCCTGCTCGGATTCGGTCTCGGTGACATCGCGCTCTATCAGGCTCTGCCGCGCCTTGGCTCGCGCCTGTCCATTCTGATCGTGCATTGCCTGGCCGCACCGTTCGCGGCGGTGACGGAATGGCTGTGGCTCGGCACGAAGATGACCGGGATGGAAATGGGCGGCGCGGCGTTGATCCTCGGCGGCGTGGCCCTGGCGATTGCGCCGGGCAAACATCTCGACATTCCCAAACGTGTCTTCTGGATCGGCGTGGCCTACGGCGTGGTCGCGGCGCTGGGGCAGGGGATGGGCGCGGTCTTCAGCGGCCACGCTTCGCGCGTGGACGCGGCGGCCGGCACGCCCGTGGACGGCGGCACGGCGGCGTATCAACGCATCCTCGCCGGACTGGCGGTGGCGGTGGTGTTCTGGCTGGGGATGAAATTAAAAAAATCACCCGTCACTCCGCCTTTCAACTCTCAACCTTCAACTCTCAACGCTCCTCCCATCTGGCCCTGGGTCGTGGTCAACGCCCTCTCCGGTCCCGCCATCGGCGTCGCCTGCTACCAGTGGGCGCTGATGACCGAGAAGTCCGGCGTCGTCCTGCCCATCGTCGCGCTCACGCCGCTCGTCATCATTCCTTTCTCGCGCTACGTCGAGGGCGAGCGCCCCACGATGCGCTCGCTGGCCGGTGGACTCGTGGCGGTGGCGGGCGTGGTGGTGCTGCGGCTGGCGCTGAGGTAGCGGCGCGTGCCCCGGCGTCCCGCCGGGTGGGAACATGGTGAGTTCGAGCGCAGCTTGACCGGGGAGCAGCGTGCGTCGTCCGTCAGGTTCCACCCGGCGGGACGCCGGGGGCACGAAGCGGCGCGTCGGCAGAGCGCCGCCATAATTTTCCCCGTCCTCGTTTTTCAGATGGCGGCGCTCTGCCGAGACGCCGCTACGAGATGAAGGTGAAGAATTTCATTTCGCCCGGCGTCGGTTTTGCCTAAATCACTTTTATGAAATCACTCCACTCACTCTCGCGAATGCTGGCCGTCGGACTTTTGGCGGTCCTGGTCGGCGGTTGCGCCACGGCGCAGGACCAGGATTCGCGCTTCGTCTCCCTCTTCAACGGCACCGACCTCACGGGCTGGCGCGGCGGCGACACCTTTGATCATCGCAAGCTGCTCGCCATGACCCCCGAGAAGCGCGCCGAGCAAATCGAGAAGTGGAACAAGTCCATGCTGGCCAAGAGCGACAAGACCGGGAAGTCGCACTGGTATGTCGAGAACGAGGAACTGGTGAACGACGGCTTCGGCGCCTATGCCACGACGGAAAAAGACTACGGCGATTTTGAACTGCTCCTCG
Organism: Verrucomicrobiota bacterium; assembly: GCA_038208765.1. GTDB lineage: Bacteria > Verrucomicrobiota > Verrucomicrobiia > Limisphaerales > SIBH01 > JANNGC01. The sequence goes on from JBBQYK010000208.1 coordinate 5,888, forward strand.
AATACAAGACCGTGGCGAAGGCCGATTCCGGCATTTACCTGCGCGGCGTGCCGCAGGTGCAGATTTGGGATTACACCGAGACCAACAAATTCAGCATCGGTGCGAACAAGGGCAGCGGCGGCTTGTGGAACAACAGCGCAGGCACGCCCGGCAAAGACCCGCTCGTGCTGGCCGACAAGCCCTTCGGCGAATGGAACAAGTTCCGCATCCTCATGGTCGGCGCGCGCGTGAGCATCTGGCTCAATGGCCAGCTCGTGGTGGATCACGCGAACATGGAAAATTATTACGACCGCAAAGTGTCCGTGCCGAAGACCGGCCCGATTCAACTCCAGACGCACGGCGGCGAGATTCGCTGGCGCAACATCAAGCTGCGCGAAATCGGCGGCGCGGAAGCAAACAAGATTCTCGCGAGCAAGGGCGGTCAGAATTTCGCCCGCATTTTCAACGAACGCGACTTCACCGGCTGGGAAGGACCGGTGGACAATTACATCGTGACCAACGGCGCAGTGATGTGCCTGCCCGGCAAAGGCGGCACGATTTTCACGAAGGACGAGTTCAGCGATTTCGTGGTGCGTCTGGAATTCAAAGTCCCGCCCGGCGGCAACAACGGCCTCGCGTTGCGCTACCCCGGCAAAGGCGATACCGCCTACGTGGGCTTGTGCGAGTTGCAGGTGCTCGACGATGATTACGACAAGCTGAAGGGCAAGCTCGACCCGCGCCAGGCGCACGGATCCGCCTACGGCATGGCGGCGGCGCAGCGCGGGTACCATCGTCCAGTCGGCGAATGGAATTTTCAGGAAGTGACGGTGAAAGGCTCGACCATCAAAACAGAGTTGAACGGCGTGGTCATCCTCAACACCGACCTCTCGAAGATTACGAACTTCATGGCGAACAGTCCTCACCCCGGCAAGGACCGCACGAGCGGCCACTTCGGTTTCGCGGGTCACAACGATCCCGTGGCCTTCCGCAACGTGCAGATCAAGAAGCTGTAGGCGCACGATCGCGCTCAGCGCCGCGTGTGGGCAGGCTTGCCGCCGCCGCGCCGTTCCGCCACAACACGGCCGTGCGAATCATTGGCGGCTCAGCCGGCGGACTCATTCTCAAAGCGCCCAAAGGACTCGATGTGCGGCCCACGCCGGACATGGTGCGGCAGGCGCTCTTCAACAGTATTGCTCCGCGCATCGAGGGCGCGCGCGTGCTGGAACTGTTTGGCGGCACCGGCGCGCTCAGTCTCGAATGCCTGAGCCGTGGCGCGCGCGAGGCTCTGTGCATTGAGCTTTCTCCCAAGCACGCACGCATCATCGAGCAGAACTGCGCTTCGCTGAACTTGCCGGCGAACTCCTTCCGCGTGCGCGTGCAGGATGTCTTCACCGCGCTGCCGCAACTCGCGGCGGCGGGCGAACGCTACGACCTCATCGTCGCCGACCCGCCCTACGGTGAGAAGAACGTGGGCAAACGCTCCGAATCCTTCGCGCAACGCTGCTTGGACGATGAAACACTTCCGTGTCTGCTCGCGCCGGGCGGCCTTTTCGTGCTGGGCCACGCGCGCCGCGACACGCTCACGTTGCCGCCGCGCTGGCAAGAACGTAAATTCATGAAGCACGGCGATTCCATCATGCGCTTTCTGGAGGTCAAGGGATGAAAATTTTGACCACGGAAAACACGGAAGACATGGAAGCAAACGCGAAGGGAATGGAGCGGTTTTTCATTCCGTGTTTTCCGTGTTTTCCGTGGTTCAAACTCCCCGCCGCCCTTGCGGCCTTCCTGCTTATGCTCACGCCCATGCTTGCTGCGGAAACGAATGGCCTCGGTTCAAGCGACGCGCGGCTGCAATCGCTCGTGGATGAAACCTTCGCCGCGACGTTGAAGGAGTTTGCCGCCAAGAAACTGCAAACCAACCAGCTCGCCATTACGCTAGCGGATGTCCGCGACGCGAAGCAGTTGAAACACGGCAGCGCCCGCGGCGGTGTGGCGATTTACCCGGCCAGCGTGGTGAAAATGTTTTACCTCGCCGCCACGCATCGTTGGCTGGAGGACGGCAAACTCGCCGACACTGTCGAACTGCGCCGCGCGATGAAGGACATGATTGTCGATTCCTCCAACGACGCCACGGCTTACATCCTCGATGCGCTGACCGGCACGACGGGCGGGCCCGAATTGCCGGAGGCGGAGATGAAACTCTGGGGCGAGAAACGCAACGCCGTGAACCGCTACTTCACCTCGCTCGGCTACACGAATATCAACGCCAACCAGAAGCCGTGGAACGAAGGCCCGTACGGCCGCGAACGCGTGTGGGTCGGCGAGAAATTCGGCAATCGCAACATGCTCACCACCGACGCCACGGCGCGGCTGCTCACCGAGATCGCCCTCGGCCACTGCGTCTCCGCCCGGCGCAGCGCGGAGATGATGGCGCTCCACGCGCGCGACTTCACCGCTCAGGGCGCGGCCGATGATCAGGCGCGCGGTTTCAGCGCCGGCGGCCTGCCGCGCGACGCGAAGCTGTGGTCAAAGGCCGGCTGGACCAGCACCACACGTCACGACGCGGCGTATGTGGAACTGGCGGACGGCAGAAAATTTGTGCTCGTGGTCTTCACCGTTGGACACGCAAACGAGAAAAAAATCATTCCGTTCGTCGTGAAACGGGTGGTGGAAAAATTGTGAACGGCTCATGGATTTGGCACGAGACGGCAATCTGATCGAGGCGGGCGTCTGGTTTGTCTTCGCGCTCGTGTTGTTCATCTACGCCTTTCGCCGCGCGCGGCGATTGCGTCCCACGCTCTGGTTTCTGGCCGCCGTCATCGTTGTGTTTGGATTTTCCGATCTCGTGGAGGCGCGCACGGGCGCGTGGTGGAAGCCGTGGTGGCTGTTCGTCTGGAAGGCGTCGTGCGTGCTGCTGATGCTGGCGGGCGTGTGGCGTTACCGGCGATTGACGAAGAAGGGTTCAGGCGTGACGCCCGATGTGAAACCATGAGCGCGTTACTTCAAAACGCCAGTGGGACGCTGGCGGCACGCTGCCAGTAACATTCCCCGAATAAATCGTTGCGCGGGGCGGCGGACTGCCGAAACTCATTCCCGAAGAATATTTATGACACCTAAAGCTACTGCCGAAGGGCCGTCCAAAGTGACGGCAGACATCACGCAGCTCGACCAGCTCAAGAAGTTCACCAAGGTCGTCGCCGACACCGGCGACTTCGCGAGCATCCGCAAATCCCAGCCGCGCGACGCCACCACGAATCCCAGC
>JBBQYK010000209.1:0-9005 GCA_038208765.1 Verrucomicrobiota bacterium
AAATCGGAGGCGTTGCCGCTCGTGTCCGCGTAGCGCGCGACATCGAGCCAGTGCCGCCCCCACCGTTCGCCGTAGTGCGGCGAGGCGAGCAGGCGGTCGATGAGATTGGTGATGGCCGATGGGCGATTGCCCAGTGAGTCGCGGACGAACGCCTCCACCTCCTCCGGCGTCGGGGGCAGGCCCGTGAGATCGAACGTCATGCGGCGAATGAGCGTGCGCGGGTCGGCGTCCCGCGCAGGCACGACGCGCGCCTTTTCCATTCGCGCGAGGGTGAAGAAATCCACCTCGTTGCGCGGCCACGCAGAGTTCTTCACCGCTGGGCGCTTGACCTTCCGCACCGGCTGGAATGCCCAGTGTTTTCGCCCCTGCTCGTAATCAATCTTACTCGCGGTCTTCGCTGTCGCCGTCGCCGAGCCGCCCTCACGCGGGTCGGGCGCGCCGAGCTTCACCCATTCGATGAGATCCTTCACGCCCTCCGGCGGCAGAGGATGCTTGGGCGGCATCTGGAAATCCTTGTCCCAATATCGCACGCCACGAATGAGCAGGCTCTCGTCCGGCTTGCCCGGCACAATTGCCGGCCCGGACTCGCCGCCCTTCACCCAACCCTCGCGTGAGTCGAGCCGCAACCCGCCCTTAACTTTTTTGGCATCCGCGCTGTGGCAGTCGTAGCAATGTTCAGTCAGCAACGGCCGGATACGCCTTTCAAAAAACGCCAAACCCTCCTCGGGCGTCGCGGCGTGGAGCGATGCGAACGCCCCGGTCACCGCCGCGAAGAATGCGACAGATTGAAGAACTGAAGGCGTAAATCCGTTCATCCGATTTTCAAGAACCTAAGGCGCGGGCTGGAAAGTTGCGACATTGGAATTTCGACGTGCCTGTGGTCGCGATATTCGGCTGGCGGGGCCGCTCTTTTGGGCGAAGAGAAAAAGCCGGTTGCGGGTGAACGCTGGTTTTGCGCGAGCGATGAGATTGTGTCGTCCATCAATGCAGACGTCGAGGAGGTCATCATTTCACAATGACTTCGATTTCGAACGAGCGATGCAAACCCTACACGCCGTAGAGCGCGGGGCGTTCGCAATCGTGACGTCGATCCGGCGAGGAAATGTGCGGCGAAAGTTGTGCCTGCTTTTAATCAGTTCAGGCTGGGTCGTGGTGGGTAAAATTAATCTTCGTAGGCAGTTTCACGGCCTCGTACCTCGCGGAATTGTTTGCTGCGTACAATCGTCTCCACGGCGGTGCTGATGCGGTAGTCGTTCGCCTTGAGTTGCGCGCGCATCTCGGTGAGCAGAGGGCTGTCGGAAAGTTGCACCTCGCGGCCTAGCGAGTATCCGAGCAGCTTGCGGCAGAACTGTTTGAGGAACGCGTCGCCACGCTTGGTCAGCAGGTAATCGCGTAGGCCTTCGAGGCCGTCGAACTCGGAGCCATCGAGAACCTTCGCGTGCGTGTCGATGGGGCGGTCGCCGAGATCGCGTTCACGGCTACGCCCGATGGCGTCGAACTTCTCCAGCGCGAAACCGAATGCGTCGATGCGTGCGTGGCAACCGGCACAGCGCGGGTCGGTGGTGTGTTTCTCCGTGAGTTGTCGCACGGTGAGTTTCTCGGTTGCTTCGTCTTCGGGTAGTTGCGGCACGTCTTTGGGCGGACGAGGCAACTTCTCGCCGAGCAAGACTTCACTCACCCAGTTGCCGCGCAGGATGGGACTGGTGCGCGACGCACCGGATTGTTTCGCCAGCGTTGTGGCCTGGCCGAGAATGCCGCCGCGCGAAAACTTCTTTATGCCATCGACGCGTTGCCAGTCGTTGCTGCCGGCAAACTTCACGCTCGTGATGCCGTAATGCTTCGCCAGCGGCTCGTTCAGAAAAGTGTAATCCGCATTGAGGATGTTCAGCACTGAGCCATCGCGCTGAAAGAAGTCAGTGAAGAAGCGAATCGTCTCCTCATACATGGCGCTGCGCAGCCCGATGAAAGTCGGAAAATGCCGGTCGCTCTTCTCGCCCAGTTCGTCGAAGTCATAAATGTGCAGCCACGCGCAGCCGAACTCCGTCGCCATCCGGCGCACGCGGGCGTCGCGGAGCATGCGACGCGATTGCGCCACGAGCACGTCCGGGTTGCGTAGCTTTCCATTCGCCGCGAGATCGCGCAGTTCCGCATCGGGCGCTGATGACCAAAGGAAATAGCTCAGCCGGCTGGCCAGTTCCCAATCGTTCACCGGCGTCGCGTCTTTGCCGGGGCCAGGCTTCTCGGCGTGATACAGAAACGCGGGCGCAACCATCACGCGCGCGAGGGTGAGGCGAATCGCTTCGTCGTGCGGCAACTCCTGCGCGCGCAACGTGCGATACAATCCACGGAGTTCGTTTTTCTCAGAATCGCTGAGCGGACGCCGGTAGGCGCGATCCGCAAACTCCACGACCGCCTCGACGTGTTTGGGTTGCGTGTTGGTGAGCAATTGCCGGAACGCAGCGGCGCGTTGCTTGATCGGTTCGCGCATCGGCTCAAAGACGCTGGGGTCCGCATCCTGCGTCGCGTATTGCCAAAGCTGATCGAAGACGTCCACCAGCGTCAGCGCGTCCTGCGCGATGTAGTGCAACTCGGACCAGAGACGGTCGAGCCGCGCACCCTCGGCGTCATCGAGCATGAGCCGTTTGAAATGATCATCCTCGCGGTAGATCAGAGTGAGAGTCACCACCTCATCGACGGGAACAATTTTTGTGTAGCAAAGCGCCGCAGGAAACATCTGACGGAACTCATCGAGATCAGCTTCGAGACGCTTCTGCGCCGCGCTGCCTGCATTCACGATGAGAGGCGCGTTGTGGGAAATTTTTCGGTTGTTCGAGTACCACGGCCCGACCGCATCACCCTCGGTGACGCCCGCTGGGCGAAGCCCCGTTAGAGCCGATGGCTTGTTGGTCAGCACTTGAAGCTGAACGCTGCCTTCCGCGCCGGTTTCCTGGTCGAGAACGCCGGTCGTTACGAACTCGTATCCCGCAACCAGTTCCGCGGGCAAACGAATCTCAATCACGGAGGGCGCGCGAACGTAAAGGCTGGCCGCATCGCCGGCAGTCCCGTTGGGACGTTTGCCAAACTGTGCGGGATCGAGGCCGTAGTTCGAATTGGGGAGCGCGCCCGCCCCGGGCGCAGTGGTTGGCGCCCCGCCAACCACATCCGGAACGTCTAATGACTTCAAACGTCCATCTTCCTTCGCACGCGCCGCACCAACCGGCGAGGGCGCCGGTTGGATGCGCCCGGGGCGGGCGCGCTCCCCAAGCATTCCACCGAACAACGGCCCGCCGAGTGACGACAGTTGTTGATGGAGCTTCGCATCGGGACTGTCCTTCGCCGCAGGCGGACCCGAGGTGAGAAGTTTCTGCACTTCATCAGCGAGTTGTCGTTGTTCGTCGCCCGAGGCCGTTTGCCATTTCGTCAGCAACGGACCGGCTGGGATCACCGACCGCGTCTCGGCGCCGCCCTTGTCCGGCTCGGTGTAGAAATGCCAGATGCCTTCCGTGCCGAAACGATCCGCGTGCGGATTTCCCGCGAGCACATTCGGCGAAACATCCTTCGCCAGATTCCATTCGCGTCCGCCCTCGCCCGAACTGGTGAGCACGAGATCGACGGCAGTGAGGTCGCACGAGTGATTCGCATCGCGCGGACCGATCAGCAATGACACGAGATCGCCGGGACGAATGACGAGGTTCTCAATGGGCGCAGGCTTCACTTCCTTGCCTCCCTGCGCGACGCCGGTGGCGAGTCGTTGACGCGTGGAACCGCGGCGCAATTCCAGCGACCAAGTCACGCCGTTGCCGCATTCGGGATGCGCGTGCTGGATCGTGGCTTCGACTCGCATCGACGCCGCCACCGGACTGCGCCAGCCCACCACGGCCTGCAACTTCGGCGACGGATGCACGGCCACGCTATGCGGTTTCATGTTGCCCGGGATGCGCACATGTTGGTCGGAGGAGTTGGCGGTGAGATGCGGCGTCCCGGCGCTGCCCCAGACATCGATGAAGTCATGAACCGACGCACGCTTGATGCTGTTGGTGAAGTAAGAATCAATCTTCACCGAACCATCCGCGACGACTCCGAGATAATTGAGCCAGGCGCCGAGGACATCCGCTTCAACGCCGTGCTTGCGCGCGAGTGCCGCCACATCAGGCTGGCCGTGCGCTGCGGTCGCTTCCGCGGCGGCGGCTAATGACTTTGCCGTCGTGGCAAAGGTCCGCTCGCGACGAGCAGTCAACTCGCCCATGACCTCGCGCACGTCGCGCAAATGAAGCGTGGGGCGGCCCGAGGCGATGAGACGTGGCTCTTTCCAAACCACGAAATCACTCTCGCTGCCATCGCCCGCGTCACCCGCTGCGAGATACAGGACAACTTCCTTTCCATCCGCAGACGGAGGAACTTTCAGACGCACCTCCTGCTGAAGCGCGACCGGACTAAAGGGTTCGAGCCAGGCTTTTGGGCCGTCCTTTTTTCCAATGTGTCCGACGCTGTTGAACTTCCAGAGCGCCCGCTGCCATTGCGTGATGTCCGCGACGAGCGCGGCGGCATCACCGGGTTTTGCCGTCCGCCATCGGGCGCGGATTGGATCGAGCAGGATGGACGGTTGTGTGCCATTGAGCGTCTCACGCAACGCGTCCAGATACTTCGCGCTGAGTCCGTTCGTCGCGACATTCGCGTTCACGCCACTCGCTCGCTCCTGCAAAAGTACGGCGAAATATTTCTCCAGCGGCAGCACGCCACCGTCCTTGGTGTCGAACTTGATGCCTTGCAAATTCACCGCCGAGCCGCCGCCCTTCTCCGTGTATTGGGCGTAGAGTCCACGAATCTCAGCGAGCAATTCCTCCGTCCAATCGCGCCGTGTGTTCTTCGGTGAGAAACGAATCCCATCCGGCAACAGCATCGCGTGACTGGTGATGGACTTGCCCGCGTCCAGATACTTCGTGACGAGCGAGGGCGACATCACGAGCGCATTGCCGACGTTCATGAAACCTTCGCCCGCCGCGCCGTCCACCGGAAACTCGCGCGCCGGATCGAGCGACTCCACGCCCGTCAGGTCGCGAACTGTGTAAGTGTATTCCGCATTCGAAAGTCGCCGTAGCACCACCGGCCCCGGATCGCCCGCGCGAGCCAACGCGATTTCGTCGAGCGCGCTGTTGACCCACGCCAGCAACTTCTCGCGCTGAAGGGGCGTCATCTGCGGCTTGTCCTTCGGCGGCATCTCGCCGAGGGAAATTTGCTCGATGACGCCCTGCCAAATCTTGGGATGTTTCTTCACCTCGCTCAACGACGAGAACCGTTCGAGATCGAGATCACCCTTCTGTTTCTCGGTCGAGTGGCACTTGAGGCAATACTCGTTAATCAGCGGGCGGATTTCCGTTTCGTAATTCGCAGCGGCGCACGGCCAGGCCAGCGCCAGGGTGAGCGCAAGCGCGCGACCCCACGAGACGGTTGCTCCCAAGTCTTGGGCCAAAATAGTGCGGTGCATGGTGTATCTGATGGCTGCGATTTTGCGGCACGAACCTTCGGCGTGTCACGAATCGAAACTCGGAATGATGAAGCTGACGCGCTTTTCACCGCTCCGTTTCAAACAGATTTTCACCCGTCGAACCGGGGTGAACTTGGCGCGGAAGAAGTGGTGCACCCAAGAGGAGTTGAACCTCTAACCTGCTGATCCGTAGTCAGCCGCTCTATCCAATTGAGCTATGGGTGCCCCGAAAGGGAGGCGCAATCTAGTGACCGGATTTTCGTGGCGCAAGAGGTTATTTGTCCGTGGCCACCGGCCGTCCGGCCACGCGCGGCTTGCTTGTTTCTGGCCGCAATTACTAAGGTTCGCGCCGTGAACGGCCGACAAGTTCAAGGTCAACGAGGCAATTAAACTCAACGCAATCGAATCATCATGGCTCAAATCAAATTTGGCACCGACGGCTGGCGCGCAATCATCGCCGAGGACTTTACCTTCGCCAACGTGGACCGCGTCGCGCAGGCCACGGCGGAATTCTGGAAACGCAACCCGGTCGCGGGCGCGCAGAAGCACATCGTCATCGGCTATGACCGCCGTTTTCTTTCCGACCAGTTCGCGAAGCGCACCGCAGAGGTCATGCTGGGCAACGGCTTTTCCGTCACGCTCACGTCCGTGCCCACGCCGACGCCCGCCGTCTCCTTCGCGGTGAAGGCGGGCAACGCCACGGGCGGCGTGATGATCACCGCGAGCCACAATCCGCCTTCGTTCAACGGCTTCAAACTCAAGGCGTCGTTCGGCGGCTCGGCGGAACCCGCCACCTGCCAGGCCATCGAGGCGTTGCTCGATGCCGCGCCCGTGCAATCGCAGCCGCTCCCCACGAAGAAGGACGCCCGCGTGCTCGTCGCCGACATTCGCACCGACCATTTCAAGGCCATCAAGAAGCTCGTGGACTTCAAGCTCATCGCGAAGTCCAAGGTGCGCTTCGGCCATGACGCACTCTTCGGCGTGGGCGCAGGCTGCTTCGAGGAATTGCTCGCGGGCACGACCTGCCGCGTCACCACACTCAATGGCGCGCACGATCCCAACTTCGGCGGCATCAATCCCGAACCCATTCCGAAGAATTACACGAAGACCAAGGCCTATCTGCAAAAGCATCCGCACGACCTTTGCCTCGTGACCGATGGCGACGCCGACCGCGTGGGCGGCATGGACGGACGCGGGAACGCGCTCTCCACGCACCAGCTCATTTGCCTGCTCCTGCGCCACTACTACGTGAATCGCGGCGCGCGCGGGCGCATGATCAAAGCCCTCACCTGCACCTCGATGGTGGACAAGATGTGCGCCGCCTACGGACTCCCGCTCGTCGAGACCGGCGTCGGCTTCAAATACATCGCGGCCGAAATGATCAAGGGCGACTACATCCTTGGCGCGGAAGAAAGCGGCGGCATCGGTTTCCAGAAACACATTCCCGAGCGCGACGGCATTCTCGCCGGACTCATGCTCCTTGAAATGCTTGCCACGGAAAAAACTTCCGTGAACAAGCTCATCGCCCAGTTGGAAAAAGATTTCGGCCCGCACCGCTACGCCCGCATCGACACGCGTTTCCCCTTGGAGAAACGCGCCGCGCTCATGGAGTTCTGCAAGAACAACCCGCCCGCGAAGCTCCTCAAGTCCCCGCTCAAGGAAGTGAAATCCTACGACGGCGTGAAGTTCGTTTCCGAAGACGGCTCGTGGCTGATGCTCCGCGGCTCCGGGACCGAGCCGATCCTGCGCATCTACGCCGAAGCCCCCAGCGACGCGGGTGCCGCGAAGCTTCTGGCAGAAGGCGTGAAGATGACCAAGCGGGTGTAAGCCACGCCGCCGGTGAATCCATAAATACAGACGGACAGACTTCTGGTCACCGAGCATTCACGGGAACGGAGAACTTCCTGCGCAGGAAAGGCTAACGAATACGCTGTCCAAAAACCTTGCGTACGTAGCTCTTTACACCGGCCCAAGTCGTATTCGGCGTGCGTGAAGCCAAAATTTCATTCCCCGACTTTCCATCGCCGCTCTTGCAGGTGGCGCGGATGGCGGCGTCCGTGCTCGATGGCGATAATCCATACCTCTGCCTCCTGCACCAAATAGTAAACCCCGTAAAACTTGAAGCGCCTCACCGGCGCGCGCCGGACATCCGCAAAACGCACGCGATGAATCAAGGCGTCGCGGGAGAGGGCCTGCACGGCGGCTTCCACTTCATCAAGGAAGCCATCGCCCAATCCTTCTTCGCGCTCGTCGTACCAGAGGGCCGCCTCCAAAGCGTCCGCTTCAGCGGGAGGAAGTTTTTTGACGGCGAATTTCATGCAGCCGTTGGCGCACGCGGTCGATGGTGCCGTCCCAGGGTTCGAGCAGTTCGGGATGCGCCAGGGCTTGCTCGCGGCGGCGAAGAATCTCGGTGTGTTGTTCTGCGGTCAGTTCGTCATCGGCGGCGGTGGCGCCCTGAATCAGATGGTGGCGATGCTCCTCGAACCACTGCGCAAACTGTTTTCGTTCCTCCGGAGCGAGCGAGAGGATCGAGGATTCAAGTTGCTCCAAGCTCATGCGGCAGTTTAGCCAAGCAGCCTTCAGACGCAAGACAAGGGTGCAAAGCGCACTGAACCGCTTTCAATGATTGACCCAGCCTCCGCGCACTACCGGGGGTTGCCAAGCACGGACGCAGGGCCGGGGATTTTTCTGGAAACCCGTCGGCCTCCAAGCTCGTCTGCCTCCCCGTTCGCACAAACAAACTCAACACACGCCATCCATGAAAACGATATTCTGCATCGCGACGCTCGGGCTGTTCAGCGCGTCGCTCCTGTTCGCGGCCGATGACGCCAATGCCGATGTGAAAGCCGCCGCCAAAAAGCTCGGCGACAAAGGCAATTACAGTTGGTCCTCCACCTCCAAGATGGAAGGCGGCGGCGGCGGTGGCGGTCGTTTCGGCGGCGGTGTCACGGAAGGCCAGACCGACGGCGGCATCGTGTATCTCAAATCCACCTTCGGCGACCGCACCATGCACACGGCGGCGAAGGGCGAGAAGGTCATCGTCAAGGGAGAAGAGGATTGGGAAGTGCCGGATGCGGATGCGCAGGGGCCGGGACGTTTCGCCGCGCAACGCATGAGGAATTTCAAAGCTCCCGCCATCGAAGCCGCCGACCTCGCGGACAAGGCCAAGTCGCTCAAGAGCGCGGACGGCGTCATCAGCGGCGACCTCACGGAGGATGCGGTGAAGGCGTTGCTCTCCTTCAATCGCCGTGGTGGCGGCGACGCGGCCGCCCCGAAGGACGCCAAAGGCTCGGTGAAGTTCTGGGTCAAGGACGGCGAACTGACGAAGTACGAGCACAACGTGCAGGGCAAAATCACGGGCCGCGAGGATCAGGAGATGAGCATCAACCGCACCACGACCGTCGAGATCAAGGACGCGGGCAAGACGAAGCTGGCGTTGCCGGAGGACGCGAAGAAGAAGCTGTAAGAATTTCGGGTAACAACACACAGCAGCCCGGCAGGGAGTCCTGCCGGGTTTTTC
>JBBQYK010000210.1:0-8986 GCA_038208765.1 Verrucomicrobiota bacterium
TGGCAAATACATCTGGGGCACCTCGGATGAATTCCGCTACGCCTACCAGTCCGCCAACGGCAACTGCACGATCATCGCGCGCGTCGTCGGCTTGGATGACACGGACGGCTGGGCCAAGGCCGGCGTGATGATTCGCAGCTCCCTCAGCGCAAATGGGAAGCACGCCTCCGCCTTCATCACCGCCACGAACGGCATCCAGTTCCAGTCGCGCACCAGCACCGGCGCGAGCGCGACCCATACCGCCCTGGCCGGCATCACGCCACCGCAGTGGCTCAAGGTCGTCCGCACCGGCAACACCTTCCGCGCCTCGTATTCGCCGGACGGCGTCCTCTGGACCGAGTTTGGCGTGCAGAACGTCTCGATGGGTTCGAGCGTGTTCATCGGCCTGGCCGTGACGAGCCATGATGACGGCGTGCTGAACACCGCCACCTTCGACAATGTGACGGCGACGCCTTGAGGATGGCCGGATTTCTGTTCGCGTGAGACAAGAGCGGCCTCCGTCCTCGGGCGGGGGCCGCTTTATTTTTGATGAAGACGAAAGACAAAATCCTGTGGCCGCTCGCGCTGGCTGGGCTGGCGGTGACCATTTTCCTCTGGAACCGTGGCGCGGCGGAACAAAAACGTCTCACCTCCACGCCGGGGACCGTTGAAAACGGCGGCGCGGCCCGGACAACTCTTTCCAACGCCAGTCCGGACCGCGCGACCACGTCTGCGAATTCACGCGATGCGATCAGCGCCGCCGCCGACGCGCTGGCTCTCGCCTTGGCCGCCCTCGAAAAAGAATCCCACCCCGGACTGCAATCCGCCGCGCTCATCAAACTCGTGGAGGGCATTCGTTTGACCGACGCGCCGATCGCGCTCGCCGCGTCTGCCGGCCTGACGAACCGGATTTCCTCCGAGTTCCGCCAGATGCTCATCCGCCGCTGGACGAAGAGTGATGCGCCCGCCGCCGCCGAGTGGGTCGATCGCAATCTTTCCGGCGCGGCCCGCGCCGGCGCGCTGAACGCCGTGGCCTCGGCGTGGGCCGAGACCGATGCCGCCGGCGCGGAGCAATGGGCGCGGCGTCTAACGGATCCCGACGAACGCGGCAACAGCCTGCTGGCCATTGCCGGCGAAATGACGGCTGACCATCCCTCCGCTGCGCTGGCGCTCGCGGTGGATTTACCGCCCGGCCTCGCGCGCGATGAATTTCTCTTGCACGCGGCCGGCGAGTGGGCCGGACAGGATTCGAAGAGCGCCATTGAATGGGGCCAGCAAATTCAGAACGAGGAATTGCGCGCGCAAATTCTCGCGGCCATCGCCACGAGCTTTGCCGAAAAAGATCCCGCCGCCGCCGCCACGCTGGCCGCGACGTCCCTGCCCGCCGGACGTGCGCAGGACGACGCCGTGGTCGGCATCGTGCAACGCTGGGTGCAGCAGGCGCCGGAGCAGGCGGCCGCCTGGGTTGCGGCGTTTCCCGAGGGCCGGCTCCGCGACACCGCCCTCGAAGCCGTCGTGACACTGTGGGCGGATCAGGACATCACCGAAGCTGGCGTGTGGGTCAACTCGCTCTCCGAACGCGCCGGTTCCGATGTCGCGATTGCCGCCTACGTGGAAAAGATGGCCGTGCAGTTTCCGGAAATGGCCGTCGAGTGGGCGCAGGAGATCCGCAACCCCGCGCTGCGAAACGAGCGCCTGATCGATCTCGCCGAACTCTGGCTCCACAACGACGCCGCCGCCGCCCGCGTGTGGATCGCGCAGTCTCCGCTCTCCGAAGAAACCAAGGCCCGCCTCCTCGCGCCCCCAAGAAACTGATCCAGCCGGGCTGGCGAGAGGCTTTCCAGTCTCGTTTCAGCAGTGCCGCCAAGACGGGGCCGGCTCTCTGAAGTCTGGCGTCCATTCGAGATTTGGAACTTGGGATCTGGAGTTTTGATCCGCGCCTTCCCCGCCCTCTCCGTGGATACACCCCGATCTTTCCGCAGAAATACGGATTAAACCCCACTGGCGTTTGGGCGGAGTTAAACCAGACTGACGGGGTCAAATGAATACAAAGAGGACGTTGCTTCAATACTTGGGAATCCTGGCCATTGGTCTCGGAACGCTTTGTTCCAGCCACGCGGCCTTCACCGGCCCGTATGCCACGAACCGCTGGACGTTGGTGAACACCAATGCCGACGGCTTTGTCAGTTACTCCAACGCCCCCGGTCAGATCACGCTTACCGGCGGCAACAACCAGACCTACTTACCCGGCTACACCGAGTGGCGCGTGAACGTCACCAATGCCGCGCTGCTCAACTTCGACTGGCGTTATTTCACGCTGGAAGACAATTCCGGCCCGTTCGACCGCGCGGGCTGGCGGCTCAACAGCATGACCAACGAGCTGGCGCGCAACGACTCCACGAACCTCAACGGCTCGGTCTCGGTCGTCGTCAGTTCGGGCGACACCTTCGCCTTCTGGGTGCGGACCGGGGACAACTTGGTCGCGCCGGGTGTTTTGACCATCACGAATTTCACCTTCGGCGTCGCGCCGCTGCGCTTCACCAAATCGGGGATTTCCAACCAGACGGTCTTGCTGCAACTGCAAACGATTCCAGGAAGAACCTATCGTCTAGAGGGAACCGCTGTGCTGCCCACCACGAACTGGGTCCAGCTCGGGGCGAACTTCATCGCCACCACGAACCTGACCCCCGTCAGCACCGGCATGAGCAATCTCCCCCGGCGTTTCTACCGCGCGGTGCTCCTGCCCTGATCGGGAGCCGCCTGCGTCTTCGCGAGCCAATGAACGAGGCAGGCCCGTGCTGAACTTATCTCGCCGCCGCGCCCATGAGTCCGTGTTCATCAAATTGCAACGACCGGGCGACCCATGGTGTGGTCTTCGTGCTGGTCTTTGCCGGCGTGCTGCTGGTCCCTGCATTGAGACACTGGCCGTGGGTCTGGCTGGCTCCGCTCGTCAGCTACTTCCTGCTGGTGGCGTGCGTGCCACCGTGGCGTCGCTCCATGGGCTGGCTGCGCGTGGGGAAAATTTCCACCGTCTCACTCGGGACGACGTTTGTCGTCATGGCGCTCACGGGGCTGGTGCTCGTGCTCTTTCGCGCCGTCACGCCGGTGGATGTCGCGAGCTACAGCGCGGCGCTGCCGTTGGAATCGCTCGGCGGGATCATCATGGCAGGAATTATTTTTACGTTCGTGAACGCCACGCTGGAGGAACTGGTCTTTCGCGGAATACTTTTCGACGCGCTGGAATCGCAGTGGGGCGCGTCGTTCACGCTCGTCGTCACGGCGCTACTGTTCGGGCTGGGGCATCTGCGCGGCTATCCCTCCGGCGTCGCCGGGGCGGGGTTGGCGGTGGT
Source organism: Verrucomicrobiota bacterium (assembly GCA_038208765.1). Lineage (GTDB taxonomy): Bacteria > Verrucomicrobiota > Verrucomicrobiia > Limisphaerales > SIBH01 > JANNGC01. The sequence goes on from JBBQYK010000210.1 coordinate 3,330, forward strand.
GTTCGGACTGGTCACGGGCGGATTGGCACTGCCCATCCTCGCGCACCTTGCGGCCGACGCGACGATTTACATCATCCTCGTGCGCGCAGGCGTGGAGTGAAATGGGGCGTGGGAATTTCCCAACCCTGGTCATAAAAAAAACCGGGCGTCCTCACGGACGCCCGGCAACCCAAACAACCAAACGGACCCTCCTTTCGTCCACTCGGACGACAACCCAATGACACGGGCGGCGTTGCACTGCTCCGTGGTTCACCGCCGACTTGCGTCGGGCGGCAATGCAGGTATGACGCGCTTGCCCCGTTCCTGTTCAAAATAAGTTCGGCGCAAATTGACGTTGCCCTGCACGCTCGTTTGAACAGAAGGTGTCCGCGAAAGTTGCGGAGAAATTTCCAAATGCGAATCATCAATCTCAATCCAGACACCGACATCGGGGCCAGCGCGTGGTTCGTGGACATCGACGGACACCGCCTGCTCATGGACGCGGGCACGCATCCCAAGCGCGACGGGCGCGACTCGCTGCCGCTCTATGGCGCCATCGAGAAGGAGAACGTGGACGCCATCGCGCTCACGCATTGCCATCACGATCACGTCGGCTCGCTGCCGCTGGCCATGCGTTACTTTCCCAAGGCCCACGTCTTCATGACCGACCTGAGCTACTTCATCGTGGAGCGCGTGCTGCACAACTCGGTGAACGTGATGACGCGCCAGCGCGACGAACTCGGCATCAAGGAGTATCCGCTCTACACGCACGACGAGGTGGACGACATCGCGCCCATCTTCCAGGCCTACAAGTGCAACCGCGAAATCGAGTGGGCGTCGTTTCAAAAATCACGCGCCGGGCTGCCGTCGCCGACGCTGGAATTTTACGACGCGGGCCACGCGCTGGGCGCGGCGGGCATCATGGTGCGCGGGCAGAAGCAGACGGTTTTTTACACGGGCGACGTTTGTTTCCATGACCAGACGATTTTGAAATCCGCGCGTTTCGATGACGTGAAGGCCGACGTGTTGATCATGGAAACGACGCGCGGAGCGATGACCCCGAAGCCGGGCTTCACGCGCGAAGGCGAGATCGACCGGCTCGGCGCGGCCATCAAGCAGGCGCTGGAACGCGGCGGTTCGGTGATGATTCCGGTCTTCGCGCTCGGGCGCACGCAGGAGATTCTCGCCATGCTCGCGCTGCTGATGAAGGCCGGGAAATTGAAGCGGCAACAAATTTACATCGGCGGGCTGGGCCGGGTGTTCACGGAAATTTACGATCTCGAAGCGCATCGCACGCATCGCAACCTGACCAATCTGCGTCTCAATGAGGCGCTCCAACTGGTGGTGCTCGACAAGAACACCATTGCGGACATGAAGCTGAACAGCCGCCGCATCTTCGTGGTGACGGCGGGCATGATGACGGAGAAAACGCCGGCGCACGATCTGGCCATCCGCATGTTGGGCGACAAGAAGCACGCGATCTTTTTCGTGGGCTACGCCGATCCGGACAGTCCCGGAGGACGGCTCAAAAAGGCCCAGCCCGGCGAGACGTTCATGTTCAGCGCCAGCGCAGGCGAGGTGACGAAGAACTGCGAGGTCGGTGAATTTGATTTGAGCGCCCACGCGAACCGCGAGGAGTTGATGGATTTCGTGGAACAGGTCGAACCCAGCACGGTCGTGCTTGGTCACGGCGACGAGCCAGCGCGGCAGTGGTTCGAGGAACAGATCCGCGCGCGCTGGCCGAAGATCAAAGTCCACCAGCCGCAGCCGGGCAAGGTGATCGAGGCGTGAGCCGTGGTGGCTCGCCTCGCGCTGCGAGGCGAGTTGGAAAGCCTGAGTTCAACCACGGAAGACACAGAAAACACGGAAAGCAGAAAACGGAACGGTGCGCCGGCTTCCCGCGCGGCGCGTTGGCAACTCAAGCTGTTCGCGCCGTGCTGGAAGCCGGCGCTCCAATTTCATCCCGTCCCCTTCTGTGTATTCCGTGTCTTCCGTGGTTCACCTTTTTGCGCCTCAGTTGAACCCGCAACGCTCCAGCATCGCTTGAATTTCCCCGCGTGAAGCGTGCAGCTTCTCCGCGGTCGCGAACAAATCTTCGGCGCGCGCGGGATACCAGTTCTTCCGCTCTTGTCCGAGTCCGGCGATGTCCACTGGTTGAATGGCCTGTTGAATCGCGCGCAGCAGCAAGTCACGCCGCGCGCCGGTCGGACGGCGTAACGCCGCTTCCGCACACGAGCGGCAGCGCGCGGCGAAGGTCGGATGTTCGCCGAGCAGAAAAGTTCCGCCGGCGAGTTCCGGCCTGCCCAGTCGCCGCGCCGCCTCGGTGTAACTGGCGGCGGCGAAGTAAAGCAGCGTGAGTGCGCGAAACAGTTCAAAGTCGTGCATGGAGGCGTAGAGCGCCGCGATGAGCCGCCCGGCGCTGACGATCTCCATCGTCGTCTGCATCGAGTAGTTGCTGAGTTCGGTGGCGAAGTCTGGCTGGCCCCACTTCATTTCGATCAGCCGCGCAAGCCGTTCGACGCCGAGCAGCGTGAGCGGGAAGCCCGTCGAGAGCAGCGGATCGATGAAGCCGGCGGCGGACGGCAGCAAGGCCCAGTTCGCGCCCGCCGCTTCACCACTGAGGAAGGAAAGTTTTTTTACGTGGACGAACGGCAGCGTGGCCTTCGCTTCGGCAAATTGCGCGCGCACGCCGGGAAATTTATCGAGGAGTTGCTGCCACGACGTTTCGCCGCGTGTGAGATCGAACGCGCCCTGACGGCACGCCACGCCCGCGCTGGTGATGCCGTTGTTGAAACGCAGCACCCACATCCAGCCGCCATCGAAGACGTGATGCAGCGCGGCGTCATCGGGCGGATAGGGTGGGAGTTCACGCTTCAGCGTGTTCCCCGAACAGTCCCGCGCGCGGGATTGGACTCCAACGAAGTGCGAGTAGAGCGCCTGCGTGGCGGGCAGATGCGGCACCGGCACCTCAGGCAAGTCCAGCGCGCGATGCAGGAAGCCGCGCGGCCCGGTGGCATCAATGATGAAGTCGGCATGAATTTCCAACTGCTGCGCACGATGCCGGCCCTGAAGCACCGGCCGCTTCGGCTCCATGTTCACGCCCCACAAATCCACTTCGTCGAGATAGACCGCGCCGAGTTGCCGCGCCTCGTTCATGAGGAATGCATCAAAGTCCGGGCGATACCAGTGCGTGTCCGCGATGCGGTCATTCGGCGACGCGGCGACGAGCAATTGCTTCTGGTGCGAGTCGTCATCGGTGAATTCTCGCCCCGCCTCGTGATGATAAAACGTGAAGCCGCGTTTCAAGCCGCAGGCGAGGTGCGGATACGTCTGCTGCCACGTTCCCCATTTGGTGAGCGGGCGGAGGCGCGGCAAGTCGTAGCGGTCGGCGAGCTGCTCGAGGAGGAGATTGGCGAGCGGGGTAGAGGATTCGCCGATGGCGAAGCGCGGATGTTTGCCTTTCTCCAGCAACACGACGGAACGGCCAAGCCGCCGCGCGATCATGGCGATGAGCGAACCGGCGAAACCGGAACCAATCACCGCGATGTCGAAGGCGCTTTGCACCGGGTGACTCAAGCAGGCTGCTTAATGGACTCCAACGCATTCCCCGCCGCGCCGCAGGCTCCGGCGAATTCGCCGAGCTGCGCGGGCAGAATTCGCACGGGCGCGGCTCCGACGTTCCACTCCGCGCCGCGCACAAATGTCTCGAGCGGATCGAACAGCGCCTCGCCCGCGCGTGCGATGCCGCCGCCTATGATGACGGCTTCCGGGTCGAGCACGTTGATCAACCCGGCCACGGCCACCCCGAGCGCGCGCACGGACCGGAGCCAGATTTCTGTCGCGGCCTGATCACCGGCCAGATGCGCCGCGACGAGGTCGTGCGTTGTTTGAAATTTTCCACCGCTGCGCGTGGCGATGGTGCAGTTGCCGACCATCACTTCGAGGCTGCCGGGCATGGCGCAAATGTCGCGCGGCCCGTCGAGGTCGAGTGAGAGGTGCCCGAGATGTCCGGCGCGACCGAGCGCGCCTTTGAGTAATTTTCCATCCACGATGGCCGCGCCGCCGACGCCGGTGCCGAGCGTGAGCAGGAACACGTTTTGAAAACCGCGCGCGGCCCCAAGCCACGCTTCACCAAGCAGTGCGGCGTGGGCGTCGTTCAGCACCGGCACGGGCTGAGGTGCTTGGAGCAACTCCGTCCAGTTCAAGCCTTCCAGCCCTTGCAGCCGTCCCGGCATTCGCGCGATGGAGCGTCCGTCGCGCGCGGCCAGGCCGGGCGCGGAGAGGCCGATGGCGACGGCGGGCGAGCCTTGTTGCGCTTCGAGTTCGTGAACGGCGCGTTGCACAAGCCGCGCCCAGTCGCCGGACGCGCCGGCCTCGAAGGGCCGGTTGAGCTGCGCGAGCCGTTCGCCAGCCGGCGTGACAGCCACGGCCTTCACGCTGCTGCCGCCGAGATCGATGCCGAGGACAAAGTTCATTTGGATGAATGCGCACGCATCAGAGCAAAGCTCCTCATGAAGAACCACGGAAAACACGGAAGGCCCGGAAAGTAGCGACTGGTGAATTAGAGCGCCGGTCTCCGACCCGGAGCGCAGGTAGCCTGACAACCACGAGCCGGGTCGGCGACCGTCCCTCCGTGCTATTTCCCTTCCGTGTTTTCCGTGGTTCAAATTTCGAGCCGGAAAGTCACCTCGAAGAGCGGGCACGCAGGCGCGTCTGGAGATTCATACGTGTAAGTACAATTTGGTTGCCATGACCGGGGCGCGAGCGGATAGTCCGCCCACTTGCACTCAGGCGCGTCACGATGTGGCATCGGCCGCGCCCAAACGAATCGCGATATGAAATCTGACCTGTTGAAATTTTTTGCGCTGGCGACGGCGCTCACCCTGTCCACCTCCGCGCGTGCCGCCGTCACCGGTTGGCTCAATTGGCGCGGCCCGTCGCAAAACTCCACTTCTCTGGAAAAGGGATTGCCGCAAAAAATCGACGCGAAGGAAACGCTCTGGACGGTGGACTTCCCGGGTCAGTCCACACCGACCATTGCCAACGGACGCCTCTACATCAACGGCTTCCGCGGCGAGGGGCAGGACTTGCAGGAATTCGTGGCGTGCTTCGACGCGGAGACCGGCAAGCTGGTCTGGGAACACGGCGAGAATGATTTTCTCTCCGACACCATTTACCTGCGCTACGCCATGTCCTCGCCGACCATCGATCCGGAGACGGGCAATGTTTATGTGCAGGGCGCGCAAGGGCTGTTTTCTGCATTCACGGCGGACGGCAAAATGATCTGGCAGCATTCGATGATGGAGGAATTTGGACGGCTCACTTTCCCGAACGCGCGCACGGCTACTCCCACCGTGGATGGGGATCTGGTCATCACGCGCGGCGTCACGACGGCGTGGGGTGCGCATGGGCCGGCGGGGGACCGCTTCTATGCCTTCGACAAGAAGACTGGACAACTCGTGTGGTCGAGCGCGCCGGGCGGACGCCCGCAGGACAACACTTTCTCGAATCCTTATCTCGACTGGTGGAACGGCAAACGCGTGCTCTACAGCGCGGGCGGCGATAGTTCGATCCTCGCGATCAACGCGCGGACGGGCGAGCCGATCTGGCGTTTTTCTTTTGCCAAGGCAGGTGCGAAAGGCGGCATCAATGCCTCGGTGGTCAAGCACGGCAACAAC
>JBBQYK010000211.1:0-8940 GCA_038208765.1 Verrucomicrobiota bacterium
GCCGCCACGCCGGAGCCGTTGAACAGAATCTGGTTCGTCCGGGAGCGGGCCTCGGCGACCTGGTTGATGAAGCGAATCCCGGTGGCATCCGGCGGCATGGTCGTGAAACCGGCGCGCCCACCCGGCGCGACCGTCAGCGCCGTGCTCCGGAAGCCCGGCCCGTCCGCCGCCTGCGCGATGCCCGGCCACAGCCCGATCGCAACCAGCAACATCCAGACGCTTCGGTGAATCACGCGCGACTATGCAACAAGCGCCCCGCCGCTCGCACGCTTGAAATCATGGCGTCAGAAAGTTGTCTAGTTCGCCGGCTCGCGAACCGTGAGCAACGCATTGCGGGGAATTCCCGTCGTGACCGCCTGTTTCTTTCCAGACGGCCAGAGAATTTCAATCGAGCTGGCCTCGCCGCTCTCGCCCAACCCGAAGTAGAGCGGCAGGGCGCTCTGCGCCAGGTACCCGGACTTGCCATCGTTGACCTGGGTAAGCGTTCGCGTCCCCGCCCGGACACGCACGGTCGCGCCCACGCCGTCGCGGTTCGACGTGCTGCCGACGAGCTTCACCTTGAGGAAGTGAATCGCTTTGCGCGCACTCAAGTTGCTGATCAGCACCATCGGCCGGTCGTTCATCTCGTTGGTCACGATGTCGAGATCGCCGTCGTCATCCAGGTCGAACAGCACCGACGAGCGCGTGCTGAGCGTGCCATGGATGACGGCCCGGGGACCGAAATCTTTGCACAACGCGCTGCCGGCATCCTCGTCGTCGCAGTTGATGGAGAACATGGGCTTGTCGATCCGCCCGCCTGCGCGCGGCTCCACGCCCAAGACGAACTCCGCGTCGAAGAAACGACGCCCGGCCTCGTTGAGCAGGACGGAATTGATCGCGTAACGAAACGGCCAGCCCATGCCGGCGGTGACGAAGGCGTCCTCGCAGCCGTCGGCATTCAAGTCGCCCACGCTCAGGCCCCACGGCCAGTAGGTTTCCGCGCCGAGGCGATCCGAGCTTTCCTCAAACACGCCGCCCCCCTTGTTCACGTAGAGGGCATTGCCGAAAATGTTGTTCGATCCTTTGAGCACGGTTGACGTGAAGGGCGCGCACCAGCTTTCGCTTTTGCTCTTCTCGAAGCCGCGCATCATGGTCACGCGCCCCGCCTTGGACTGCGCGTCGGTCATGTCGGAGTGCATGTCGGTGACGAACAGGTCGGGCAACCCGTCGAGGTTGAAATCGAAAAACTTCGCGCCCATCGATCCCCACGGCGTCTTGGGAAAATAGGCCGAGGTCTTTTCCACGAACTGCTTTCCGCCGACGTTCTCGTAGAAGTGATCGTTGCCCTGCATGTTCAACACGTAGAGGTCCGGGAAGCCGTCGCCGTTCACGTCCCCGACCGCCGCGTCACCCGTCCATCCCCGGTCGGTCAAACCCATCTCCTTCGACACCTCGCGGAATTTCCCCCCGCCCAGATTCTTGTAGAGCAGGCTCATCTCGGCGCGCTCTGGATACAGATGCCCGCGGAAAGCGTTGCTCGCGCTCAGGAAAAAACCGCCCCGGCCCTTTTCGCCGGTCGTGTACACGCCCACGTTGCAGAGGAACAAATCCAGCAGCCCGTCGCGGTCATAATCGAAGAAGACGGCACCCGATGAATGTCCGACATGCCCCAGCCCCGAGCCGCTCGTGATGTCCCGGAATCGTCCGTCGCCGAGATTCTTGAAGAGCACGTTGCCCCCGCGGATGGTGGTGACGAACAGGTCGGGCGCGCCGTCGTTGTCGATGTCGGCGAAAGACGCGGCGACATGAATCCGCCCCTCCACCGCCACGCCAGCGCGGGTCGTGATGTCCTCGAATTTTCCACCGCCCAGATTGCGCCAGAGCTGGTTCGAGCCGAGCTGGTTCACGAAGTAAAGGTCCGGTCGTCCATCGCCATCGACATCCGCCACGGCCAGCGCGCTGCCGTGATCGTAATGAACGCCCTTCCAGGTTTTCAACGCGTCGTCCACGCTGTGATGCTCGAAGGTGATGCCGCTTTCGGCCACGCGGTTGGTGAAAGTGAAATCATGAAACGCCTTGAACCGTCCGGCGGTGGCGATTTGTTCCCGCCCCCGCGCGGCCAGCAACCGGATCGATTCTTCAGTGCTCACCGGATAGTGAACCAGGTTCGTCCCGCCGCGCGGCACCACGGCCTCCGCAGCCTCAAGAAAACGCGGCGCGTCCGTCCCAAGCACCAGCGCCAGCAGGGCCACGGCGCGGATCAACCGAACGTGGCCGGCTTGATGCGGCAACGTTTCCGGCGGGCTGGGGACTGGATTGTTCACCCGGCAAGAATACGACGGCCAGCCCCCGTTGAAGCGAGGATAAAGAGGGTGTTGCACCAGGATGATTCAACCGCTGGCGCACACCCGACCGCGCCATCGGGCGCGGTCGGGCTGCGCTCACCGAGAACAGTGCGCCGCCCGCGCGGCACCCATCACCGTTTCAGCAGACCGCCATCAGGGCTGGGTGGGAATGACCAGCCGGTAAAAGCGATTCGTCGTGGCCGTCGGATCGGACAGCACTTCCACGCGGTTGTTGGTGCGAGCCAGCACATCGCCGAGTTTCTGCCACAGGGCCGGCTGGAGTTCGTCGCTGTAAAGAACGCTGTAAGTGCGATTGGAAATGGCGTTGAAGCGGACCAGCGCCGGCCCGACGGACGGCAGCTCAATCTTCAGATAGCTCGAACCGTTGAGCGGATCCGTGCCCGCGAAATACTCCTCGGCGTTGGTCATGCCATCCTCATCGTCGTCCCGTGCACCATCGGCTGGATCCCCGATGCTGAAGCCGACGCGGTTGGTTTCCCACGCATCGGGCAACCCGTCATGGTCCGTATCCACCAGCACGGTGAGTAACGCCGCGCGCAAACCGCTGGCCGATCCGGCGAGATTGGTGATGACCACGCTGAAGGAAAGGCCGCTAAAATTCGGCGCGACATTGGTGATGATCAATATCGAGTTGGTCGGATCGGCAACGATGAAGCCATTGACCGGAACGTAGGTCTGGCCGTTCGTGCGCCAGCGGAAACTCATCGGCGCAGTGCCCGTGGCCGCCGTGCTGAAGCTGACCGTGCCTCCCTCCACCACCGTCTGGGCGATGGGATGGAGCGTATAGACCGGCCGGGCGATGATGGTCAGCGTGGCCGGATTGCTCAGGACGCTCTCGACGTCATCCGAGATCAGGCAGGTGTAAGCACCCTGATTGGCCAACTGGACGTTGGCGATGGTCAGGGCGGCATTGGTCGAGCCGACCAAATTCACGCCGTCCTTGCGCCATTGGTACCGAACCGTGCCGGTGCCGACGGCCGCCACCTCGAAGGTGGTGGTGGTCCCGGCGAGCGCGTTGCGATCCACCGGCTGCATGGTGATGAGCAACTGCACGCGGCCCGAGAGTGAGAAGTTCGTGCCCTGCGCAAAGCCGCCGCTGTTGAAGACGAACACGCTATACGGCCCGACCTGTGCCGACTGGAAATTCGTCAGCACCAAGGCGGAGTTGGTCGCCCCGGACAGGTTCAGTCCATTATAGCGCCACTGGAAATGGAGCGGGTCCGTGCCCGTGGCGGTGGCGGACAGCGTCACATCCGTTCCGAAGACGGCGAGTTGACTACCGGGCTGGCTGGTGATGACGGGGGCGACACCGCCACCCACAAAGTCCGCGCCCGGAGTCGGGGCGGCGGCAATCCAGTTGGTCGGATCATTCGCGTAGCGGCCCGGAACGATGCGCTGCAACGTCAGCCCAAATCCATCCGCGCCCGTCGGCCAGGGCGCAACATCATTGTAGTTGACGCGCTCGACGCGGATGTAGGGAGCCAAGCCGTTTGTGCCCGGCACGTCGGGCCGGTTCAATTCCACCTGCGCGGAGCCGTTGTCCAAGTTCCCGGTCCACGGCCCGATGACCAGCACATTCGTGGGCACAAAGTTGTTGTTGCGGAACGCCGTGAGCGTCGCGGGGCTGGCCACCGGATCGAAGCCGACCACGAGCAGAGCGCCGCCCGCTGGCATGGTCAGATTCGGCGGGAAGTCGTAGTCCACCGCGTTGCGCAGACGCCAGACGTTCGTCGGATACGCGGGATCGTAGAGCGGCACCGGGCTGGCGGACAAGTTGCGCAACTCGATGAACTCATCGTCGGTATTGTTCAAGGCGAGGCCATTGATGGCGAGATCCGGCGGGTGATAATTGATTTCGCCGAGGATGATCGGGCCGACCAGCGGGCCGGCGTTGGTGCCGCCGAGCGTGTTGCTCTGCTGGGCCACGAAATGATCCGCCCCGGTGCTGATCACATAGCGCCCGAACGTGGCGTTGCTGGCCGAGGCGCCGAAGTCGAAGCCGTGCGCATACCCGGTCAGGTTCGTGCCATTGCCGGAGAAAACATAAGCATCATCACCACCGGCACCGAGGCCGAAGCTGTTCGTGCCGTCGGCCGTGTAGGCATTGGTCGCGCCAAAGGAATTGGTCGCGTAGAAGACGACGAAACCGTAGCCGGGAATGATGGTCCCGGGGGGGATGATGAACTTCTGCGGCTTGCTGAAGCTGTCGGTCAGGAACCAGCCGCTGATGTCCGCCGGCGCACCCGAGGTGTTATGCAACTCGATGGCATCGCCGTCCACCGGATCTTCGTTGGCCAGCGCTTCGTTCACGACCACGAGGGGGAAGATGGGCGCAGCGGGATCCTCCGCTCCGGGCGAGCCATTCAGCCCCGCGCTGGGACGCCAGTTCGTGGCGAGATTCCACGCGCTGGCCGCAGCATTTTCATCGACCACCACGAGGGAGAAGCCGCTGCCGTCGCTGGCCGGATACCAATTGTCGGAGTAAGAGAAATCGAGAATCGATTCGAGCAACCCGCCCGAGAGCGCGACGTGGTCGCCCGCGTTGTTGAGGCTGCCGGTGTAGGTGCCGAGGATGAGCGGGCCGAAGCCGTAGCGGGACTGGAACGCGCTGACATTGGCCACCACCACGGCGGACTGCCCAGCGGCGAGCATGACGTTCGGGAAGGTGAACTGGACTCCGCCCGAGAGACTGTAGCCATTCACGTTCAGCGGCATTGCGCTGATGTTTTTCACTTCGATGTACTCGAAGTCCTCCGTCACATTGGTGCTGCCCGGCGTGGGCGGCGCGGGATGATACATGATCTCAGTGATGCGCAGGGAAGGCACCACCGTGTAGAGCGAGACGGCACTCGGGCCGCCAAAAGTGCTCTTCCATGCTCCGGCCTGCCGGGCCCGGGCCACGATGCGGACATTGGCGTTGACCGTGACGGTGACCGGCCCGTTGTTCGACAGGACTCCCGGCACCAGCGCCCCACCGGGAGCGCGCGGGTCAATGCCGTTCAGCGTGTAGTAAAGCGCGGCCCCGGGCGGCGGCGTAATGGTGACGGTAAAACCATTGGTGACCAGTCCGTCAGCCGCACTGATCGTCGGAGGGCGGGTGAACTGGCTGTCGATCCACAAATACCTGCCGAGCACCCACTTCTTCATCTGGCCGATGGTGCTGCCGCTAGCGGTGGACGGCGCAACGGTCTCGATCGCGCCGAGATAGTTCGTCGGGCGCACAAAGTCCACGTCACGCCCGTCGCCGGTGCCGCTCGGGTTAGGCCAGACGTAGATGCCGAAAACATTGTAGCGGGCCATGTCCCGCTTGGCCGCCTCGTTGATGCTGGTGGCCAACTCATCAATGTGCTGGTTCACGTTGGTGCCGTTCATGATGTTGGTGCGCAGCACCGACCAGCGATCCGCGATCCGCTGGGTGTAGTCCGGATCGCCGGTGGAAGCGGTGGCGGAAGTTGCGCCCGTGATCAAGCGGCGCTGCCAGATGTGCCCGACGTTATCGGTGACTTCATAGTACCACCCGTTGGTCATGCCACCGGTGGCGTAGTCAGCGTTGCCCCAGGCCAGGTTCCAATCCCAGACCGGCCCCGGCCCGACTTTCCCGAGCCGGTCTTTGGTGAAATAATCGCTCAGGCGATACCCATCGATCTGCTTGGTGAACTCGACATGCCAGTGCTGGTCGGCAAAGCGTTCTAGATCCATGTAGCTCGAGTAATGGTTCGTGCCCGTCTGCGTGAGCCAGGTGTTCGTGTACATGGCGCGCTCCATGGCGTTCAGGTATCCGCGCAGGTAGGTCAGTTGGTTCGTCCCGGAACTGGTGTAGCCCGGGCCCGGGAACGTGGTGGCCACGCTCGAGGGCGTCAGGCGCAGGTCGTTCACCTTCGGCTCGTGCAGCTTCAAGTTTTGACCGCCGAACCCGCCGCCGCCGGCGGTGCTAAAGTTCAAATCACCCGGGCTGTCCTTGTCTTTCTTGAAAATGTAGCCACCGGTCACGGAGGGTTCATTGGTCGAATAGGGAGAAATTTTCGGCACATCCACCCGGTCTTTGCCCACCTTGATGGTCTCGACCAGCACCATGATGCCGTAGTAATTGACCGCGTAATTCAAACGTCCGCTGGAACTCACCGGACTGCCGTTGATCGCCCCGTTCACGAACACCTCGACGAGACGACGGCGCACCGAGTAGTGGCCCATGGTCTCCCACATCTCGAACCCGAGGTAATCGTTGAGAAAGGTCTTGTCGTTGTACGGATTGCGCAGGCGCCAGTCGGAGTCGGCCGGCATGCCGAGCAAAGGCACGTCGAGATCGTTGCCAAGTTCATCCTGGATTTCGATGCGGATGGGCTTCTTGGCAAAACCGGCCGAGGTCTGCCCGAAAATCTCGAATTGCGCCGCTCCCTGGAACTGCGGCGTGGCCGTCACCGAACTCCGCCCTTGCGTCCGGTCGAGGACCACAAATGAGCCGCTGGCCCGGGCCGCGCCGGGCGGCACGTCCGAGGGGATGGTCCGGCCCTCGGTGGTGATGATCAGCATGGGCAGGGGCGAACTGAAATTGGTCGTGGTGTTGTCGAGGAAGACAAAGGTCCGCATCCCCACGGTGCTGGGAAACTCAACCGACGGCTGGGGCGGGAAAATGCGCGCCTTGATCGTCATGTTGGTGCTGAACGTAATCGGGCCGGTGTAGAGCGGCGAGGTGAGCGAGGGCAGGCTGTTGTTCAAAGTGTAACGGATGCTCCCCTCCCCGGCGGGGTTGGAAATCGTCAACGTCAGCGAACTGTTGGTGTAAATGCCGTTCTGGAGGGAAAAGACCGGATCGCTCGCGAACCCGGTGCCACTCGTCGAGTTCTGCGCCCCCGGCGTGGGGGTGACAAAATACCCGATCAGGGTCGGATCCAATGCGGCGCGGCCAAACGAGACATCGGTCTGCTGGGTCAGGTACGGATCAAACTTGGAGATGATGTTGGTCTGGGGATTGACGAGGGCCAGGTAACCGCCCGACTTGCCGAGCTTGAAATTCGTGTGCAACGGAGCCGAGGAGTTCGCGCGATCCTTCGCCGACGCCCAGATGAGCAGGTACTTGTTGGCCGCCAGCGGCACGCCGGGCAGACGCCACTTGGTCAGATTGGTCGCGGTGTCGGTCAGAAACCAGCCATCGAGGTTCACGTCCAACGGCCCCGCGTTATACAGTTCGAGCCAGTCCTGCCGCGTGCCGTCATCGTCCTTGATGCCATTGCCGTTGTCCGCCATGAACTCTGAGATGATGAGGTTGGCCTCGGTTGAGGCATTGGGATCCAGCGTGTAGGTCCAGTTCCCTCCGCCGAAGGGGTTCGCACTTCCACTGGCGTCGGTGATGCCATGCCCGGGCGCGAAGGCCACCTGGACCTGCCCGGTGGCCGGCTGGGTGAAATAGAAGGTGTAGTCGTTGGGATTGTTCGTGACGACGGAAGACGCGGGTACCGCGTTGATCAGCAAATCAGCCGCATTCACTCCCACCACGCTTTCACTGAAGCCGATGCTGATAAAGGTCAGGCCCAGGACGATCGAACTTTGGGGCGGGCTGGTGGAGGTGACGACCGGCGCGGAGAGATCCACCTGCCCTTCCAGTTCGAGATCAAATTGCAAATCTGAACTGGTCGCCACCTGCTGGCCGTTGTACACCGCCAGCACATTCGTGCCCTCAATGAGCGCCGCCGTGGAAACGACGTATTCGTAGTAAGTGGTCTCGGCGTCCCCGGCGGTCGCTGTCCCGCCGGTAAAGACAAACGGATTGTTCAGATCGGGAATGCCGTCGTTATACAAGAGCGTGCCGTTCAAGTAAACGACCGCAAAATCATCGCGGTTCAAGCGCAGCGTCAGAAGGGAAAAGGCGGCGGCATTGGTCACTTGGAAGCTGCGGCGAAAATAAACTCCCGGATAGCGCGCGCCCCCGGGACCGGTGTTGATGACCGTGGTGCAACGTTGCACCGCGCCTTCCAAATTGTCTCCCAGCGGGCCCGGTGCCGGCCCGCCCCAGGCGCTGTCATCATATCCGGGTGACCGCCAGGCCGTGCCGAGGTCGATGTTCAGGTTGTGATACTTCCAAGTCGAAGCGCGGGGGACGAGCATGACTTGTGCGGAAGCAGTCGAGCCGAGAGCAAAGGCGGCCAACACCGCCAGACCGACGTTGCGAAAAGATATTTTCATATAGTTGCTAGAAATCCTGAACCCACTGGCCACGGTCACTCCGCAACCAAACGCTCTCGGGGAAGACCCAAGCTGGCATAGTAGTGCGGACGGGCCAGGCTTGCTTCGTTTGTGTTCGGCTGAGTTACGGCGAACCTAACAATGGTAGTGGGTTGCGTCCAACATTTTGTCGGAAGCGCAGCTATCTGGGCGCATCTTGCCACTGTTGCTGGCCAGCTGCGAAGCGGCCCAGGAAATTAGCCAGACACGAAGTGTCTTGGTATGGGAATCGACGCTGGTGCGTCCTGAAAGGACGGTGGAGTTCCGCCGTCCCGCCGGGACGAAAACACTTTCCCACCGCCCACCCGGCACTTCGTGCCGGGCTAATTTCCTGCGGTCGCTCCGCGACCAAAAGCCCTTGCCGAGGCTCAACGAC
>JBBQYK010000212.1:0-8929 GCA_038208765.1 Verrucomicrobiota bacterium
CCGCTCACCACCATCGCCCAGATGATGCGCGCCAGCTTGTGCGCCCCGGCCACGATGCCTTCGGCCTTGCCCAAGCGGCCTTTGAAGCGCCGCACAAATTCCCCCATCCGCCCTTTCGCCCGCCCCAGGGAGTTGGCGGCCCAGCGCCACACGTCAATGGCCAGTTGCCGCGCCAGCGCCACCGCGATCTTCTTCTTAAGCGACGCCCCGTGCTTCAGCTTCTCCAAATACTTCTGTCGCGCGTGCCAGTTCGGCTGCCAGCGCAACAGCCGCCACACCGCCTCGACCAAGAGCACGCGCACATGCTTGTTCCCGTGCCGGTCGATGTGCCCGAAGCGTTGCACGCCGCCCGAGCTGTGTTCGCTCGGACCGCAGCCGGTGTAGCTGCCGATGGCTTTGCGGCCCTGGAACCTCTTCCAGCAGGGCCACGGTCAGCGCGCCCAGTCCCTTGGGCAGTTTCTCCGCCGCCACTCGCGCTTCAATCTCGGCAGCGTGCGAGAAGAAGCTGGCCGGACACGAGCAGGGTTCCACGAAGTCAACGGCCACAAGATCCGGGTGACGCAATCACCGAGGTTGAAGGCCCAAAGCGAGAGTTCAACCTCGCTCGCGAAGTGAAGGTGTGGTTCAATCCGGCCAATGCTTTTCTTCGCACAACGACGCTTTTGGTCTGCGCTCGTTGCTGCCTTTATGCTGATGTTTTTCGCTGGGCCGTTGTTCGCGCAGAACTTTCCGCCTCTGGCGAAGGCGTTTCAGCGGACGGCACGCGCGCCTACGCGGCCAACTTTCTCTCGCGTAATGTGACCCGCTTCACCGACCGCATCCTGACGAATTACGCGGACTACGTTTTTCACGATGTGGGAACGTTGACGCCGGCTAGCGGCCAGCGACTCGGAGCCACACTGGCCGGCATCGACACGCCGTCGCGGATCCGTCCGAGCGGTGATCAATACGAACGCGACCAACGCGCAACAGTTTTACCGAGTCCGAGTTGATTGAAAAAATTGAAAGAGATTACAAATGAAAACACATTTCCATACCCCATCGAGCGCTCTCCTCGTCTTGCTCGCGAGCCTCACTGTGACAGTGGCTGCACCAAACGTTTCGCTGATTCGTACACCCGATGGCGGCATTCAACCGCAAGCGGCAGTCGATGCGCAGGGCACCGTTCACTTGATTTACTACCAGGGCGATTCCGGGGCTGGTGACATCTTTTACGTGAAGCGAACAGCGGCCGCTGAAGAGTTTTCCAAACCAATTCAGGTCAATAGCCAACGGGGAAGTGCCATTGCGGCCGGTTCGATTCGCGGAGCACAGTTGGCTGTGGGCAAGAGTGGACGGGTGCATGTGGCTTGGGACGGAATGGGCAAAGGCGCGGTCAAGGTGAACATCGGCGGCAAGGACGTGACCCCGTTGCTCTACACGCGATTGAACGATGCCGGGACGGCGTTCGCACCCGAACGCAACGTCATCACTTATGCCGCTGGGTTGGACGGTGGCAGTTCAGTGGCGGCTGATAACGAAGGGAATGTTTACGTGGCGTGGCATGGCAGCGCGCCAGACAACAAAGACAAGGAAGCGGGCCGCGCCTTGTTCGTGGCTCGTTCGACTGACGAAGGGAAAACGTTCACGCGCGAGAAGCCGGCGGTTGCGAAGAAAACAGGTGCGTGCGCGTGCTGTGGCATGAGGGCCTTCGCAGACAGCAAAGGCGCGGTTTACATTTTGTTCCGCGCCGCGACTGACAACATGGAACGGGGCCAGACGCTGCTGGTCTCTCGCAAGCCCGGTGATGATTTCGAAATCGCCTACACACATCCGTGGAAAGCGATGACCTGTCCGATGAGCAGCGCGACTTTGACGGAATCAAAATCGGGCGTGCTGGCCGCGTGGGAAACCGGAGACAATGTTTTCTTCGCCAGCGTCGAGCCGAAGACGATGCAGGTGTCGCGTCCCGCTTCGCCGATGGCTGGATTGAAGCGGAAGCATCCCGTCGCTGTTGCGAATGCGCACGGCGAGACGTTGCTGGTCTGGACGGAAGGAACCGGCTGGGCCAAAGGCGGCTCCCTCGCGTGGCAACTCTATGACAACGAGGGCAAAACTGTCGGCGAGAAAGGTCGTGCGGCTGGCGTGCCCGTGTGGAGCTTGCCGACCGCACACGCCAAGCCGGACGGCAGCTTTGTCGTCATCTACTGACGACCCTTCGTCGCCGGTCAGTGCGTCCAAGTACGCAAGGCATCGCTCGGCGCGTCGGAGAGATCCAGGGTTCAGACGCCCTACGGATGAGCCGGGACAACCCGAGTGGATGATCGCGGCGCGACGACATTCTGGACAGATGATGCTTGCGCTGGCCGATCATGCGCTGATAATGCGCGCGGGTCGGGAGGAGCCGACTTAATGGTGACAACAAAAGAACACAAAGCCGTTTTGCTGCGCTGGCGCGGTGTCATTGCTTTGGCCGCTTATCTGGTGCTTCTCTTTTGCGCGCACGTGCATGTGGTGTTGGAAGCGCACGAGCATGGCGTCAAGTCTGGTCACGCTGAAGAGCATGAACACGATTCGGATCACGATCACTCTCCGCACCCGGCCGATGATCACAGCCTGACCGCGACCGTGCCGTGCCTGGACAAGGGAGAGCAATTTCTCGTTCACGATTTAGTGATGGTCGTGGAGTTTGTGCTGGCTCCAGTCGAACGATCATCGCCTGACCTCGGCTGGATCGAAGACAAACCCAAGCATCCGCCGCCCCGGCGACCCGAGCAGCCTCGCTCACCTCCACTCGTTTAGTTCCTTCGCCGAACTGCACGCGACGCGTGCCGGTTTTTTCTTGTTCGCATCGTGAACGCTCCGTCGATGCGCCGGACTGTTTCCGGAGAGTGGGGGCCAAATATTTTCCAATTTAATTTTATGAAGAGACATTTTGTTTTGATGACCGTTTACCTCGCGACTGTGCTGGGCATTTCCAATTCGTATTCTGCGGATGCGTTCAAGGGACCGCCGCACGGTGGGACGCCCGTCGTCGTTGGCTCGCACGGCTATCACCTGGAGTTGGTTCGCGATGCGGAGAAGGGGCGCCTCCAGGCGTATGTGCTGGATGGACACGTCGCAAATTACGTGAAGGTGCCCGAAGCATCGTTCGACATGGTCGCAACCATCGGCGGCAAGCAGGAAAGGCTGACCTTCCATCGCGTGCCGGCCCCGGGAAAACCATTGGCGAAAGAATCCAGCCTGTTTGAAGGAACGGCAGATTGGGTGAAGACTGCGACCAACTTCAACGCGGTCATTCCATCCATCACGCTCAAGGGTAAAACCTTCAAGGACGTAAAGGTCACATTCCCGAAAGGGTCGATGCACCGTGCGCACTAATCCTTTCAACGTCCTTGCCTCTCTGGCGGCGGTTGCAGCGGCAGTGTCATTGCTGACTGGCTGCAACCGCTCCAAGAGTGGCCACTCTCACGAGGCCGACGGCGGACACGCAAACAACGGAGAAGCCGCGCACGAGCACGAGGAGAAAACGACGCAGATCACCGTATGGACGAATGGCTACGAAATCTTCGCCGAACACAAGGCGCCAGTGGCCGGCAAGCCGATGACGTTTGTTACTCACGTGACGGATCTGGAGACGTTGGCGCCGCGCCGCGAAGGGTCGGTGAAGTTTCTTCTTCAGCACAACGGTGGCGATCCGGTCGAACATCTCCAGGCAGCGCCCGCGCGTGCGGGAATTTATCTGCCAGGCCTGACCTTTGCGCAGCCGGGCAAGTGGCAAGTCCAAGTCGTAGTTCAGGACAAGACGATCTCTCTCGGGACCATTGCAGTCTTTGCGGACGCACACAAATCGGCGCACGCCGAGTTTCCCGAAGCGCCGGAAGGCATCAGCTTCCTGAAAGAGCAGCAATGGAAAATCTTGTCGAAGGCGGAGCCGGTCACGAAGCGCACGCTCATTGAGCGTGTGCGTGTGCCCGCGACCGTGACGGCGAAGCCTGGCTTGCTCGCGTCGGTGAATGCTCCCATTGCGGGGCGTTTGCTTCCAATCGAAGGCCAAGCGTGGCCGGTCATCGGCGACAAAGTCGAAGCGGGCCAAACGCTCGCATTGCTGCAACCTTCGTTCTCCGAAATCGGCGCGCGAATGGTGGGAGCCGAAGCGGAAGTAACGCGCGCCAAACTCGCGCTCGAACAATCTGACCTGGCCTTCAAGCGCATCGACGCTCTCGGCAAAGCGGAAGCCAAGACGCAGCGCGAAGTGCAGGAAGCCGAGTTCGCTCTCAAAACCGCACAGGCGAACTACAACGCCGCACTCTCGTTGCAGGCAACGTATCGCAGTGTCACGACCGGCCTCGGCGCGAAGACGAATGGCGGACAGCCTGTCCTGGAATTGAAAGCGCCGATAGTGGGAACCGTTGTCAGTCAACTCGGCGTGGCTGTGGGAGAATACATTGCGTCCGAGCGTCCGCTCTTCACGATTCTCGACGCACGCACCGTGTTCATCGAAGCGAAAGTTCCCGAAGCAGATGCCCGGCGTTTGAGCGACGCGAAAGGTGCGAGTTATGAACTGTCCGCCGAGCGCGGAAAGTTTCAGCCGATTCTCGGCGAGGGGAAAGGGCGGCTGGTGTTTGCCGGCATTCAGGTGGATGCGCAAACGCGCACACTGCCGCTCTTTTACGAGTTGCCGAACGCTGATGGCCGTTTGCGCGTCGGGGAAGCGGTGACGCTCTACGCGGAAACCTCGCACGCCGAGAACACGCTGGCTGTGCCCGATTCCGCCATTGTTGAGGAGGACGGCCAGTTCGTCGCGTTCGTGCAAGTGGCGGGCGAAACGTTTGAGAAGCGCACGCTGACACTCGGTATTCGCGACGGCAATTGGGTGCAAATCAAAGAGGGGCTGAGCGAAGGCGAACGCGTCGTGACGAAAGGCGCGTATGCGATTCGCCTCGCGTCGGTGTCGTCCGTGATTCCCGCGCACGGGCACGCGCATTGAGGGTTGGCAGAATGATGGGTGGCAAAACCATGAGAACGAAAACTGACCAGACCTACTTAACCAACGCCGATAAATCTTGTTCAAGAACTGCGCAACCCACTTCCCCAGAAAACATCATTCTGCCACCGATGATTCTGCCAATCTCATCGTATGCCTATTCACATTGATTCCCCCATCCGCGTGTTCTCGCAGGAAGAGTTTCACGTCGTCGCGCATCAGGTGCTGGGGGTGGCGTTCGACGTTCACAACGAGTATGGCCGGTTGCTGGACGAAACTTTGTTCAAACGACTCATCGCCGCCCGTTGCGTGACGCGCGGCGTCAGCCCGGTCGAAGCGGAAGTGCGCCTTCGCGCGACCCACTTGGACTTTGCGAAGGACTACTTCATGGACCTGCTGTTCGTTCGCGGTGTCCCTCTCGAAGTCAAGACCGCCGAAGTCCTCGTGAGCGCGCATCAGGCCCAGGCCTTGCACTATTTGTTCCTCGCCGGTCTGCGGCATGCGCTCCTGATCAATCTGCGCCCGCACCGGGTCCAGCATGAGTTCGTCTCGACGACGCTGGACGAAGCTGCGCGCAAGCAATTCCGATTTGTGGACCGAGGCTGGCGCGAGTTGGACGCCGATAGTGGGCGGCTGAAATCTGTCTTCCTTGAATTGCTGGCCGACTGGGGCGCTTACCTCGAAGTCGCGCTCTACCGCGAGGCCATCATCCATTTCTTTGGCGGCGCGGCGCGCATGTGCCGCGGCGTGGAGGTATTTGACGGTGGCGCAGCTATCGGCACCCAGCCTGTGTGTCTGCTGAATGAAGACGTCGCGTTCGCCTGCACCGCGATAACCCGGGCGTGGGAAGAGATGCGAGAACACCAGCGGCGATTCTTGTCGCACACTCGTCTGCGCGCGGTGCAGTGGATCAATCTCAACCACGCGAACATCGAATTCACCACCAACACCCGGGAGGGGTTGGCAGAATGATGGGTGGCAAAACCATGGAAACGAAAACTAAGAAGACCTTTTTGACCAACGCTGAGCACTTCGGCTTGAGCACCGCTCAATCCCTCTCCCAAAAAAACATCATTCTGCCACCCATGATTCTGCCAACAACACTCCTGCCATGATCGACAAACTCATTCACTGGTCACTGCGCAATCGCGCGCTCGTGCTCGTGGCGGCGTTCGTTTTGCTGTGCGTTGGGAGCTACACGGCGGTGCGGATGCCGGTTGATGTCTTTCCCGATCTCACAGCGCCGACAGTCACCGTCATCACGGAAGCGCACGGGATGGCGCCAACAGAAGTTGAGAGTCAAATTACCTTTCCCATCGAAGCTGCAATGAATGGCGCATCGGGCGTGCGGCGCGTGCGTTCTTCGACCGCGGTCGGCATTTCGGTCGTGTGGGTCGAGTTCGATTGGGGAACGGACATCATGGCCGCGCGCCAGGTCGTGACCGAAAAGCTCACTCTCGTGGCAAACGAACTGCCGCCCGAAGTGGAACGCCCCATCCTCGCGCCCGTGAGTTCCATCATGGGCGAAATTCTCTTTATCTCGCTCACTTCGGAAAAACACAGCGCCATCGAACTGCGCACGACTGCCGAGACCGTGATTCGTCGTCGGTTGCTCGCCGTTGCGGGCGTGTCGCAAGTCACGCCCATTGGCGGCGACACCAAGCAGTATCAGGTGAAAGTCTCCGCCGAAAAGCTGCTCGCCTACGGCGTCACGCTCGACCAAGTCACACGCGCGGTGGCGTCGGCCAACGAGAACGTCTCCGCTGGTTTCATCACGACGGGTGGCGCGGAATACCTCGTCACCGGCGTGGGTCGTGTGCGCACGCTCGAAGACATCGCGAGCACCGTTGTGTTTGCAACCAATGGAACTCCGACGCGCATCGCGGACATTGCGGAAGTCGTCATCGGCGCTGCGCCGAAGCGAGGCGAAGGGTCCGCCAACATGAAGCCCGCCGTGATTCTGGGAATTCAGAAGCAGCCGGGGGCCAACACGCTTCAACTGACGAAGCAGCTCGATACGGTTCTGGACGACATTTCGTCGAAGCTGCCGGACGGCATGACGATCAATCGTCACATCTTTCGCCAGGCTGACTTTATTTCCATCGCGGTGCGAAACGTGACGCACGCATTGCGGGACGGCGGCATTCTGGTCGTGATTATCGTGCTCGTCTTTCTGGCCAACGCGCGTGCGACTTTGATTACGGTCCTGGCGATTCCGCTCTCGCTTGTCACGACGGTTCTGCTGTTGAAAGCGTTTGGCGCCACCATCAACACGATGACGCTCGGCGGCATGGCCATCGCCATTGGCGCGCTGGTGGATGATGCCGTGATCGATGTAGAGAACGTCTTCCGCCGCCTGCGCGAGAACTCGACATTGCCGGAGTCACATCGCAAATCCGCTTTTGATGTCGTTTATCACGCGAGTGTCGAGATTCGGAATTCCATCCTGTTCGCCACGCTCATCATCGTGCTCGTCTTCACGCCCATCTTCTTTCTGTCTGGCGTCGAAGGCCGATTGTTGAAGCCGCTCGGCGAAGCGTACGTGGTCGCATTGCTCGCGTCGCTGATCGTTGCGGTGACAGTGACGCCTGTGCTCTGCCTGCTGCTTCTGCCCCGGAGCAAAGTCGTTCGCGAAGGCCGTGAGCCGCGCACCGTTCATTGGTTGAAAGCCCGCTACAGTTCCATTCTCAATCCTGTGCTCAAACATCCGTGGGTCGTCACGGTTCCAGCGCTGGTTCTTTTCGTGGCTGCGCTGGTGGGCGTGGCATTCATGGGCCGCGCGTTTCTGCCGGAGTTCAATGAAGGTTCTCTGACGATCAGTGCCGTGACGCTTCCGGGAACTTCGCTCGCGCAATCGGATGAGCTGGGCCGCGTCGTGGAAAAGACGCTGCTTGAGCATCCCGAAGTCGTGTCCGTCGCGCGCCGCACGGGTCGCGCTGAACTCGATGAACACGCGCAAGGCGTCGAGTCGGCTGAACTCGATGTCTCGTTGAAGATGCAGAAGCGGAGCAAGGAGGAATTCCTCGGCGCACTGCGCAAAGACTTCTCACTCGTGCCCGGCATGAACGTGACGATTGGCCAGCCCATTTCGCATCGCATCGATCACATGCTGTCCGGCACGCGCGCGAATGTGGCCGTGAAGATTTTCGGCACCGACTTCAGCAAACTGCGCAGTCTCGGCGAGCAGGCGCGCAAAGCGATGGAGGCGGTGCCGGGCGTGGTGGACCTGTCGCTCGAACAGCAACTGGAAATTCCAATCGTGAAGGTCCACTTCAATCGCCACGAAATGGCGCGGCACGGTCTTCTCGTTCGCGATGTCGCGAGGACACTTGAAGCAGCCTTGCAAGGCGTGACTGTCTCGCGCGTGCTCGAAGGGCAAAACTCTTTCGACCTCGTGGTGAAGCTCGGCGAAGACCGTCTGCATCGGCCCGAAGAGTTGAATGACGTGCTGGTCGATACGCCGGGCGGCGCAAAGATTCCGTTGAAGAGCGTCGCCGACGTGCGCCGAGAAACGGGTCCGAACATCATCAACCGCGAACAAGTCGAGCGGAAGATGGTCGTGATGTGCAACGTGGCCGGCCGCGACGTGACTTCCGTCGTGAATGACGTGCGCAAGCGCGTGGACCCGATCGTTTCGGCCGCGCAAGGCTATCGCGTCGAATACGGCGGCCAGTTCGAGAGCGCCCGCGAAGCGAACAAGCTGCTCGGCTTGCTCAGTATCGGTGTCGTCATCGGCATCGCTTTCCTGCTGCACCTCGCGTTTCGCTCTGCGCGCGACGCCATTCTTATCATGTTGAATCTTCCGCTGGCGCTTATCGGTGGCGTCGTCGGAGTGTTCATCTCTGGCGGAACTCTTTCCATCGCGTCGCTCGTCGGCTTCATCACCGTCTTCGGGATCGCTACGCGCAATGGCATCATGCTCGTCTCGCACATTCGGCATTTGCAGGAACAGGAGGGCGTCAC
>JBBQYK010000213.1:0-8907 GCA_038208765.1 Verrucomicrobiota bacterium
GAGCCGCTCGGCGCGGCCACAACGCTGCTCGCCGGCAAACCGTTGATCAGCAGGTCGGCGGCGTCCACACCCTGCACGCGCTCGCTGAAGCGCACAGTAATGTTCGTGAGATTCGTAATCGTCGCGTAGGCCAGCGGAAGCTGCGTGGCGATGGTGGGCGCGATCACGTTGGTCGGCGGAATGGTGATGGTCACGCTCACCACGAGTGAAGTGCCGCGCACGCCATTCGCGTCAATGGCCACGGCTTGCAGGCCGTTGCTCAAGAATGACGAAGACCAAATCGCCGTGTAGGGCGGCGTGGCAGAACTGCCGAACAAAATTCCGTTCGCCAGAAACTCCACGTTGGTCACGCCGGTGATGGCGTTCGCCGTGGCCGTGATGAGCAGGTTCGTCGGCCCTTCCATGATCGCCCCGTCCGCCGGACTGGTAATGGCCGCGACGGGCGTGCCGGCCCCGTCATAAACCACAATCGACGCCGCCGTGGAAACCGTCGTGCCGCCGAGATCATCCGTCACCACCGCCGTCACGGTGTGCGCGGCGATGGAAGGGTTGTTCCAGGTGAATTCGTACGGCGCGGTGGCGTCGTCGCCGAGTTTCACGCCATCGACGAAGAACGCGACGTTGGTCACCACACCATCATCGTCCGAGGCGGTGGCGGCGAGCGCGACACTGGCCGGCGCGAGGAAGTATTGCGTGTTCGTCGGCGCGGTCAGCGCGACGGCGGGCAGCAGGTTGTAGATGATGACCGGCGCGGCACGCAGGTCGAGGTTGAAGCTGATGTCCGAGCTGTTCGCAGACTGCTGATGGATTTCCACGGCGAGAATGTTGTCGCCCGCGACCAGGTTCGTCGGGTGGAGCGTGAAGAGGTCGAGCGTGTCCTCGACGCTGCTGAGTCCCAGCGTCTGGTAGGTGATGGCCGCAGGCGTGACGGGCAGGTTGACGCGGAAAATCTCGCGTCCGTTCAGATGCACCACGGCGGCGTCGTCCCGCTCCAGTGCGAAGTTAAGGGCGGTGAAAGTCAGCGGATTGGCGACCGTGAAGCGGCGGCGGAAATACGTGGTGGTGAAGCGGTCGGTGTCGCCCGCGACGTAGCCTGGCGAGCCGTTGTCCGCGACGACGGTGGCCTCGTCCGTGTCGCCGTAGCCGAGTTCAGCGAGGCCGTTGCTCCAGCCGCTGTCATCGAAGCCGGGTTGAATCCAGTTCGTGCCCTGGTCGGTGCCATTGTCGAGGTAACGCCAGTTCGAGTTCGAGGCGATCAGCGTGAAGGCGACGCCGAAGTTGACGGGCGTGGCGACGTAGTGGTTGCCCGAATCATCCTGGCCAGTGGCCGTGATGCGATGCGAGCCGCCAGTCACGTTGCTCCAGAGGGCGGTGAACGGCGCGGCGGTGGCGGTGCCAAAAGAAATTCCATCCACGAAGAAATTCACGTTCGTAATCTGGCCGACGGGGAGCGCGGCAAAGACGGCGGCCGTGATGGGATTGGTGCCGGTGACAATCGAACCGTCCAGAGGCGAAGTGAGGGTGAGGCCAAGGTTCGCGACCAGCACGCGCACCACGGCGGAGGTGCCGAGCTGCCCGATGCTGTCCCGCGCCACGGCGTAAAACGCATTCGTCCCCGCCGGCGAATTGCTGACCACGAAGCTGTAGGGCGCGGCGTCCGCGCTGCCGAGGAACGTCGTGCCGCGATAGAGGCTGACGTTCGTGACGGCGCCGACGGTCGGCACGGCGACCGCGTCCACGGCGATCAGATCGCCCACGAGAAAAGTCGCGCCCGCCGCCGGATTGGTGATGGCGACGAAGGGCGGCATGGCGAGGTTCAATTGCAACGCCCCCTGCGCCACGGGGCTGCCGAAGCCGCCCTGCCCTCCGACTTGAATTTGATATTCTGTTCCCGCCGTGGCGTTGAAGGTCACCCGGCTCACATTGATCAGGCCCGGTGCCTCGTCATTCCGCTGCACCAGCGTCAGGCCGTTCACGGCGGCTCCGGTATAGACACTGAGCACGGTGTTAATTTCGCTGCCCAAGGTGTCCATCGTGACCGCGCCATTGAACGGCGCGACCCAGCGCCACCACAGCGTCGCGCCCCAGATGATGGTCGGCAGCCCGCCGCCGAACTGGAAGGTCGGCTCGCCCTGCTGAGTGTTCGCGCCGGTGTTGTTCGCGCTCACGCTGGCCGGAGTGCCGAGTTCGATGCGGCTGACGAAGAGGTTGTTCGCGAGCGGATCCACAATGTAGGTCAAGGTGCTGACCGCAGAGAGGGCGGTGCGTCCGAGCGAGTCTGTGGCCAGGGCGAGGAAGACGTGCTCGCCCGCGCCCGGCGCGCTGGTCGTGCCGGCGAACGGCGCGTTCGTGTCCACGCCAACGGAGATGCCGTCGTAGAAAAATTCCACGCTCGTAATCGTGACGGGCGCATTGACCGCCGCCGTCGCCGCAAGCGCGACCGGCACGCTGACCACGGCCGCCTGCCCGTTCGTCGGCGCGGTGAGCGTGACGGCCAGCGGGTTGTCCAGAATCGTGAAGACGTTAGTTGTCGAGAACGCCTGCTGCGCGGACGGCAGCGAACTGTCCGCCGCCGCCACGTAACTCGTGTAACGGCCGGGCGGCAAGAAACCCAGATTGGTCGAGTACGGCGGCGCGCTGAAGGCGACGGGTTGGTCGTTCAAAAAAATCGTCGCGGCGTAGGGCGCGATGCCGCCGGCCACGTTGGCCGTCAGTACGAGCGACGTGCCGAAGCTGAAGACCGCGCCGTTCGTCGGCGCGAGCGTCACGCCCAGGCCGCCGGTGATGTGGAGGGCGTGCGTGAGCGAATTGCTCGTCCACCCGCGCGCGTCCGTCACCGTCGCGCGCACCGTGTGCGGGCCGACGAAGAGCGCGCCGTAATTGTATTCGTAGGGCGGCCCCAGCACTGGCGAACCCGCGGGCGTCTCATCCAGGAAAAATTGCACCGCGTACGGCGGCGTGCCGCCCGCGACGGTGGTCACGCCCACAACGGGCGTGGCGTTGTCCAGCGTGGTGTTGTCCGCCGGTGCGGTGAGCGCGAAGGCCATGGGGTCCGCGACGCGGAAGGAATTGGTCAGCGAGTTCGTGCTGACCAGCGCGCTGTCGGTCGCCACGGCGTAGAGGTGGTAGTCTCCCGCCGGCAGCGCCGCGAGCGCGACTTCGTAGGGCAAGGTCGTGCTGACACCCGCCGAAGCGAAGTTCAGATTCCCCGCGCCGCTGTTCGTGAAGTATTCCACCGAGTACGGACTGGCGCCGCTCGCGACCGCCGCTGCCGTCATGATGCGCGTGCCGGTGAGGTAGAGCTGCGTGTTCGTC
The DNA here is from genome assembly GCA_038208765.1 of Verrucomicrobiota bacterium. GTDB lineage: Bacteria > Verrucomicrobiota > Verrucomicrobiia > Limisphaerales > SIBH01 > JANNGC01. The sequence goes on from JBBQYK010000213.1 coordinate 3,316, forward strand.
GGGGAGGTCACGTTCACGGCGAAGAACGGCGGCACCCCCGCCGTCACCGTCAGCGAGAAGTTGTCATACTGGTTGGCACCGTCCGTGCCAGCCCCACCGGTTCCAGGCCCGTTGTCGTCCGCCCAGGCGAGAAACAGGCTGGCCCCGTTGGTCCAGTTCAAGGCGAGGCGGGCGCTGCGATTGGTGCTGCCGTTGACTGATTGCAAGGTGTTCAACGCCGCCACATTCGTCCAACTGCCGGCCAATCCGGTGAAGCTGTAATAGAAGCGGGTGCCAATGTCTTCCACCGAGGAGGCGGCGGCCACGGTGAAGAGATAGGACACGTTGATCTCGGTCGCGTTGGTCCCGGTCTGGTTCAGGAACCGGCCGAGCAGCACCGTGTAGCGGTTGCCCGTGGGACGGGTCTGCAAATAAAATCCGGCGGAGGCCCACACGGCGGCCGCGAGTTGCGGGGGCGGGTCGCCGGCGGCGGACGTGGTGCGGTTGGTCACGACCGCCGACGTGATGACGGCGTTCACCTCCGTGTCCATCGTGTAGGCATCGCCTGCGGTGCCCGTGATGCTGAGGGTGCTCCAATCCACCGCCGAAGGCTGCGTGCTGAAGTCATTCGTGTAGCCCGCCGGTCCGACCACGGCCGCCGTCGGCGGCGTGGTGCCGGTGAACGTGTTGGTGCCCGAGAAACTCTGCCGGCCCAAGGAATCCGTCGCGACCGCGTAGGCCGAGTGGTTGCCGAGCGCGGGAACCACCGCCGCCGTGAACGGCGCGCTGGCGTCCACGCCCGCCGACACGTCGTCGAAGAAGAATTCCACGCTGCTCACCGTAACGGGCGAGAGAACGGACGCGCCCGCCGCGAGATTGAACGGCAGCCCGGCGGTGACGAGCTGGCCTTGAACCGGCGCGGTCAGCGTCGCCATCAACGGGTTGGGCGCGATGGTAATGGTGTTGGTGCCGGAACTCGCCACCTGCGGCGCTGGCGCGGAACTGTCCGTGCCCACCACATGGCAGGCGTAGTCGCCCACCGGCACCGCGCCGAGATTCAATTGATACGGCGGCACGGCCACCGTGCCGGCGGAAACGCCGTTGGTGAAGAACGAGACGGAATACGGGCCATTGCCACCGAGCGGAAACGCCGTCAGCACCAGCGCCGAACCAAACGGCTGCACCGCGCCGTTCGTCGGCGTCAGCGTTACGCCGAGCGGTCCGGTGATGTGAACGGTGTGAAGGAGAGAATTGCTCGCCCAGCCCCGCCCGTCCGTGACCGTGGCGCGAATCGTGTGATCGCCAATGGTCAGGAAACCAAAGTCCCGGCTGAACGGCTCCACCGTTACCGCCGCGCCGCTGCTCAGACCGTCGAGGAAAAATTGCACCGAGTACGGCGTGGTCCCGCCCGTGACCGTGGCGGTGCCGATGACGTTCACGCTGTTCTCCATCGTCGCGCCGTCCGCCGGAGCGGCCAGCGCCACGCTGATGGTGTTCACGACGGTGAAAGTATTCGTCGCGGAACGCGAGCTTCCCGGCACGCCCGCGCTGTCCGTGACCACGGCGTAGAGGTTGTAAGTTCCCGCCGTTAGCCCCGCGAGATTCACGGAGTACGGAGGCGTCGTGCTCGAACCCGCCGACACGAAAGCGGTGTTACCCGCGCCTGCGCTCAGAAAATATTCCACCGAGTGCGGCGGCGTCCCGTAGGCCACGGCGGAGGACGCCGCGAGGGTCGCGCCGGAGAGGAAGAACGCGCCGTTCGTCGGCGCAGCCAGTTGCATCGTGAGCGTGGGCTGGGCGCCGAGCGTGACGGTGAGGGAGAAGTTGTCGATCTGGTTGGCCGCGTCGTTGCCGACCGCCGTGTTATCGTCCGCCCACAAGATGAACAGGCTTGCGCCATCGGCCCAGGAAAGCGCGAAGCTGGCACTCTGGCCGAACGTCCCGGTGTTGGTCAGATTGTTTAACGTCGGCAACGGCACCCAGCTTCCGGCCAGGCCGCTCAAACTATAATAGACATGCGTGCCCTTGCCCGCGTCCTCCGTCGCCAGCAGGCCCGCCATCTGTAATTGATAGGCGATCCGGATCTCCGCCGCGTTCGTCCCCGTGTTGTTGACGAACTTGCCTATCAACGCCGTGGCGCGGCTGCTGTTCGGACGGGTCTGGATGAAGCCGCCGGGGGAACTCCACGTCGCGTTGGTCAACTGCGCCGGCAGCGCGTTTACATTCGACACCACTTGAAAACTCACGACCGCGCTCGAGTACATCACATTGGTGCTCACGTCGTTGTCCAGGTCGTAAACGTCACTCGGCGTGCCCACGATGCTCACCGTGGCCCAGTCCGCCGCCGCCGGGCGCAGCGTGAAGTCATTCGTGTAGCCCGCCGGTCCCACGCTGGCGGCGCGACCGGCCACGCACCACAGCAGCAGTGCCACCAGGAGCCAGGCGGCGAGAAGACGAGTGGAAAACCAGTGTTGCGTTCGGGTGTTCATGAGCGGGGGGGTCGTGGGGTGCATCAAAAAAGAGGCGGATGAATGGAAGGGTAGCGTGTCAAAAGCCGCCGGCTGCCATCGGGCACACCGGCACGAGGTGCGTGCATTTTCCATAGAGTTTGGGTCGTCCGAGAGAGAATGCGCGGCGCGGAGAGAAACTCCGCCACATTTTTTCCGGGTGACGATGAAATGACGTGGGCAAGGTCGGGAGAGTTTCGGGAAAATCTCCGGCCCGGAACTTGTTTGGGATTTGAAATTTGGAGTCTGCCCCACCCCGTCTCTCCCGGAGCCGCGCCACCGTAGTCCTACGAATTGTCCGCCCACCCGTCGCGCCCTTACAAACTGCGGGTCCACGACCGGAAAACAAGCAACGCACAACATGAAGAACACTTCTGAAAACCGCCACCTGCTCCTCCAGCATTCCCGCACCCGCCTCTACTACGTCCGCAACGGCGACTGGACGAGCGACCCGGCGCAGGCCCGTGACTTCGTCACCACCCAGGCGGCGGTGCTTTACTCCCGCGCCCACGCCCTCGGCGACGCGCAGATCGTCGTCCACTTTCACCGCCCGGAACTGCACGACCTCGTGCTGCCGCTCGCGTGGAGCCAGCCGGCGGAGGCTTGCCAGATGGCGTAAGCGGACGCCCCTTTCCGTTGGAAAAATTCACCCCACGCGGATGACCAGTGCCGTCGTGTTGTCACGCCCGGAGTTCGCCACGGATTCGGCGACAAGCTTTTGCGCAGGATTGAATCCCTCCACCAGCGGCGCGTTCAGCACGTCCAGCAGGTGATGATCGTAGAGTCCATCGACCAACCCATCCGAGCAGAGCAGGAAGACATCACCCGGCTCGCAGCCGACGGCGCCGACTTGCGGATCTACGAACTGATTGTTCCCGCCCAAAGACTTTTGCAGCACGCTGCGGCGCGGATGCGTGCGCGCCTCGCGCTCGTTGATCTGCCCGGTGCGGAAAAGCCAGCCCACGTAGGTGTCGTCGTGTGTGAGTTGCTTCAGCGTGCCGTCGCGCTTCGAGAGAAAATAAATCCGGCTGTCGCCGACATGCCCAAAGTACATCCAGCCCGGCGTGAACCAGCCGAGGCTCATGGTGGTCTCCATGCCCTGACATTCATCGTAGCTCTGGCCGAGATAGGCCAGCGCCTGGTGAACCTGCGTGAACAACTCGGTGAGCACGTCCGAGAAACCGGACTCCAGCCCGCTGGCTTTTTGCTGGAAGGAGCGCGGCAGCAGCGTGGTGATTTTCTCCACGGCAATCTTGCTCGCATACTCGCCCGCCTTCGCGCCGCCCATCCCGTCGCACACGGCAAAGGCGAAATCGTGGCTGGTCAGCGGAGCCGCGCCGAACTTGCCGAGCCGCTGCACTTCACGCGCATCGAAGCGCAGGGCGACGAACGAGTCTTCATTGTGCGGACGCACCTTGCCGACCTCGGTCCAGCCGAACCATTGCAGCGATGTGGCCGCAGCCGTGGATGGGTTGCTCATGCTTTTGGTGGCGTCTCGGGGTCGGAGAGAATGGTGGCGAACTCGAAATCAATCACGCAGAAGCGCCCGTCGGAGCGGCGGTAGGTGATGTTCCGCATGTCCGCGTCGTCGTGCCGCACGCCGAACGGTTCCAACTCCGCGAAGAGTTCCTTCGTGCGCTTCTCGTCGAGATGCTCGACGCGCGAACCGCAGTTGCTGGTCACCAGGCGGAGTTGATCGCGGTCGGCCTCCAGCACGCGCGGAACGAAATGGCAGCCGCGCGCCTCAAGGTATTTGAGAACGCGCACCTCGTTGTCGAACCGCTCCAGCGCGCTCGGCCCGTGAAAAACCTTAATCACCCGCCCGTCGTAGGTGAGGTTCACCGTGGCCCGCAGCGTGTCTTTGACTTTCAGCATGAGCGAGTGAGCACGGCTTTAGTCGAACATCTTTCCCGGATTGAGAATCCCGTTCGGGTCGAGCGTGCGGCGCAGGTCGCGCATCAGGCGCATCTGCACGTCGCCGGCGAACTTGGGCAGAAAACTTTTCTTGGCCACGCCAATGCCGTGTTCGCCGGTGATGGTTCCGCCGAGGCGAATCGCTTCGTCGAAGATTTCCACGAACGCTTCCTCCACGCGGTGCATCTCTTCTTTGTTGCGCTCGTCGGTGAGAAAGGTCGGATGCAAATTGCCGTCGCCCATGTGACCGAAGGTGCCGATCTTCAGGCGGTGTTTCTTGGCGATCATCTCGACGAAACGAATCATGTGCGCCAGTTCGCTGCGCGGCACCGTGGCATCTTCGAGAATGGTCGTGGGCGCAACCCGGGCCAGCGCGGAGAACGCCGAGCGCCGCGCGCTGGCGAGTTTGTTCGCCTCGGCCTCGTCCGCCGCCACGCGCACTTCGAGACAGCCGTGCTCGCGCGCGATGCGTTCCATCGCCGCCGCTTCCTCGGCGACCACGGCGGGATGTCCATCCGTCTCCATGAGCAGCAGCGCCTCGCAATCCAGCGGCAGACCAATCTTCGCGTAATCCTCGACGCAATGAATCGTGGTGCGGTCGAGGAACTCCAGCGTGCAGGGAATGATCTGCGCCGCGATGATCGCCGAGACGGTCTCCGCCGCCGCGTCCATCTGCGAATAGGTCGCAACCATCGTCTTCTTCGTCGCGGGCTTCGGAATCAACTTGAGCAACACTTTCGTGATCACGCCGAGTGTGCCTTCGCTGCCGATGAACAGGTCGCGCATGGAGTAGCCCGCGACATCCTTCACGCACTTGTTGCCCAGAAACGTCACGTCACCATTCGGAATGACGACTTCCATGCCCATGACGTAGTTGCGCGTGACGCCGTATTTCAGCCCGCGCAGCCCGCCGGAATTCTCCGCGACGTTGCCGCCGATGGTGGAAATTTTCATCGAGCCGGGATCGGGTGGATAGAAGAGCCCGGCGCGCGCGGCCTCCTCGGCGATTTGAATCGTGGTCACGCCCGGCTCGACCAGCATGGTGAGATTCGCGCGATCCGTTTCCAGAATCTTGTCCATCTTCACCGTACACATCACGACGCAATCGGTGGAGGGCAGACTGCCGCCGCTCAGTCCCGTGCCCGAGCCGCGCGTGACGATGGCGGTGCGCGTGCGATTGGCCCACTTCAGG
>JBBQYK010000214.1:0-8904 GCA_038208765.1 Verrucomicrobiota bacterium
GGGTGGAGAGTTCGATGGGCATGGGGTGAATTATTTTTGGTGAATCATGGGAAAAGACATTCAACGAGATGCAAACTCAACAAGTCCCTTTTTCCTTCTCCCCATGATTCACCATCCATGATTTACCATCCATGATTTACCAAGAAAACTCTTCACTGTTCCCCGCCTCCTGTCTTCGACCTGCCCCAAGCCGTGACCGGCGCCCAGCCCAAGGAACACCAGGAGGAGAAGACGTATCGGGTGCATGTTTTTATTTTCGAAGGGTGAGGTTCAACTGCCGGACATCCATGACGCCTTGGCCGGGAATCTTCCGTGCGCGGAGCGTGAGCGGGCCGCGGCCTTTATCGAGACGAATCGCGCCGAGGTGGAGCGGGCGGAATTCCTTCATGCGCGATTCACCGGCGGGCCGCGCGATGGTGTCCTGGTTTGTGTAGAGCGGAGGATGCCAGCCGGGTGCGACGTTTCCGGTGAGCCTCGCGCCGTTGAATTCCAGTTCAATGGTCGATCCGGCATCGGCGACGGGACAGGTGTAAAGAATCTCCACGTCGTAATGGCCGGTCGTGTTCACGGCGATGTCCCACGTCATCTGGTCGTCGAGGCTCGTCCAGTTGACGAAGTAGGAGCAGTTCGGTGCGCCGGCGCTGCGCTTGATGCCGCCATGCGGGATGCCGTCGCGCGCGGGCAGCGGAGTGCGCGGGAATTCCGCGAAGCCGACGGGATACGGCCGGTCGTCCTTCGACTTCGGCAACACTTCCGCACGCCAGTCGGCCACGGCCTTCGTCATCTGCGCGGCGATGTCGGATTTCTCAACCGCGATGTCCTTCGTCTGGCCGGGGTCGGCCAGCATGTCGAAGAGCGCACCGCGATTGTCCAGGCGGTATTGTTGCGAGCGGGCGCTGACATTGCCGTTCTGGTGCGAGAAGATCAGCCGGTCACGCCACGCCACGGATTCACCGCGCAACAGCGGCGAGAGGTCGCGGCCGTCGAGCGGCTTGTCACCCACGCGCTTTACGCCGGCCAGCGCGGTGAGCGTGGGCAGCAGATCAATCGCGCCGGAAATTTCCTTCACCACCGTACCGGCTCTGATCCCGCCCGCCGGCCAGCGCAGGAAGAACACCGAGCGCACGCCGCCTTCGTCCGTCGTTCCCTTGGTACCTTTCATGGCGCCGGTCCAGCGGTGTCCGTTCGGGCCGTTGTCGGAGAAGTAAATCACGATGGTGTTGGTCGCGAGGTTGAGCTCGTCGAGGCGCTTGAGCACGCGGCCCACGTTCGCGTCTAGGTTCTCCATCATGGCGAGCGCGCAACGGGTTTGCTCCAACTGCTCTTTGCTGGCGTCGGTGGCGCGCTGGGTGAGCGGTCTGTTTTTGAACTTTTGCCAGTATTCGTCCGGCACGGCCCACGGCGAATGCGGCGTGTTGAACGGCACGTAGCAGAGGAAGGGCTTCTCTCGATTCTTCTCGATGAACTCAATCGCACGGCTCGTGAAATCATCCGCGATGAATCCTTTCCCTCGCACGGGCTGACCGTTGCGTTCCAGCGGCGGATCAAAGTACTCGCCCCAATGGCCGGAGGTGAAGCCGTAGTAATCATCGAAGCCGCGTGCGTTCGGATGATACGGCCACTGCGAGCCGTTGTGCCATTTGCCAAAGGCACCAGTCGCGTAGCCCGCCGCCTTGAACGCATCCGCCAGCGTCTTCTCGTCGGTGTTCAACCGCTCTTGTCCGGTCGAGACGCCTCGCACACCGGTGCGCGGATGATAACGACCGGTGAGAAATTCCGCGCGCGTCGGTGAGCAAACCGCGCAGACGTAGAAGCGATCCAGCGACGCACCGCCGCGCGCGAGCGAGTCAATGTTCGGCGTCCGCAACTGCGTGTTGCCGCTGCTGCCGTAGTCGCCCCAGCCCGAATCATCGGCGAGAAAAATGACGACGTTCGGACGCTCCGCCGCAGTCAAAACTGCGGCCAAACAAGTGATGGCGAACCAGACGGCAAACGTCCGGCTCCGTATCTCACGGGCGGTAGAGGGCAGTTTCATTGGTGTCCACGGTGTAGTTCCATTGGCGGATGTATTCGGGGCCGGGGCGGAAGGCGTCGCGCTGGGCGGCGAGTTTTTGTTTCAACATCGTGTCGAGTTTCTTCTGGAGCGGTTCGTAGGCGGACTGTCCGACGAGATTGTTCAACTGATACGGATCGTTCTCGTTGTCGTAGAGCAGCCACGGGCCGTCGAGCGCGCGCACGAAGGTATGTTGCGCGGTGCGGAGCGCGCGGTACTCGCGTCCGCCGCGTGCGCGGGTGAATTCTCCGAACGGCGAGATGCAGCGCAGCACCGTGGCGCCACCCGAAGGATCCACACCGCCGCGCATGGCCCCGCTGAAGTCGAGGCCTTCGACTGATTTCGGAATCGTCATGCCCGCCAGGCTCAGCAACGTGGGCATCACGTCCTCCGTGTTGATGATCGCGGCGAGGCGCTGCGGTTTGATCCCCAAAGATTTCGGCAAACGCATCAGCATCGGCACGCGCGACGATTCTTCCCACGGGCGCTGCTTGCGCTGCTGGTTCTGCGACCAAAGCATGTCGCCGTGATCGGAGGTGAAGACGACGATGGTATTCGTCGCCAGACCAGTTTCATCCAGCGTGCGCAGCAGATCGGCGAAGGCGTCGTCCAGCGCGGTACAGTGCGCGTAATAACCGGCAAGTTCCTGGCGGGCTTTCGCGCGCACGGACTCGGGCACGTTCGGATGAAGCTGAATTTTCTCCGGCGCATACATCGCGCGGTATTTCGGCGGCGCGGTCTCGTAAGGATTGTGCGGCGGGCCCCACGCGAGCCAGAGCAGGAACGGACGGCTGTTCGTCGCGCGTTGACGCAAATAATTCTGCGCATCCCGCGTCTGCGCGATGGCGTCGTAGCCTTCCCACTTCAATTTCTCCGGGCCATCCGCGTAGTAGGGCGAGTTGTTGTAGGCGTGCGTGCATTCGAGAACTTTCCAGTAATCAAAACCCTGCCGCCGTTCGCGCGGGATGAAGGCCGAGCGGCTGCCGTGGCCGTCCACATGCCACTTGCCGATGCACCCGGTGTCGTAGCCCGCCGCCTTCAGCACCTTCGGCAGCGTCACCGCGTTCGTGCTCAACGGCACGTCGTTGATGAACACGCCATGCGTCTGCGGTCGCTGCCCCGTGAGCAGCGAGGCGCGCGTGGGCGAACACACCGGCATCCCGGCCACGGCCTGGGTGAAATGCACGGACTGTTTCTCGAAGCGATCCAGGTGCGGCGTCTTCACGTTCGGGTCGCCCGCGAAACCAAACGCCTGCGCGCGCCACTGATCCGCGATGACGAAGAGGATGTTCGGCGGAGCCGGCTGTTCCGCCGCGAAGGCGAACCACGGAAGACACAGCAGGCACAGGAGGAGAAATTTCATCAGCGTGGATTGGTCAAGGGCGTTTCGCCGGCGCGACCCGCTCCGGATCGGTGAAGGGCGCGCGTTCAAACTTGAGCCCGTCGCCGGTCACGCGCGGGTCGCCGGTGTCGGTGAGAATTTTCATCAGGCGTTTCGCCAGCGCGTTCTTCTCCACGAGGAACGACGGCTCGCCCGCCACGTTCTTCATCTGCCCGGGATCGGAGCGCAGGTCGTGGAGCTCCTCGGCGGGGCGCTTGGCGAAGGCGCGGTCGTAGAATTCCTTTCCGCCCGCCGCGTCGCGGTGCGCGATGAGCCACGCCTTCGTCGGGCCGGCGTCCATGTCGGCAAAGGCGGCGCGCGTGTTCGTCTCCAGTTCGCGCGCGCCCGGTGCGCCCGTGGCGGTCACGCTGGCGGGTGCGCCCATCGGCCAGCGGTCGGGCGTGAAGTTGCGGATGAAGACAAAATCCTTCGTGCGGATGGCGCGCATGGGATACGGCAGGTTGCCCTCCCGCGCGGAGCCGACGTGGCGCTCGCGGCCCGTCACCACAAAGTCGCGCGTCGGATCAATTTGTCCGCTGTTCGTCGAGTTCAATTGCGCGACGAGACTGCGCCCGCTCACGCCGTCGGGAATTTTCGCGCCGCCGATTTCCAGGAAGGTAGGCGCGAGGTCCATGAGGTTCACGAAGTCATCCACCACGCGCCCGCCGGTGCCGCCAGGGACGCGGGCCACGAGCGCGACGGCAGTCCCGAAGTCGTAGAGGTTGCACTTGCCGCCCGGCACGCCGGGCATCCCGTGATCGCCGCTGATGACAATGACCGTGCGTTCGAGTTCGCCGGTTTCTTCCAATCGTTTGAGCAGCACGCCGAGGTACGAATCGTAGGCCTGGCATTCGCCGAGATAATCCGCCACGTCCTCGCGCACCTCCGGCACGTCGGGGAGAAACTTCGGCATCTTACCCCGCAACGACTCCGGCTCGAGGCCCCAAAGTTTTTTGCCCGAGCCTTTGATCCAGGTGCGATGCGTCGTGGTGGGGCCGAAGAAATACAGCCACGGCTGGCCGGCTGGGCGGTCGGCGAGGAAGGCGTCGAAATTGCCGCGCACTTGCCCGAGAATTTTTTCGCGCGCCTCCGCGAGACTCACGCCGTTGGAAATCATCCGGCTCGCTTCCTCGGAAAAATTGTTCGGCAGCCGGCCCGCCTTCTCGTAGGCAAACTTCTGCCCGCCGAAGGGCGCGTCGCTCGGGTTGCCGGGACTCCACACCTTGTAGCTCTTGCCGATGTGATAGCCCGCGTCGCGCAGCCGCAGCGGGAAGCTGGGCAGGTTCGTGTTCCACACCGCGCCTTGCAGGATCGCGCCGCGATCCGTGTTCCACCAGTAACGCCCGGTGAGCAGCGAACTGCGGCACGGCGTGCAGGACGGCGCGGGGACAAAGGCGTTGCGGAACATCACGCCCTCGCGCGCCACCCGGTCAATGTTCGGCGTCTTGACGATTTGATTTAACGACGGTCCCGCGTCGAGCTTCGCGTAACAACTGGCGTAGCGCCCCCAGTCGTCGGCGAAGCAGAAAAGAATGTTCAGCCGGTTCGTCTCGGCGGCGTGGCTGAACCACGGAAGACCCAGCAGGCACGGGAGGAGTAGCGCGATGAATTTCATATCAGATCCAGTTCGATGGCGATGCCTTCGACGGTGCCGGACAAAACGGCGGCCGTCGAGCACGCGCCGGCGGCAAGATGGACGGTCCGGTTCACCGGGCGGCGGCCTTGAGTTCCGCGAAGCGCCGGCGCATCTCGGCGAGCCGAGCGGTCTGCGCCGGTTGCGCGACGAGATCATTTTCCTCCTGCGGATCGGCGCGCAGATCAAACAACTGCTCCGTCCGAAAATCCGGCCAGTAAAAATATTTCCAGTCCTTCCGCACCAGCGCCTCGCTGGCCGGGATGAAGTTCGTGCTCCTGATGATCGCGTGCTCGTAGAAAAACTCCGTGCGCCATGCGGGTTGGTTGGTCGCGAGGTAGAGCGGCGCGAAGTCGCGGCCCTGCATCGTGGCCGGCGCTTTGATTCCAGCGGCCGCTAGGATGGTCGGCGCGAGATCAACGTTCAGCGTGAAATCGTCATTGGTCTGCCCACGCTTCGCTTTTTCCATGCGCGGGTCGCGCACGATGAGCGGCACGCGAATGCTCTCCTCGTGCGGATACCACTTGTCCGCCAGCCCGTGCTCGGCGTGGAAGTAGCCATTGTCCGTGGTGAAGATGACGAGCGTGCTGTCTCGCAATCCTTGCCGCTCCAGTTCCGCCAGCACGCGCCCGCAGGTCGTGTCCACCTCGGTGGCGAGGCGGTAGTAATTCTTCATGTATTCCTGGTAACGCTCCGGCGTGTCGAACCGCCACCGCCAGCGGTTGCGGCCTTCGTTCTTCTCGTTGGCGATGAAGGACGGCAGCCGGCGAAACGACGCGTCGCTGGCATTGCGCGGCACGGGGATGGTTACGTCTTGATATAGTTTCATGCTCTCCGGCTGCGGCAGATATTGCTTCGGGTTTCCATCCTCGGCGTGCGTGGCGAAGAAGGCGAGCGTGAGGCAGAACGGTTTTTCCTGCGGTCGCGCGCGGAGAAATTCCAGCGCGTCGTTCTCGTTCTTCTGCGTGACGTGAATACTGGTGCCGTTCCGGTTCGTGATCCAATGCGTGCCGGAATAGGCGCGACCGAAATCAAAACTCGCCGCCGGAAATTTCCCGTTGTGCCACTTGCCGATGTGCCCGGTGAAGTAGCCGTTCGTCCGCAGCAGTCCCGGATACGTCTCCGCCCACGGCGTCTTGAACGCCTCGAACGCGCGATTCCCATGCCGCGCCATCCACTGCCCCGTGAACAGCGACGCGCGACTGACTCCACAGATGGAAGTGGTGACACGGTTCTGCGTGAAGCGCACCCCCTCGCGTGCCAGCCGGTCGAGTTGCGGCGTCTGCACCACCGGATTTCCTGCCACACCGAGCGTGTCGTGCCGCCAATCATCCGCGTAGAGCAGGAGAATGTTGAGCGGCTTTTCTGCGGCGCTGGCCTGTTGGAAAAAGACGGCGGCCAGCACGAACAGCGGGAGAACTTTCCGCACGATGACGAGTAAACTTGTTTTCATGGATCAAAACCGACCGCGCGCACTTCACTGCCCTTCGTCTTCTGCAAGGTGTCGCCGAGCTCGCGGCGGATGTCCTGGGCCAGTGCGCTTAGTCGTTGCACCACTTCGGGATTTTGTGCGGCGAGATTGCGCGTTTCGCCGGGATTGTCCACGACGTTGAAGAGCGAGAGTTCCAGTGGTGCGACGTGATAGCCGTGCCGGCTGGCGATGCCTTCCACGCCGCTTTGCGTGATGGCTTTGGGCGCAAGCTTGCCCCAGTTCGAGGGCTTGCCATCGCGGCCCGGCTCGGCGGCCACGGTCAGGTAGGCGTGCGGGAAATGCAGCTTCCACGGGCCGCTGCGGACGGCCTGCAATTCATCGCCGGAATAGAAGAACAGCGCCTCGTGCGGCGCACGCGCGCCGGCTTCGCCGAGCAACAAGCCCTTCACCGAAAGTCCATCGGTTTTCTTCACCGGCGATTTTCCGCCGACGAGTTCCGTGAGCGTGGGCAGCCAGTCAATGGCCATGAACGGTTCCGCCGACACGCGACCCTTCGGCACGCGCCCCGGCCAGCGCACCAGACACGGCACACGCACGCCGCCCTCGAACGCCGTCAGCTTGCCCTCGCGCAAGGGCACGGCGGAACCGGCGTGTGATCCGTAGGAGAGGAACGGCCCGTTGTCCGACATGAAAATGACCAGCGTCTGCTCGTCGAGTTTGAGGCGTTGCAGCGTGGCCAGAATGTCGCCCACCGACGTATCGAGTTCCTCCATCACATCGCCGTAGAGTCCCGCCTGCGAACGGCCTTTGAATTTCTCCGACGCGAAAATCGGGACGTGCGGCATGACGTGCGGCAGATACACGAAGAAGGGACGCGCCGCATTGCGCTCGATGAAATCAATGGCGCGCGCCGTAAAGCGTTGCGTGAAGCGGCTCTGGTCGGGGTCGGTTTCCACCACCTTCTCACCGTCGTGCATCGGCAGCGACGGCATTTCGCTCGCGAGCGACGGATGGAACTTTGAGTTGTCGTTCGAGTAGGGGATGCCAAGCCATTCATCGAAGCCGTTTCGCAGCGGATGAAACTTTGCGCGCGTGCCGAGGTGCCACTTGCCGAAGCCCGCCGTTGCGTAGCCGCGTTCCTTGAACATCTCCGGCAGCAGCCACTCATCCGGATGCAGGCCGTCGCGGCTGGTGTGATTGAGCGCGCCCTGCAACCCGACACGATTCGGATAACAGCCCGTGAGCAGCGCCGCGCGCGACGCCGTGCAGACGGCCTGCGCGACATAAAAACTGGTGAAGCGCGTCCCCTCCGCCGCCATGCGGTCGAGATGCGGCGTCTTGAACCCGCGCGCCCCCTGGCAACTCAAGTCCGCATACCCCATGTCATCCGCGACGATAAGAATGACATTGGGCAAGCGCTCGGCGGCGTGGAGCGCGACGAACGGAGTCAGCAGCAGCGCGGCGAAGGTGAGGAAGTATTTCATGGCTCTCCTCGCGCCTATTGCTGTGTAAAGACGAACACGCCCTTCTTGTTGGCCACGATGACGTCGGGCTTGCCGTCTTTGTTGAGGTCGCCGGTCGTGACTTGCGTGCCCACCCCGCTGTCGTCGTCGATGAGATGCGGGATGAACTCTGCACCACCCTTGGCATCGCGCTTGAGTTGGAACCAATAAAGCACCGGCGGCGCTGCCGGCTCCGCATCCGCCGACGGACCATGCGCCCAGCGCCGCTTGCCGGTCACAAGATCCATCAAGCCATCGCCATCCACATCCACCAGGCGCATCGCGTGGAGTTGGCTGAACTTCACGCCGTGTTTGTTCTCCTCCTTCGTGCTGCCCATGATCTTGCGCTCGATGAACTTCCCATCCGGCTTCTGCTCAAACCAGCCGAGGCCGAAGCCGTGCGCATCGTAGCTGGTGATGACATCGTTCCGTCCGTCGCCATTCACGTCATAGACATACATGTGCGCGCCGCCGCGAGCGCCCGCCGGACCGAACGGGCCGGGATGAAACTTCCAGTCCTTGTCCTCCTTGGTGCTCGCCGGTTGTTCGAACCATCCGTCCCGCTCCAAAATGTCCACGCGTCCGTCGCCGTTCACATCGCCCGCGCCGTAACCGTGTGTGTAGCGGAAATACTTCTCATCATTTGCCGCTGACTTGGGCGTGATGGGCCGGAAGCGCGCCTGACCCAGCGGATTCGCCCAATCGATCTCCGCAAAACCGAGTTGCCCGCCGCCCTTGCCTTGCGCCGCCGCTGGCTTGCCAGCGTTGCTGGAATGCACGAGCAGCTCCGGCTTGCCGTCGCCATTGATGTCCTTCAAGTCCGGCGACTCGCCATCCGCCACGTCGAAGATGGCGTGCTTCACCCAGTTCCCAGCCTTGCCCTTCGGATTGAGGTAAACGAGC
>JBBQYK010000215.1:0-8865 GCA_038208765.1 Verrucomicrobiota bacterium
GCCTGCCCGTGAGCCGTGGCTTCCAGCCCGGCGGGAAAGGCCGCCCATTAGAAAAGCGTTTGAAATTTTTCAGCAATGGCCGGCGGACTCACGCCTCGTTCCGGGCGGCTGGAAGCCGGCCCTCACTGGCGGGCAGGATGCCCGCCGCCACTGGATGCGTCCGCCGGCGTGAAAAAATCTTTGAACTTCTTGCGCTGAAGCAGATGCCGCGCACGCGCCTTGATGCGCGGTTGCAGTTCCACCGCGCCATACATTTCCAGAAAGCGCCGCCGCTCGGGCGTAGTCAGGAAACGCAACGGCGCGGTGACGTGCAAGGCGGCGAGATCGCGCGCGCGCAACGTGGGAGAAAGTTTTGCGCGCCGATCCAGCCGCGCCATGTCGATCAGGCAGAACAGTGGCTCTGCCCCGCGCGTCAGGAAAATGTGGCGCGTGAACAGATCCGGCGAGGCCAGCCCCGCGTCGTGCATCTTCCGCACGAAGCGCGCGAGCGCGTCCAGCACCCGCGCCCGCTCCGCTGCGTCCGGGTTGGCCGCCAAAAAATTGTCCATCGTGATTTCCCCGCGCGCCGCCGCCGTGATGATGAACGAAAATTTTTCCCAAAGCGGGCCGCATTCCTCGCCGAAGGCCACCGGCTCCGCCACCGCGATCTCCGCCCGCTGAAGCGCGAGCGAGTTCTCCCATTCCGTGCGCGACTGCGACCAGACCGCGCCGCGCGTGAACAGCGAGTTCAGCCCGTCCTTTTTGTAGGGCTGCCAGTTGCGTTTGAGAAAGAGCGTGAGCGGACGTCCGTTCGCGCTGGTCGTGATGCGCTGGATGTCGCGGCGGCCCTTGTGGTTTTTGATCAGCTCGCCGCGAAAAGCTTTCACGCCCTCCATCGTGCCCAGCCCGAGCGGACGGAGCGCCTCCTCGTAATTCGCGATGAGCAGCACGGCGCGCAGTGAACGGACGCGAGGGGGAATTTGCAATTCGTTTGGTGGGAAGGCCGGACAAATGCATCAAACCAGCCGGCCTTGATTCGTCTGCCCCAATTCGTCTGCCAGTAGTTGGTAATCGGGCAGGCGAGTTGGGGCAAACGACTGGGAAGCAGTCGGGCCAGCGCTCCGAAATTCCGGGAGCCGGTTCCTTCGCGTCCCTTGCGGACTTGGCGTGAAGCGGTCCGCAGTTTGTGATTTTGGGATTTCCATTTGCCCCGCCGCTGTTTTCTACTCCCGCGATGCTTGATGTCCGTTTGATCCGGGAGAACGCCGCGTTCGTGCGCGAACGGCTGGCCACACGCCATGCCGGCGATGACGAAAAAATTTCTGAAGTCGTCGCGCTCGATGACGAGCGGCGCAAGCTGATCGTGGAAGTCGAGCAGCTCAAGGCCACGCGCAACAAGGTCTCGAAAGAAATCGGCGCGCTCATGGGCCAGAAAAAACTCGCCGAGGCCGAAGCGAAGAAGGCGGAGACAAAACAGATCGGTGACCGCATCACCGAACTCGACGCGAAAGTGAAAACGGCTGAGTCAGCGTGTGATGCCATTCTCATTCGCCTGCCCAATCTGCCGCACGTCAGTGTGGCCATCGGCAAGACGGCGGAGGAGAACCCGGAGATTCGCCAGTGGGGCCGCAAGCCGGAGTTTGCCTTCCAGCCCAAGTCCCACGTCGAGTTGTGCGAGAAGCTGAAGCTCATCGACTTCGCGCGCGGCGCGAAACTTTCCGGCAGCGCGTTCCTGCTCTACACGAATTGGGGCGCGAAGCTGGAGCGCGCGCTCATCTCCATGCTGCTCGACTTGCACACGACCGAGCATGGCTACACCGAGGTCTCGCCGCCCTACATCGTCAGCCGCGAGTGCATGACGGGCGTGGGGCAATTTCCGAAGTTCGAGGATCAGGCCTACGCCGTGCGCGAGGGCAACGACAACGACACGCTCGGCAAACTTTATTTGCTGCCCACGGCGGAAGCGCCGGTCGCGAACATTCATCGCGAGGAAATTCTCGCCGAGAAACAGCTTCCGATTCGCTACGTCGCTTACAGTCCGTGCTTCCGCGCGGAGGCCGGCGCGGCGGGACTTGGCACGCGCGGGATGATTCGTGTGCATCAGTTCGACAAGGTCGAGTTGATCAAAATCGTGAAGCCGGAGGACGGCTACGAGGAATTGGAAAAGATGGTCGCGAACGCGGAGAAAGTTTTGCAACTGCTCGGCCTGCATTACCGCGTGATCAATCTCTGCACCGGCGACATGGGCTTCGCGAGCGCGAAGACCTACGACATCGAAGTGTGGGCACCGGGGCAGGGGACGTATCTCGAAGTGTCGAGCTGCTCGAACTGCGAAGATTTCCAGGCGCGCCGGATGAACATGCGCTTCAAGACCGAGGCGGGCGAAAATAAATTGCCGCACATCCTGAACGGCAGCGGCACCGCGCTGGCGCGGTTGTTCGTCGCGCTGATCGAGACGCATCAACAGGAAGATGGCAGCGTGGCGATCCCCGCGCCGTTGCAGCCGTATTTGAAGGCGGAGAGAATTGCGTGAGGAAAAATCCAAATCCCAAAATCCAAATCCCAAACAAGCTCCAAACTCCAAGCTCCAAATTACAAGGGAGCCGGAGCGTGACCGCGCGGCGGCCTGTTTGGATTTTGAGGATTTGGAATTTGTTTGGGATTTGGGATTTGGATTTTGGAGTTTCTCCCCAATGAAACTCCTCCTCGCCAGCAGCGAACTCCACCCGTTCTCCAAGAGCGGCGGTCTCGCCGACATGGTGGGTGCGCTCGCCAAGTCGCTCGCGGCGCTGGGACATCAGGTCGGCGTGGTCACGCCGCTCTATCGCGGCATCCAGAAAAAATTTCCCGATCTTCGGCGCATGGACTGGCAGCTCGATTTGCCGCTCGGCGCGAAGCAAGTGCAAGGCGGCGTGTTCATGCTGGAGCCGGCGGACAACCTCACCATCTACTTCATCGACCAGCCGCACTTCTACGACCGGGCCGGGCTTTACACCGGCGACTGGGACTGGACGGAGAACGCCGAGCGTTTTCTGTTTCTCGCGAAGGCGACCGTGAACCTCGCGCGCTATCTGCCGTGGCGACCCGAGATCGTCCACGTCCATGACTGGCAGGTCGCGCTGGTGCCGCTGCTCATTCAAGACCAAGCCGCGCGCGACGGCTGGCCGAACGCGCCGCGCACCTGTCTCACGATTCACAACCTCGCTTACCAGGGAAATTTCCCCGCCAGCACGTATGCGCTGACCAATCTGCCGGCCAAATATTATCATCATGAGGGCGCGGAGAGTTACGCGCAGTTGAACTGCCTGAAGGCCGGCCTCGAATTTTCCGACGTGCTCACCACGGTCAGCCCGCGTTACGCGCGCGAGATCACGACGGAGCTTTACGGCTGTGGACTTGACGGTGTGTTGCGCCGCCGCCAGCACGTCCTCACCGGCATTCTCAACGGCGTGGACTACGAAGAATGGAACACGATGGAGAATGGCCATCTGCTGCATCGCTATTCCATCGAGGAGTTGCGTGGCAAGGATCAGAACAAGGCCGCGCTCCAGTTGGAAATGGGTTTGCCCGTCGAGCCGCGCATCCCGCTCTTCGCCAGCGTCACGCGGCTTGCGGATCAAAAGGGCGTGGACATCCAGCTCGCCGCGCTTCAGGAAATGCTCGCCGCGAAAATGCAGTTCGTGCTCCTCGGCAGCGGCGATCCGGTCTTCGAGAAGGCGTATCGCGAAATGCAATTGCGCCATCCAACGCAAGTCGCCGTGCGCCTCGGCTTCGATCAGGGCCTGTCGCACCGCATCGAGGCGGGCGCGGATTTCTTTCTCATGCCCTCGCGCTTCGAGCCGTGCGGGCTGAACCAGATGTATTCGCAGCGTTACGGCACCATCCCCATTGTGCGCCGCACCGGGGGACTGGATGACTCCGTGACCGACCTGACCGACAACGACGAGCGTGCCGACGGCATCAAGTTCAGCGAATGCTCCGCCCGCGCGCTGGCCCGCGCCATACGCAAGGCCTTGGTGCTTTACGACAACCCCGAGCTGCTCGCGCAATACCGGAACAACGCCATGCGAGCGGATTTTTCGTGGGAGCGGACGTGTGGCGAATACGTCCGCGTCTTCGAGCAGGCCCTGAAGGTCGGCGTCACGTAGCGCCGGCTTTCCAGCCGGCCGGTCACGAGGCTTTCCGACCTCGGGTTCGTGTTCCCCGGAACGCCATGCTTTCTTCTTCGCCGCCGGGAATAAGCATTTGCAACCGCGCATCTAACTTCTAAATTCCGAACCCAAATTCATGCGGCAATTCGCAACCATCGCGACGAACACATTTATGGAACTGGTCCGGCAGCCGATCTTTCTGCTGCTCGCGACCGCTTCCGCCGTGTTTTCTGTGTTTCTCGCCAGCGTGCCCTACTTCGGGTTCGGCGATGATCCGATCCTGGTGAAGCAATCGGTGCTCGCCGTGATGCTGCTGGTCGGTCTGCTCGGCGCGGTGTTGAGCGCGAGCAACACGCTGGCGCGCGAAATCCGCACCGGCACCGCGCTCTCCGTGCTGTCCAAACCCGTCGGGCGCGCGCAATTCCTCCTCGCCAAATACACCGGCCTCGCCGCGGCGCTCGCGGTGCTGAACTACATCAACATGGTGGCCGCGCTCACCGCCAGCCGCATGACCTTTGATGCTTACGGCTCGGCGGATTTGCGCGCGCTCGGGATTTTCTTCGGCGCGCTGGTGCTGGCCTACGCGGCGGCGGGGTTCGCGAATTACTTTCTGCGCCGCCCCTTCGTCTCGCACGCGCTCTTCGCCGTGGTCGCGATGATCACCGTGGCGTTTCTGGTCATTCATTTTCTGCCCAAGGAAATCAACTCAGCGGACACCGGCGGCATCACGGACTGGCGGATTGTGCCGGCGTCGGTGCTGATTCTCTTCGCGCTCTGGATTCTCGCGGGCTTGGCGCTCGCGTGCTCCACACGGCTGGAAATGATTTCCACGCTCGCCATCTGCTCCGGATTTTTCCTGCTTGGTCTGATGTCCGACTACGTCTTCGGCCAGCGCGTCGAGGCGGGTGTGTGGTGGGCGCATATTCCCTACGCGATGCTGCCGAACTGGCAGCTCTTCTGGGGCGGCGACGCCCTCATCGCCAAGAAGTCCATCGCGTGGAGTTCGTACCTCGGCACCTCGCTGCTTTACACCGTCTGCTACGTCGGCGCGGCGCTCTGCGTGGCGCTGTGTTTGTTTGAAGACCGCGAACTGGGCTGAAGAACAGGGGATTAAAAATTTTAACCACGGATGAACACGGATAAACACGGATTCGGAAGAAGGGAAGTTTGCGCTGCTGTTTTCTTATCCGTGTCCATCCGTGTCATCCGTGGTTAAAAAAATCTGATGGAACCGAACCGAACCAAACTGACGTTGCTCAACCTCGCCGTGCTGCTCCTCGCGGGCGCGGCAGCGCTGGGCGTGGCGCTCACGTCGCACATCCTCACCGCCACCGTCGCCGCCGTGTTCTGCGGCGTGGGCCTGCTCGTCACGCTCCTCAGCTACGTGCTGATGCAACTGCTCGAACGCGAAAAAAACGAGCGCCTCGAATACGATGAGCTGACCAAGTCGCCCACCGCCTCCGCGCTGTTCAACAAGGATGAAACGTCCGGGCTGCCCGCGCGCCGCTCGCGCGAACAGTTCGAGAAATTTGTCGTGCCGGGTTTCACCTTCGCGCTGCTGCTGGCCGAGGGCGCGGGCGTCTTCTTCCTCTGGCGCTGGCTGGCGAAGGCCGCCGTGCCGATGGAACGGCCTTACTTCGGTCTCGCCATTTTCGCGCTGCTTGCGCTGGTGCTGTTCATCATCGGACGGTTCTCCGTGGCGCTGGCGCGGTTGGAGAAACAACGGCTGCTCGAACCGCCCGCCGTGTCCGTGCTGTCCTCGGCGTATTTCCTCGCGCTCGCGGCGGTGGCCATCGGGATGTTCAGCGCTGGCGTGCCGCGCGCCGACCTCTACATCGCGCGCGCGCTGGTCATCCTGCTCGGCGTGCTTGCGGTCGAGACGCTGCTCACGCTCGTGCTGGAGATTTATCGCCCGCGTGTGAAGGGCCAGCAGACGCGCCTGCTCTATCACAGCCGCGTGATGAGCCTGATTTCGCAGCCCGAAAGCCTCTTCACCACGGCGGCACACGCGCTGGATTATCAGTTCGGCTTCAAGGTTTCCGACACCTGGTTCTTCCAGTTTCTCCAACGCTCGTTCGCGTGGATTTTCCTTGGGCAGTTCGCGCTCCTGATTCTCTCGACCACCTTCGTCGTCATCGAGACGGGCGAGCAGGCGTTGCTCGAACGCTTCGGCAAGCCCGTGGCCGGCAGCGCCATTCTCGATCCCGGCTGGCATTTCAAGATGCCCTGGCCCATCGACAAAGTGCATCGCTACCAGACGGAACGCATCCAAACCTTCGAGGTGGGATTGGAGCATGACGAAAGCGCCGAGGAGGAGGACACCGTGCTCTGGACCGTGAGTCACGCGAAGGAGGAGTTCAATTTGCTCGTCGCCAGCCGCGCGACGGTGACGAACGACGCAACCGACGGCGCGAAGAAAAGTCCGCCCGTGAATCTGCTCACGGTCAGCATCCCAGTGCAGTTCCAGATCACGAACCTCAATGCGTGGGCTTACAACAACACCGAGCCGGATCATCTGCTGGAGAAGATCGCCACGCGCGAAGTCGTGCTCTACCTCGTGAACGCGGACTTGAACGAGTTGATGTCCACCGGACGAGGCGCGGCGGCGGAGGGATTGCGCGAGCGCATCCAGTCTGCCGCGGATCAGCGGCAACTTGGTGCGCGCATCATCATGGTGGGCTTGCAGGACATTCATCCGCCGGTCGCGGTGGCGGGCGCGTATCAGAAAGTCGTCGGCGCGCGGCAGGCGGCGGAGGCGAAGGTCAACACGGCGCTCGCCTACGCCATCACCACGAACGCGCTCGCCGGTTCCATCGCCCGCCGCACCGTCTTGAACGCCGAGGCCGAAGCCACGCGCACCAAGACCATCGCGCTCGCCCGCGCCGCGTCGTTCACGAACCAGATTCCCGCCTACCGCGCCGCGCCGGAAATTTACACCACGCGCGCCTATTTGCAGACCCTCGCCCGCCAGGCCGGCAACGTCCGCAAATACGTCATCGCCACGACCAACACCGATGACGTGATTCAATTCGATCTGACGGAGAAGTACGAGCGCAGTTTGTTGGACGTGCAGATTCCGAAGAAGTGAAACACCAAACACCAAACACCAAGCTCCAGAGAAGCTCCAAGCACCAAGCTCCAATTGGATGCGCGGAGTGGTTGGACGCCTTGGGGAAAGCGGCGCTAAAGCGACCGCACTCCAAACGCTTCGCGCAGTTCGAGGCGCTGGGTGCTGCGCGCCAGCGTTTGGAGTGCGGTCGCTTCAGCGCCGCTTTGGAACCGTGCGAAACCACGGTGCGGTGCGGGGCAGAACGGAGCACGCGTTTCCCAGCCCCAACGGGGCGACATTCGATAGCCCAGGGCGAAGTCCTGGGTTCGAGCGACAAACATTTCTCCAGCCCTGAAAGGGCGCGACTCCGGCGGCCGGTTTGTTCCGCCCTTTCAGGGCTGGAGTCTGTTCGGGTGATTAACCCAGGGCTTTGCCCTGGGCTGTCGAATGACGGCCTTTCAGGCCTGACCGACTCGGAGCGCCGGTTTCCAAATCGGCGCGGGGCGGAACGGAGCGCGGTCCCGCACCGAGCGGGACCGCTTCACCGCGCGGACGACGAGGACTTTCGGAAGAATTCCAGCGCCGGAAAAAGGCGTGGCGTGAAGCGGCCTGAAGGCCGCGCTCCGCGAAAGAATAGCCAGTCGGCGTTCACGTTGATCGAACTTCTGGTAGTCATCACCATCATTGGAATTCTCGCGGCGCTGATACTCACAGCAGTCTCGCGAGCGAAAGGAAGCGCGCAACAAACCCAATGCGTCAACAACGTGCGCCAGCTCGGAATCGGTTTGCAGGCATTCGTCGCTAACCATCACACATATCCTTTGTTTGCGAACGTGGACTTCGCCAAAGGGGAATATCCTGAACACTGGAACTCATGGATTGAGGCGATGAGGCGTGAAGGGTTTGCCAGCGAGTCCAACGGCATGCCGATTACGGAAGGCGTGTGGCGTTGCCCGGTTTCGTCATACCGATGGGCTGGAGAGCTGGTACCGTCCTACGGCTACAATGGCGGTGCCCCATTTGGCCTTGGCAGTCGTTGGGTTGCGGGCGCGACCACATTGGCTCCACCCATTGGCGAGTCCGAAGTCGTCAATCCAAGCGACATGATGGCAATCGGCGATAGTTTTGGCGGCGGCATTGGGTTGGTTCGCAAATACGGGATGTACGGCGTAGTGCCTCCGCGACACCACCAAGGCAAAGTCAACGTGGTTTTCTGCGACGGTCACGTTGAATCACAGACGGTGAAATTTGTTTTTGAAGACACCAATGACGTGGCGTTGGTGCGATGGAATAGGGATCACCAACCGCATAGAGAAGCGCTGATGCCATGAACTTATTCGACTCCTTTCAATCCCTCGGATCATTCACCCGCATTTATCTTTCATGAAAAAGAACCCACTCAACATGGCCGTCGGCGCGCTGCTCATCGTCATCTTCGCGCTGCTGCTGTTCCTGTTTCAGGTCCGCACTTCCGAGGTCGCGGTCGTCACCACCTTCGGCAAGCCCACGCGCCAGATCACCGAGCCGGGCCTTTACGCCAAGGCGCCGTGGCCCATCCAGAAAGTCCACAAGCTCGACAAGCGCATCCAGAATTTCGAGAGCAAGTTCGACGAGGCGCTCACGCCCGACGGCTACAACCTGCTCGTGGCCGTCTATGCCGGCTGGCGCATCAGCGAGCCGGCGGCG
>JBBQYK010000216.1:0-8852 GCA_038208765.1 Verrucomicrobiota bacterium
CTTCAAAGTCTGGGGCGGCATCTCCGGCGTGCAGCACACGCTGCCGCTCCTGCTTAGTGGGGCAGCCGTCCCGGCTGCCACAAGTCCACTGGCCGTCCCGGCTGGTGGTTCTTCAGCCGAGACGGCCAAAGGACTAAGGCAGCCGGGACGGCTGCCCCACTAGGTTGGCACCGCAAGTTCATCACGCCACTAGCTCCGTGCTGCTTTCGTTTCCACCACCGCCGCCGCCGGCGCATCGGCCAGTCCGCGCTCACGCACGGCGTTCAGCGCCGCTTTCATCATGCCTTGCACGGAACTGTCCTCCGTGGACGCAATCAATTTTCCGAGCAGCGCGGCCACCGTCAGGTTCTTCACGTCCTCCGAAGAAATGCCGAAGTCGGCAATCCACTTGCGGAACTGGCCTTTGAAAAACTCCGGATCGCCGTTGAAGAACGTGTCCTTGATGTCCGTGAGCGTGGCGCTGTTCTGCACCATGCGGTCCACGGCTTTGCCCGTGCCGACGGCGCGCACGACTTTCTCGAAGAAGTCGTTCTCGCCGCCCACGATGTCGATGTGCGCGTGCTTGAGCGCCTCACCGACGATGGTGGAGTTCGCCTGCGCAATGTCCCGCTGGACGTGAATGGCGGCGAGTTCCACATCGCGTTGCTTCGACAGCCGGAGTTTGAATTCTTCGTGCTCCTTGCCGGCCTCGTGGAACAATTTCATCGCCTCGGCCTTCTGGTGAATGGCCTTCGCTTCCGCTGCGCCGCGCGCTTCGATGCCGGTGGCGGCGGCGAGTTCCTTCTCCTTGGTGCCTTCGGCTTCCGCTTCGGCCTGCGTCTGCGTGTTGCTGGCGTTGACGGCACCCTTGGCCTTGAGCACGTCGGCTTCGGCTAGGCCCACTTCTTTGGTCGCAGACGCATCCGCTTTCCTCGCGGTGGCTTTGGCAGTAATGACGCGTGCCTCCGCCAGTCCGTGCGCCGCTTCCTTCGCCGCAATGCCCTCCGCTTCCTGCTCAGCGGCGTGGCGATTCTTATCCGAGGCGCGTGCTTCCGCATCGGCCATCGTTTGCATCCGCTCGGCGTCGAGTAGTGCCGCATCACGGTTCGCTTGCGCGGCGGTGATGAGTTTGATCTTCTCCGCTTCGGCCAGATTGCGCTCGGCTTCCTTCTGCGCCTCGGATGCGACCACGCGCTGGACCTGATCCTTCTTCGCGTTCATCTCTGCTTCGATCAAAGTCACTTCGCTCACGCGCGCCGCCGTCATGCGGGCTTCGATGTTGTTCTTCTCCTCCTGCTGTTGCACCACGGCCTTTTCTTCCGCGACGACCGTGGCGCGTTTGCGCTGAACCTCGACGCCCATTTCGGCGAGCTTGGTTTCCTTGTCCATCTCGGCGAGTGAAACGGTGCGCTCACGGCGCACGCGCGCTTCCTCGCCCTCCTGAATGGCTTCCTGCTCGAGACGCTGCTTTTCTTTTCGCACCGTGAACTCCCGCTCCTGCACCGCGCGGTTCATGTCCTCGGTGCGCAGGCGGATGGATTCCTCGGCTTCGAGGCGTTTGCCTTCCACTTCCTGGCGGCGGCCTTCGATGACCTTGCGCGCTTCGGCTTCCTCGTTCGCCTTCACCTCGGTGATGGCGCGGGTCTGCTTGGCGGTGTCCTCCTCGTTGCGGCGTTTCTGTTCGCGCTTGGCGATGTCGGCGTCGGCGTTTTCCTTCTCCACCAGCACCTGCGCGCGTTGCGAAAACTCATTCGACAACACCCGTTCGCGCTGCGTGATCTCGGTGATCTTCTTGATGCCTTCCGCATCGAGCACGTTGCTCGGGTCATGCTGATCGAGCGGTGTCTGTTCGAGGTAATCAATCGCCACGTCCTGGAGAATGAAGCCGTCCAAGTCCTTCCCAATCGTCACCTGAATCTGTTCGCGGAACTTCGTGCGCTCCGTGAACAGCTCGTGAAATTCCATCTGCTTGCCGGCCGTCTTCAGCGCCTCGGAAAACTTCGACTCAAACAGCTCGCGCAACTGGTTCATGTCCGACACGCGCTCCGAGCCGAGCATCTGCGCGACCTTCTGCACGCTTTCCTTTGTCGCATCCACGCGGATGTAGAAGGCCACCGAGATGTCCGCGCGGATGTTGTCCTTGCAGACGAGGCCGTCTTTTCCTTTGCGCGCGATCTCCAGCTTCTTCACGGAGATGTCCACCAGTTCCATGCTTTGGAAAATCGGGAAGCGCAGCATCCAGTCGAACGACACCCTCATGCCGCCGATGCCGACGATGATGCCGGCCTTGCCTGGCTGGATTTTGCGGATGCAGAGGACAAAAACCGCCGCGAGAAAGAGCAGCGAGAGAATGACGATGGCGATAGTGACGTAGAGCATAAGCGCGTTGGTTAGTGTTTCACGTTTGGTCCGTCTGACTGAATGCGTGCTGAATTATCAGGAAGGGAAAGAGGCGGCGAGTGGAATTCCTGTTTTGATTTTCAAACGGTGCGCGACATCCCGGGTCATCCGTGGTTCCCACTCGAATCAACTCACGGCCAGCGTACGGCCAGCGTCGCGAAGATCACATGCGCCGTGTAGTCGTTGAAGCCCTGCGCGGTCAGCTCCTCGTAGCGGTAAAACCCATACTGCGCGCCGACGACCGTGTTCGTGTTGAGCCGGTGCGAGACGCCGAACTGGACGCCGTGCAGATCGTAATCCATGCCCAGCGGCGTGCCCGCCGCCTGATGCTGGCCGAAGCGCGCGGTGGAAAGATTGTAGCCCGCGCTCAAGTCCGTGTTCGCACCGGCGGCGTAGGTGGCGCGCGTCATCACGCTGTAAAGATCGCCGCGATACGTCGCGACCGCCGCGCTGCCCTGATCTTCAGTGCGCGTGCGCGACGGCTGGTAAGAAAGCGTGGTCGCAAAACTCCACCGGCGCGCGGGCGTGATGGTGACGTTCGCACTGTAAGTCGCGAAGTCGTATTGGCCCGCGTAAACCGTCCCTCCCGGAGCCTGCGCGCCGATGGTGCGCGTCGGGTCGGTGGTGGTGTGATAGTCCGTTTCGCCGAGTTGATAACTCAGCATCGTGCGCAGCCACGTCGCGGGGCGCAGCGTCAGGCGCGCTTCCACCAAATCGCTCACGCTCTGGCGCGCGCGGATGTGGGCCGGGTAGCCGTCGCCGGGTGAGCCGTGCGGTTGCTCGTCACGATCATCATCGTAGTCGCTCTCGTGGCGGCGATGTTGATAGCTCGCGTGCAGCGCGGCCCAGCGCAGCGGCGAAACGTGAAACCCCGCGCGGTAATTCTGCCCGTCAATCCGCGCGTCGGTGTCGCGCAGAAAATCATCGCCGCCGAACTGCTCCTCAAACTTCCCGCTGCGCTCCTGTTTCCAGCGCGCCTCGGCAAAGAGCGCGGTCATGGGAATCGTCGTGTAGCGCAGCGTGAGCTGTTCTTCCACCGTCGTGCGATCAATGTCGCTGCGCACCAGGCCCGGCGCGTCCGGCACGCCCACGCTCGGATCATTCGGGTCGCCGCTGCGATAGTTCGCGTCGCCGTAGCCGGTGTGTTCCGACCATTCGCTCAACACGCCGAGCGCCGCCGTGAAGCCCGCCCACGGCCCGGCCAGCACGTTCGCGTTCAGGACGTGCGCGGACTCTTTCAACACGATGTCATTCGCGCTCCAAAAATTTCCCGCGGCCGGACGTCCCGCGCCATCGACGCTCGTCTGATCAAACGTCGCGTCCGCGCGGAAGTGGCTGAACAAATAGCCTGCCGAGACCAGCAGCCAGTCCTTGAGCGATTTCTCGCCATGCAGCGCGTTGGCGAACAGCACCTGGTCCTGCGACTCGCGCGTGAGCGTGAACGCGGCCGGAGACGCCGCGCCCGGCGGAAACTCGACGGCATTGGCGCGCGTGGTTTCCAAATCAGAAAACTCCGCGCGCAAATTGTTTTCCACGCGCGCGCCTGCAATCTCGTGCGACACGTCGAGGCGCACGACGTGCGTCTCTTCGTCTACTTCGCGGCGGGCGGGATAAATGTTCCGTGTGACCGGCCCGCTGCTCGTGGCTTGCGTGACCGGCCCCCACTGCTGAGTCGCTTCGTCGCCGTGCTTGAAGTGCAACTTGTAGCCGAGCACCGCGCGCGGCCAGTCCGGGCGCGTCAGCCCGAACTCGATGAAGGCTTTCCCGAGGTCTGTTTCGAGGTCGTCGTCGAGCGAGTAAATGTTCCGCACCAGCGTGGAGAAACCGCTGGCGCGAAACGGATAGTACGGGCCGTGGTCATTATCGTAGCGGCGAAACATCTCGAAGCCGCCGCGCGCGAACCACTGGTCTGGCTTCCGCAAATCCAGCGTGACCTTGTAGTCGTCGGTCAGCGCGCGGCCTTCCACGATCACGTTCACGCCGTCGCCGCGCTTTTGCGTGACGCGGAAATCCGACGCGCCCGCGGTGAAGCCGCGCCGCACCCATTGATGCTCCTGAAACTGGCGCGCATTGCCGCTCACCGTCACGTAGCGCACGGCGGGCGTGAAGGAAAACTGCGGCTGCTGCGCCGCGTAGATCGCTTCGGGATCGAGCTTCTCCCACGCCGCGCCTTGATCAATCCACGCGCGGAGCATGGCGACTTGCGCGCGCGTGAGCGGGTCGCCTTTTCCTTCCGGCGGCATTTCCATCTCGGGTACGAGCCGCGCGATGTAGTGGATGAGCGGACTCTTCGCGCTGTCGCCGGGGATGATGTCGATGCCCTCATGGCCGCCGCGCAGCGCCGCCTCGCGCGTGTCCAGCGAGAAGCGGCCCTTGGGTTTCTCCGCGCCGTGGCAGCGCAGGCAGGAGTTTTCAAAGATCGGCCTGATGTCGCGCGCGAAATCGACCGGGGCGGTTGAAGCGGGTGGCAATTTCGTCGGATCAATTTCGGCGGCGGTCACGGATGCGGCGAGGAGGAGAGTCCAAAGTCCAAGGTCCAAGGTCCAAGGTTGGGGTCTTGGTGAAGTCGAAGCCAAAGCGGCGCTAAAGCGACCGTACTCCAAACACTGGCGCGCAGCATCCAACGCCTCGTCACGCGCGGAGCGTTTGGAGTGCGGTCGCTTCAGCGCCGCTTTCCACCGTGCGAATATGCCCCACACTGCGACCTTGGACCTTGGACCTTGGACCTTGGACTTCATCAGTAGCGCAGATACGGGTCCACGTTCGAGCCATGCACGGCGGTATGGCAGCCGGAGGTCCAGCAGGTGCCGCGCTGCATGAAGGTCGTGTGATTCACCTTCCCGATGACGATGTCGCCGCGGCGCACGCCCGGACTGGCGACTTGCGCGTGGCAGCGCAGGCAAAGATTGGGATCGGGCTGCGTCAGCATCTTGCGATTCATGGAACCGTGCGGCGCGTGACAGGTGACGCAGCCCTCGCGCAACGCCGCGTGCTCGAAAACGAAACGGCGCGTCTGCTCACGATGACAGCTCGCGCACTGCTCATTCTGCCGCGCCATCGCGAGTCCTCCGGCGGGCTTCATGATATCCGGGCCGTGCGGGTCGTGGCATTGCACGCAGTTCATTTTGCCCTCGTTGACCGGGTGATGATGCGGGAGCTGGAAGTCGGTCTGGATTTCCAGATGGCACGAGTAGCACGCCTGCGCGTCGCGTCCGGGATTGACGATGAACTTGCCGCGCCCGCCGCCGACGGCGATGTGTTTGCTGCCCGGCCCGTGGCAAGATTCGCAGCCGGTGCCGCCCGCCATCTTCGCCAGTTCGACGTGCATCCGGCCGTGCGGGCTGGCCGCGAAGCCGCGCGTGTAATTCACGTGGCAGTCCACGCACGAGTTGTTGCCGGTGAAAGTAGCTCCGGGAATTTCCGGCGGCGGCGCGAGGCGGCGTCCGAGCGTCGAGCAGGAGATGACGAACAGCGCGGTGAAAATAAATCCGGCGGCGAGGAGCGAGCGGGGATGCCGGAGCCGCGCGCCAAGCGCGCGCCACGCCACGGGGTTGCTCGGGCTGAACACGGCGTCGTTGTAGCGAAGCGTGGTGCCAGCGGCAACCACGGGTTTGTCTGATGGAGCGCGGACCACCGAGTCCGCGTGTTCAAAGCCATTCCACGAAGGCAGCTCTTTGCCAAAGTTGGATCGCGCGGACTCGGCGGTCCGCGCTCCGCCCTGCAAGAAGGATTGCGCCCGCCGCGCGGCGCATTCTAAATTCCGCCCATGCTTGAAACGGTGGCCCAGCCCGTGAACGCGACATCTTCCGCATCCGAAACGCCTGTGCAGGCGTATCGTTGGATGCTCCTCGCGCGCGTGCTCGACGACAAACTCGCCAGCCTGTATCGCGCGGGCAAAATCCACGGCGGCGTCTTTCTCGGACGCGGCCAGGAAGCAGTCAGCGTCTCGGTCGGCATGAATCTCCGGCGCGGCGATATTTTTGCGCCGCTCATTCGCGATGGCGCGGGGCGGCTCGCGTTCGGTGAACCGGTCCTCGACGCCGTGCGCACTTACCTCGGCTCCCCGCTCGGCCCCATGCGCGCGCGTGATGGCAACGTCCATCGCGGCCGTCCGCGCGAAGGGCTGCTCCCGATGATCAGCCATCTCGGCGCGATGATTTCGGTCGTGAACGGCGGCCTCATCGCCAAACGCTTTCAGGGCGAAACAGATTTTGTGGGCGCGACCTGCATTGGCGACGGCGCGACATCCACGGGATCATTTCACGAGGCGCTCAACCAGGCGGCGGTCGAGAAACTGCCGCTCGTCCTCGTCGTGGCGGACAATCAATATGCCTACTCCACGCCCACGACGGCGCAGTTTGCGTGCGCGTCGCTGGCCGACAAGGCGGCGGGCTATGGTGTGGACGTGCATTCCATCGACGGCACGGACTTCGCGCAATGCCTCGAAGTGACGACGCGCGCCGTGCAGGCCGCGCGCGCGGGCGACGGGCCGCAATTGATCGTGGCGAATCTGCTGCGCCTCTGCGGCCACGGCGAACATGATGACGCGGGCTACATCGCGCCGGACTTGAAGTGTTCCACGCTCGGCCGCGACTGCCTGAAAGTGGCGGAAGAATTTCTCGTGCGGCAAAAGTTCACCGATGCCTCGACGCTCGCGGCGTGGCGCAGCGCGGCGATTCTCGAAGTCGAGCAGGCCGTGGCCACGGTGCAGCGCGAGGGTTCGCCCGATCCCTTCACGCAAGACTGGTCCGCGCTCTCGACGAGCCACTTGATGGAAGCGCGGGCGTGACCCAGTAGGGGGCTGAATTCCCAGGCCCGGAGGGCCGGTCAGAAATTAGCCGGTGGCGTGAGCCACCGGACAAGGTGTTGAACGGAAAAAGCCCCGGAGGGGCGAAACAGTTTCCCCCCTCCGGGGCTTGATGTGTTGCGGCTTTTCCGGTGGCTCACGCCACCGGCTAATTTCCGGTCGGCCCTCCGGGCCTGAAAACAGATGGCGGACGAGACGCCCTCGCCCGCCCTCACCCCGGCAACGACGTTTCCAGAAACGCCTCGATCCGATCCGTCACCACCGTCTCGTTGCACTGCGCCTGCACTTCGCCTTGCGCAGTCTCGGCCATCTGGGTGCGCAGGGCCGGGGAGAGCTGCATTTCCTGGATGCTCTGCGCGAGTTCGTAAGGCTCGCCGGGGCGGAAGGTGAACGCGTTTTCGCCGTGCCGCAGCAACTCCCGCGTGCCGCCGAGCGCCGTGCCGACCACCGGCAAGCCCGCCGCCATCGCCTCCAGCACCGTGAAGGAAAACGGCTCCGCCTCCTCGCTCGTGTAGAGCAACGCATCGTGCCGCCGATACACCGCAGGGAGGTCGCGCACCAGATTCGACACGTTCAGGAACTCCACCGGCAACTGCTGCATTGCGATCAACGACCTCACCTCCGCCACGTAGGCCGAATCACCCTTCCCGTAAATGCTCAGGCTCACCCGCACGCCCGTCTTGCGCAGATGCTGCACCGCCTTCACCGCCGTGATGACCCCGCTCCGCTTGTGCAGCGCCGACACCACCAGCAACTTCTCCACCGCCGCCGACGCGGGCTTCACTTCGCCGATGAAATTCTGCGTGGGAATGCCCGGATAAATGACCTCGCCGTGACCGACCTGAAAACCCGCCACCTCCGCCGCCTCCTTCAACCACGGACTCGCGAAATAAATCCGCTCGAACCGAAACGCGTTCAACGAATTCGCCACCGGCGTCTCCACGTACAGCTCCGGCATCCGGTCGTAGCCCTTCATCAATCGCGTGGGCGCGATCTCGTCGAGGCTGTTGCGCTGGCCGGAAAGTTCCAACGCCTTCCGCGCCATGTTCATCCCCGGATGATTCCACCAGCGCAGCCAAGGGTCCGTCCGCACCTCCAGCGTCAGCCAGTTGTCCGCCACGTCGTACACCACGGGCACGCCGCAGTGGCGGAGGGCGAAGAGCAGCGACTTCGACAGGCCGAAGAGGCTGAACACCTGCACCACCTCCGGCGCGAAGTCCGCCAGCGTCTCGCGTAACGCGGCGTGATTCTGCGCCTCCAGCTCCTTGAGCGGCTTGAAGTCCGTGACCAGTTCGTGGTCGTGCAGGCCGTTGAGCGCCAGCCGCCGCTCCACCTCGCCGCCCTGCTGCGCCGCGAGCATCCCGTGTGTGGACGTGAGCACGCGCACGGTGTGGCCGCGCAGCTTGAGATTGTTCACCACCGCCTCACAACGCAGGTCGAACGTGCCCGCGTGATGCGGCGGATAGAGGTTGGTAATGACGAGGATTTTCACCCGCGCGCGAAGCTAGGGCCTGGCGCGGGCGACGGAAGAATTATTTCCGGACGGCGCGCCGGAGCTGGTGACCGGGACTCGACCGGACACGACATGGGAAGCTGCGCCCTGCGGGCGAAGAGGACGAAGACGGAAAAACCGGAAAGGAAAAAGACGGGAAGCTTTTAAGAAAAA
>JBBQYK010000217.1:0-8830 GCA_038208765.1 Verrucomicrobiota bacterium
CCCCGCGACGACCCTGCCGCCGGGCGGCTACCTCGTCGTCTTCGCCTCGGGCAAGGATCGCGCGACGAACGGCGCTCCGCTCCACGCGAACTTTCAGATCAACAACGGCGGCGGCTACCTCGCGCTCGTGGACTCGAGCGGTGTCATTGCCAGCGAGTTCGATTACCCGGCGCAACATCGCAATGTCTCGTTCGGTAATGGCCTTTCCAATACGTCCGCCACGGCGTTGCTCGCGACCAATGCTTCCGCCCGTTGGTTAATCCCATCCGATGACTCGCTTGGATTGACGTGGACCGCTCCCGGCTTTGATGCCTCGGCCTGGCTGACGACCAACACGCCGTTGCGCTATGACGTGTCGCTTGATGGCGGCGCGTTGCGCATCGACTTCAACGCACGCTCAGCCAACACAGAAGCCACCACGCAGGTCGGCTTCAACAGCTTCGTTATTAGTGGCGCGAGCGGGCTCCAGAGCGCTCCCATTACCCGCACCTACGGCGGGTTCAGCGTCACGCTTTCCCCTTCCGCAGCCAGCATCACCTACGATGATCGGGCGCGCCTTTCACCCTCGAACGGAGGTGCTCTAACCACCGAGAACATTTATCGCGACTTTGTTTTCTCGGGCTTCAACGCGATCAATTCCGGCACGAACGGGATCGACCTCCTGGTCACGGGTCTCATGCCCGGTTCAAACTACGTCTGCAAAGTGTGGTCCTTTGACGCGCTCAGCGGCACGGGAAACAGAATTTCGGACTGGTTCGCCAACGGCGTCATGGTGACGAACAATTACAGTTTCATCGGCTCGACCTTGCCCGCCAATGATAATGCCAGCCAGTTCTCGTTCACGGCCACGGCGACCAACACGGGCGGCATCCTGATCGCCGGCCGGCGCGACACTAGTTCTCTCCTCAATCAACCCGCCGTCTTCATCAATGCGCTGCAACTGGTCCCCGTGGTTCCCACCCCGGCTACGAACGGGAACGTGGCGGCGCTCCGGGGGCAGAACTCATCGTTGTACCTGCGGCAATCCTTCACCGTCGCCGATCCGGCTGCGTTCAACTCGCTGACCTTGCGAATCAAATACGACGACAGCTTTGTCGCTTACTTGAATGGCGTGGAAGTCGCGCGCCGCAACACTCCCGCGACTCCGGCTTGGAACTCGGCGGCGACCGCGGCGCACTCTGGCTTGGTGGCGGAAAGCCTTCTGTTGCCCGGGGCTGCGTCACTTTTGGTCGCCGGGAACAATGTCCTGGCCGTGCAAGGGCTTAATGTCAGCGCCGAGGACGCGGACTTTTTGCTGGAGCCAGAATTGGTGGCTACGTTTTCAACCGTCACGACCGATCGCTATATGGCCCAGCCGTCGCCGGGCACCTTGAACAACCTGGGCTACGCCGGCGTCGTGGCCGACACCAAGTTCAGCGTGGACCGCGGTTTCTACGATGCACCCTTCTCGCTCTCGATCACCACGGCCACGGCGGGCGCGAGCATTTACTTCACGACGAATGGCAGCGCGCCGTCGCCTGCGAATGGCTTTCTCCACACCGCGCCCATCAGCATCACGGGGAACAGTTTCATCCGCGCGCAGGCGTTTCTCGCAGGCTGGATTCCCAGCGGCATCGACACGCACAGCTACATTTTCCTGACCGACGTGTTGCGCCAGTCGAACAACATCCCTGGCTACCCGACCATCTGGCAGGCGAACTACCCGGCGGATTACGCGATGGACTCGAACATCGTCAACCACGTCGTCTATGGCACGACGATCAGCAACGATCTGCGGAGCATTCCCAGCCTGATGATTGTTTCCGATCAGAGCGGGCTTTGGAACCAGACGACCGGCATTTACCCGAACTCGACCAGCACCGGCCCAGCCTGGGAACGCGCGGCCGCGCTGGAATTGATTCGCGGTGACGGCAAGACGGAGTTCGCGACGACTGCGGAAATTGAAATGCACGGCAACGCCAGCCGGGACAACGTCCGCACGCCCAAGCATTCCATCCGCGTGCGCTTCAAGAGCGAGGTTGGCCCGACGAAATTGAACTACGACTGGTTCGGCGGCGGCGTGGATCAGCACGACGGCATCATTCTCCGTTCCTGCGGTTTCGTGGACGGCTGGGCCGGGCGTTACGCGGACGCCGGCCTCTACACCAGCAGCGAGACGGGCGAACAGTTTCGCGGTCTGCGCTACCGCCCCGAAAACACCTGCTACCTGCGCGATGTGTGGGTGAAAGATTCCTTCCGCGACATGGGCTGGATCTCCAGCCGCACCGCCTACGTGCAGCTCTACATCAACGGCCTCTACTGGGGACTCTACGAACCGTCCGAGCAGTATCGCGCGTCGTATTTCCGCGAGCATCTCGGCGGCGACGAAGGCGCCTGGGACGTGGTGGTGGGCGAAGACAACAACGGCCCGCCCGTGCTCGTGGACGGCTCGCTCACGGATTGGAACGCGCTGCTCGCGCTCGCCAACGCGGGCGTCGCCAGTGAGTCCGCCTATGCGGCGATCACCAACGCCATCGAAATTGACAACCTCATTGATTACATGCTGCTGCACATCGTGGCCGAATCCGAAGACTGGCCGCGCCACAACTGGTTCGTCGCGCACCGCCGCGCGACCAACGGCGTCGCCGGCACGAAATTCATCGTCACGGTCTGGGATCAGGAACTGACGCTCGACCGCCTCGTGCGCCGCGACCGCACGAACGTCGGTGGAGGCGCGGGTGAAATTTACAGCCCGGCGCGCATTTATCAGCAGTTGCGGGCGTGGCCTGAGTTCGTGCGCCAGTTCGGCGACCGCGTTCACAAGCATCTCTTCAACGGCGGGGCGCTCACGCCGAGCAACAACGTGACGCGGCTGCTCGAACCCGCCGCCGTCATTCGCGACGCCATCGTCGGCGAGTCCGCGCGCTGGGGCGACGCGCGCAAGACCGGCGTGCCAGCCGGTCAGACCGGCACCGGCGTCACCTTCACCCGCGACGAATGGTGGCAGCCGGAGATCGACAAGCTGGCGACGAATTTCTTCCAGCACCTGACGGCGGACAACATCACACGGCTGCGCGCGGCGGTGCTGTATCCGGCGTTGAACGCGCCGGTGTTCAGCCCGTTCGGCGGCGCGGTGAGCAACGGCTTTGCGCTGACCATCACGCACACGAACGCGGCCGGGACGATCTACTTCACCACCGACGGCAGCGACCCGCGCGTGTATGGCAGCGGTGCCGTCGCGGCGGGCGCGCAAGCCTTCGCGCTGCCCGTGCCGATTAACGCGCCGACCGTGGTCCGCGCGCGCGTGTTAAACGGCGCAAGCTGGAGCGCGCTGGTCGAGGCGGTGTTTTATCCGCCGCAGGATTTCTCGAAGCTCGCGCTCACGGAACTGATGTACCACCCGCCGCTGCTCGGCGCGATTGATGGCGATGAGTTCGAGTTCATCGAATTAAAGAACGCGGGGACGAACACGT
The DNA here is from genome assembly GCA_038208765.1 of Verrucomicrobiota bacterium. Lineage (GTDB taxonomy): Bacteria > Verrucomicrobiota > Verrucomicrobiia > Limisphaerales > SIBH01 > JANNGC01. The sequence continues at coordinate 3,453 of JBBQYK010000217.1, forward strand.
TGAACCTGTCGGGTCTGAACTTCAGCGGGATTGGTTTCACCTTCACGAACGGCACCACGCTCGCGCCCAGCGAGTTCATCGTGCTCGTGCGCAACACGGCGACGTTCGAGTTCAAATATCCGGGCGTGACGATCCACGGCACCTACACCGGGGCGCTCAACAACGGCGGGGAAAACATCGCGCTCCGACACGCGCTGGGCGGCGGCATTTTCTCGGTGACGTATGATGACATCGCGCCGTGGCCCGTGACGCCGGACGGCTTCGGCTTCTCGCTCGTGCCGGTGAATCCCGGACTCACCCAAGCTCCGGACGACGGCGCGAAATGGCGCGCGAGCACTGCTGTCGGCGGCTCGCCGGGTGCGGACGATCCGGTGCCGGGCCTCGCGCCGGTGCGGATTAACGAGGCGCTCACGCACACGGATGTGCCCTTCGTGGATCGCATCGAGCTGTTCAACCCGACGCCCGCGCCGGTGGACATCGGCGGCTGGTTCCTCACGGACGATCCGACGTCGCCCAAGAAATTCCGTATCGCCGACGGCACGACCATCAGCGCGAACGGCTACCTGAGCTTCGATGAATCGCAGTTCAATCCCACGCCGGGGACGAACGGCAGCTTCTCGCTCGGCTCCTCCGGCGAGCAGGTTTATCTGTTCTCCGGCGACTCGAGCACGAACCTCACGGGCTGGTCGCACGGGTTTAATTTCGGCGCGTCGGCAAACGGCGTCACCTTCGGCCGCTACGTGAACAGCGTGGGCGAAGAGCAGTTCCCCGCGCAAATTTCGCCGACGTTCAACGCCACGAACTCCGGCCCGCGCACCGGGCCGCTGGTCATCAGTGAGATTCACTACAACCCGGTCGTGGCCGGCCACGCGTTCGTGGAGTTGAAAAATATTTCGACGACCAACGTGCCACTGTTCCACGCGCTGTTCCCGTTGAACACCTGGCGGGTCGAAGGCCTCGGCTTTGCCTTCCCCGCGACAAATTTCTCGGTGCCGCCCGGCGGGCTGGTGCTGATCGTGGCGAGCAACGTCGCGAACTTCATTGCGACTCACGCGGTGCCGGCGGGCGTGCCGGTGTTCAGCTACGAGTCGCTCGGCTCGTTGCAGAACAGCGGCGAGCGGCTCTCGCTCACGCGCCCAGACGCGCCGGACACGAACGGCACGCCCTACATCGTGGTGGACTCGGTGCGTTACAACGACCGGCTGCCGTGGCCGCCCGCCGCCGACGGCAGCGGCCCGTCGCTTCAGCGGAAGTTCGCGAACCAATATGGCGACGACCCGATCAACTGGCACGCCGCGACCGCCACGCCGGGCCGCGAGAACGCCGACGTGGACACGGACGGCGACGGAATGCCTGACGCTTGGGAGACGGCGAACGGTACTTTGGTGAACACGCCCGACGCCGCTGACGACAACGACGGCGACGGGTTCACGAACCATCAGGAATATCTCGCGGGCACGCACCCGAACGATCCGTTGAGCCGGTTGCGCGTCGAAAGCGTGGGGCTGGTGGGCGGCGCGGTGGAGTTTCAATTCACTGCCGCGTCCAATCGCACCTTCACCGTGCAGTTCAAGGACGCACTCGACGCCGTGTCGTGGTCGTTGCTCACGAACATCGCCGCCGCGCCGCAGACGCGCGTCATCAGCATCAGCGCCCCGCCCACGAACAGCGCGCGCTTCTTCCGCCTGGCGGTGCCGTGAAGCGTGCCGCCGGTTTGTAACCGGCGGAAGAACGCCCCCCGGTTATCGGGCGAGACAACTTGCCAGTGCCTTCGTCGGCAGGAGGTTCTGCCAGTTGCAAACTGGCAGCACGTTATCGGAGCAATCGCACTTGATAGAAACGGTGGGGCTGCGCGTTGGTCTCGCTGAACTGAAAGGGCGTGGCAGCGCCGACGTTCGTCAGCACCGGCGTCCACAGAATCAAATCCTCCGACGCATCCACCGCGAACTGGTTGCCCGCGCCCGCTGCGAAACTAAAGCGATAGACGCCGTTGCTGCGCGCCGTTCCAGCCATGCGCAACGGATCCAGTTTGATCGTGCCGGCGGCGAAGAGCGAGGCCAGCGCACCGCCGTTGGTGTCCGAAACGAGGCGCGGCCACGGCGCGTTGCCGAACCCGGCGAAGGAATGGATCGTGCCGGTGGAAGAAGCGGTGTCGAAGATGAATTCCCCAAGCGCCGCATCGCCGGGCGCGAAGGTGCCCAGTCCCGGCAGCGTGAGCAAAACGCCGAGCGCGCCGCTGGCGAGTTGGTTCGTCTCCAAGGCCAGCGTCGCGCCCGCCGGCAGGTTCGTCGCGCGCGGACGTGAGAGCACGGCAGGATCAAAAATGAGCGAATAGCCGACGGCATGTTCATTGCCGAGGCTCTGCATCTGCACGGGGACGCGCACGAATGCGCCGCTCGGCCCGCACACGGCGTCGATGAAAACGACGCGCGGATTGTCGAGCACGATGAGCGCGCCCGGCGCACTGGTCACGGAGCCGAAGGCATTCGTGATGACGACGGTGTACACGCCCGCGTTTGCGAACTGAACTTTGCCGAGCCGCAGCGTGTCCGTGGTCGCGCCGGAAACAGTATCGCCATCGCTCAGATTCGCGCCCGCGTGCCGCCATTGAAACGCGAGCGGCTGCGCCCCGGCGGCGACGACGCGAAACCACGCGACGCCGCCCGCCGGGGCGTTCGTGCTGCCCGGCGGCGTGACCACGGACGGCGGCACCGGGCCCGACCACGCGAGCTTCACCACGCCGGTCGCGCCCGCCGGTCCATCGACGGCGATTCGGTAGAGCGTGCCGCCCACGGCATTGAAGCTCACGCGGCTGGCGAAGTTGCTGCCGGAATCATGGTCGGAAGCAATCAGCGTGAGCGCGTTCACGGCGTTGCCGGTGTAGAGGCCGAGCAGCGTGTCGAAGCTGCTGCCGGTGGTGTCGAAGGTGAACGGCCCGCTCGTCGGCGCGGTCCAGCAGAACCAGATCGAGCCGGCGCCGGCCACGCCCGCATGGTTCGGTTCGCCGCCCTCGCGCGTCGCGCCGCGGGTGCTGCCGCTGACGCGGCCGGTGAGGCCGGTGAGCACGAGGCATTTGCTGAAGGCGTTGTTGAAGGCGGGATTCAGGTTCAACTGGATGCTGCCCGCCGCGCCGCTGTAGCCATCAACGGCGATGCGGTAGGTGGTGTTGCTCACGGCGGAGAAGTTCACCAGGCTGTTGTTGAGGAGACCCGCGTCGTCGTCGGCCACTACGAGCGCCAGGCCCGAGACATTCGCGCCGGTGTACACCGCCAGCACCGTGTCGAAGCTGCTGCCGTCGGTGCTGACGGTCGCCGTCATGTTCGACGGCGCGGTCCAGCGCCACCAGACCGAGCGTGTGCTGCTGTTGTCCGCGAGGTGCAGCGGTTCGCCAGGCTCGTGCGTGGAGCGGTCGTTGAAGCCGGTGTCGCCGCCGGTCGGGCCGACGAAGGAAATGGCGTTGGTGAAAGGGTCATTCGGCGGCGGCTGTGTGCTCGGCTGCCCCGGCGCGAGGTAGGTGATGAGAATCCGCGCCGCGTTGTTCGTCTCGTTCGATTCGAGGATGCTGTTCGCCGGATCGACCACCGCCTCCAGCCAATAGCGCCCACTCGGCATGTCGGTCACGTCGATCCACTGGTCCGGCAGGCCCGCGCCGTAAATGTCAGCCCAGCCCACGGACAAACCTTGAATCAGACCGCCGCTGTACCGCCTCGACCCGGGCGAATCGGGCAGCGCCGGATCGTAATGCTGAAGATCGATGATGGCGAAGCTCGTCTTGTCGCCGGACGCGACGATGGAACCGACGGCGTCATTCGTGAGCACGGCGCGAAGGTGCAGGTTGATCCAGTTGTCGAAATGCAAATGACCGTGGCCGGGATGAAACGTGAAGTTGCCCGCGAAGCGATCATAGGAACTGCCGTCCGCGCGGAAGATGCGTTGCGACACGCCGGGCGCGGTGGAACTGCCGTGCAACTCCAGCGGGCCGGCGCCGGTGTTCGGCGTGGCGGTCGCGACGCGCATCAAGGTGCGGCCCGGCAGAGCCGCCTCGTTCTGATCGAGATACCAGCCATAGAGATAAGCGTTCGGCTCACTCGCCCACACGAAGAGGTCGGGCAGCAGGTCCGCGCCGAGTCCGTTCGTCTGCACCCAGTTGAGCGACGTGAAACCCGCCGCGCCGTTCACGCCGCGCACGGAGAAGAAATAGTTCGAGCCGACGGAGGCGTTGAAGGTGACCAGGCTGCCGCCATTCGTGTCGCCGTTGTCGTCGCACGCGAGGCGCACGAGGTTCGCCAGCGTGCTGCCGCGATAGATGCAGAGCAGCGTGTCGTAGGCGGTGCCGCCGGTGCGGAAGGTGACGAAGCCGTTGGTGAACGGCGTCCAGCGGAACCAGATCGAGTTGCCGGCATCCGGTTCGCCGGCTTCGGAAGTCGCGCCGCGATTGCTCCCGGCCGCGCTGCCCAGCGAGCCGGCAAGAACGGTCGCGGCGGTGAAGTTGTCGTTCGCGGGCGGCGGCGCGGGCGTGGCCGCGTCGGTGAGGGTGAGGTCGTCGAGATACCAGCCTTCGCGCGTGACCGAGGTGTCGCTGGTGAACTGAAACGTGAGGGTCTGCGTCGCGCCGATGAAAGCTTCGAGACTGATCGTCACCAGCGTCCAGGCGAGCTGAGGTTGATCGGTGGACCACACTTCCGTGCTGCCGATGAACACGCGAGCGTGATCGTAGGTTGCTTCGAGGCCGGGAATCTTCGACCAGAAACTCAACGTGGCGTTGGTGTAGCCGGCCAGACTGATGGTGCGCGACAGGTAGGCGGTCATGTCGTTGGTGTAATTCGGACTGGTGGTGCTGCCTGCGTAACCGACGGCGGCGCAATAAGCCTTGGCGCTTCCGCCGTGCGTGCCTTCACCGCCAAACGCCGCATTGACCACGCCCCAGTAGGCGGGCGGGCCGGCGGGATTCCCGTCGCCGACAACCCAGTTGACCAGCCCTGACTCGAAGCCCTCGAAAAAGTTTGTGGTCGCGCTGCGGCCAGTCGTGGCGGTCAACAAAGCGATGAGGAGAAGCAGCGCGGGGTGGAATTTGGGATTCTTCACTTGGTGGAGGCTGCCGGACATCGGGCCGCAGACCAAGCCCGGAAAACATGCGGCAGCCCCGTGCCCCCGGCGTCCCGCCGGGTGCGCCTCGCTACCGGGGTGCGCCGTCTCGTCGTCAGGAGTCCAAACCCGGCGGGACGCCGGGGGCACTCACCGGCTCACGCCAGTTCCTGCCATAAGTGCGCGGCCATCTTCATGCCGTTGGCGAAGCAATCGAGGTCGAACTTCTCGTTCGGCGAATGCGCGTTGTCATCCGGCAGCGCGAGGCCGAGCAGCAGCGTGTCCGCGCCGAG
>JBBQYK010000218.1:0-8713 GCA_038208765.1 Verrucomicrobiota bacterium
CTGAGCCAGATGATTTTCCAGACCTTCAACGGCTACGCCCTGTCGCAGTTCAAGAAGATCGAGCAGGACATCCGCAACCACGGCCAAGTGCGCTGGAAACACGCCATGCACCTGCTGCGCCTGCTGCTCACCGGCGCGGCCACGTTGCGCGAGGCTCGCGTGCCCGTGCGCGTCGAGGCGCATCGCGAACGCCTGCTCACCGTCAAACGCGGCGAACTGCCGTGGCCCGAAGTGGACGCCTGGCGCAAGGAACTCCACTGCGACTTCGAACACGCCCTGACCGAAACCCGGCTTCCAGAGCGTCCTGATTACGAAGCGGCGAATCGTTTTCTCATCAGGGCACGGCGGGAGGCGGTCGGCCCGAAGTAGCACACATTTGCCATGCAACTCCACGCAGCAGCTTCACGGGGTGACATCACAGGAATGGCCGTCGCCTTGAGCGGATGTGCCGACATCAATGCGCGCAACTCTGCCGGCCAAACCGCACTTGTGTTTGCCCTCGAACGTGCGCACGGCTTCTCTCACTGGCGGGGGCCGAAGGTGACTTCGGAAACGGTCCAATTCCTCCTCGATGCCGGCGCAAGCCTTGAGGCGGCCGACAGCTTGGGGGCGACTGCCATTCACCACGCCGCCGGGATTCCCGATTCAGAGTTTCTAAACCTTGTGTTACTCCGCGAAGGGAATCCGAAACATGTAACCGAGTCCGGCTATTCGGTGTTGCTGCATGCCTGCTTCCAGCCGTCTGGTCCGGCAAAGCGCGCCATCGTCGAGCGTTTGCAGGAAGCTGGCGCAAGTCTGAATGCGGCATCCAAACACGGCGAGTTTCCACTCGGAGTGTGTCTCCGCTTCGGCGACTTCCAAACCTTGCATCGCCTCATTCAACTCGGCGCTGATCCAACGCCGTTGCAATGGTCGGAGGCGCATCATGTCGTGGCATTCGGAGGGTTGGCCGAGGTCAAGCGCCTCTCAGCATCCACCGCGACTATCAATTCCAAAAACCTTCGGTTCGAACTGTCACCGTGGTTGCTGGCTTGGATCCGTGGTGACATCGAAACGATCCGATGGCTTGCGGAGCGAGGAGCGGATTTGATGCAAGCGGGAAGATGTGGAGTGACCCCTCTACACCTCGCGGCCGAGTTCGGCCGGCTGGAAGCACTATTGTGGCTCCTCAACTTCGGGGCGGATGCAAACGCTGGAAATGAGTTTGGCGAGACTCCATTGCACGGTGCCTCGGAATGGAACCACGTTTCATGCGCCCACGCACTGCTTCACAAGAGTGCTGAAGCTACCAGCCAACACAACGCAGGCAGCCAGCCGATTCATGCAGCACATTCGCTGGCGATGGTTCAATTGTTGGCTGAAGTCGGAGGCGCTGAGGTCAACGCCATCGACGGTTGCGGTGATTGGCCCTTGAAAAAAGCTGCGGAGGACAATGACGTGGAGCGGATTGCGTGGCTGCTGGACCACGGTGCCAAAGTTGACCTGACTTCCACGGGAGAAACGGCCCTTCACGCTGCCGTTGGAGCCGATGCTCGCGAGGCGATGGAAATGCTCCTCGAACAGGGTGCGAATCCCAACGCGCAGGACGTGGATGGTTGGACACCACTCTTTGGTGCGAACTCGCGCGAGGCCATTCATGCGCTTCTCGAATCAGGTGCCGATCCCAATCTGACAGATCAGGCTGGCGGGGGACCGGAGCGCTGGATGAAGGATCCGATTCTGTTGGCTGCGTTACGCGGCAAATGAACCTAAGGCTATGACCATTGACTCACGCCTTCACCGCATCGTCGCAGCGCAGCCGTATCCGCTGTTGTTCGCCACCATCAGCGGCGCGCACCTTTACGGGTTTCCGTCGCCGGACTCGGATTACGATTTGCGCGGGGCGCATGTGTTGCCGATCGAAAAGGTCATCGGACTGGAGGTCCGCGTGGAAACGGTCGAGGATTCGCGCGTCATCGACGGGCTGGAGATGGACATCGTGAGCCATGACGTGCGGAAGTTCTTCGGCCTGTTGCTCAAGAAAAACGGCTACGTGCTGGAACAGCTTTTCTCGCCGCTCATCGTTCACACGACGCCGGAGCATGAGGAGTTGAAGGCCATCGCACGCGGCTGCATCACGAGGTACCACTCGCACCACTACTTCGGTTTCGCCGAGACGCAGTGGACGTTGTTCGACAAGGAACGTCCGCGCCGGGTGAAGCCGTTGCTCTACGTCTATCGCGTGCTGCTTACGGGCATTCATCTGATGCGGACGGGTGAAGTGGAAGCCAACCTCGTCACGTTAAACGAGGAATTCCGTCTGCCCTACATCGCCGACCTCGTTGCTCGAAAGCTGGCCGGGCCGGAGAAGTCCACGCTCGATGATGCGGACATCGCCTTTCACGAAGCGGAATACCAGCGCCTGCGAAGCGAATTGCAGACGGCGCATGACGCCAGCCGATTGCCCGAATTGCCAGACGAAGCGACGCGCGCAGCGGTGAATGATCTTTTGGTGCGAGTGCGTTTGAAGAATCGTTCGTGACTGCTGTGGGCGAAGGCCGCGCCCGCTTCGTGGGAAGCCAGGCAAACATCAAATCTCGACACTTCCAAAGAAGCGAAAGAATATCGCGACCAGCATGAAACGACTTGGCGCATTCGGATTGGCGATGCTGCTGGCGGTTTCCGCTCTCGCGGCCAGCAAGGCACCGCTCGCGGACGCCGCCGAAAAATCAGACCGCCCAACCATCCGCGCGCTGCTGAAGCAACACGCCGACGTGAACGCGCCGCAGGCTGATGGTATGACGGCGCTGCATTGGGCCGCTCATCTTGATGATCTCGAAACCGCCAAGGCCCTCGCCAACGCCAAGGCGAGCGTGACGGTGACGAACCGTTACGGTGTCACACCACTGTCGCTCGCCTGCCAGAACGGGCACGCATCCATGGTCGAACTGCTCCTCGAACGCGGTGCCGACCCGAACACCACTTTGCGCGGCGGCGAAACTGTGTTGATGACGGCGGCGCGCACCGGCCAGCCCGGTCCGGTCAACGCGCTGCTCAAGCGCGGCGCGGACGTCAACGCCAAGGAGCGTCGCGGACAAACCGCCCTGATGTGGGCGGCGGCGGACGGCCATGCGGCGGTGGTGGAATTGCTGCTCAAGGCCGGCGCGGATTTTCGCGCTTCGCTGCCGGACTCGGGCTTCACGCCCTGGTTCTTTGCCGCGCGCGATGGCCGGGCGGAGGTCGTTCGTGTTTTGTTGAAGGCGGGCGCGGACGTGAACGCGCCGATGGAGCCGCGCAAGCCGACGGCCAAGGGCGCGAGAACGGGCACCAGCGCGTTGCTGCTCGCGGTCGAGAACGGCCATTTCGATCTCGCGGTGGCATTGCTCGCCGCAGGTGCGGACCCGAACGACCAGCGTTCGGGCTTCACTCCGCTGCATGTGATGACCTGGGTGCGCAAACCGCAGCGCGGCGAGGACGACGGCGACCCGGCCCCGCTCGGCTCTGGAAATTTGAACAGCGTGCAATTCATCCGCGAACTGGTGCAGCGCGGCGCGGAGGTGAACGCGCGGCTCAAGACAGGCAAGGGCGGCCCGGGCCTTTTCAACAAAGTCGGCGTGGCGCCGTTCATGATGGCCGCTTCCACGGCGGACATTGCCTATCTGCGATTGTTGATCGAGTTCGGAGCAGATCCTTCGCTCGCCAATGTCGATGGCTGCACGCCGCTGATGGCCGCCTGCGGCATCGGCGTCGGCAGCGCGGCGGCGAATGAAGTGGCGGGCGAGGAGCCGGAAGTGCTCGAAGCCGCGCAACTGCTCCTGAAACTCGGCGCAGATGTGAACGCGGTCGATGCCAACGGCGAAACCGCCATGCACGGCGCGGCCTACAAGAATCTGCCAAAGGTGGTGCAGTTCCTCGCCGATCACGGGGCGAAGATCGAGACTTGGAACAAGAAGAACAAATACGGATGGACCCCGCTTCGGCTGGCTGAGGGTCATCGTCCCGGAAATTTCAAACCTTCGGCGGAAACCGTGACGGCGCTGCACAAAGTCATGCTGGCCGCGGGCGTCCAGCCGCCCGTCAACTCTGCGCGGGTCCCCGTCGGAGTCCGACAGGACTATCCTGCTCCGGAAGTTAAAAACCCCGTTCCCTGAGCCGCGCCATTTGTCCGGCGGGTCGGGTTTGCGCCTGGCCTCCCAGCGCGAGACGTTCCATCTCCTCGCCCGGGGTCCGGACATTTTCTCAGTTGAGAGTTGCGCGGGGACGGGCGAACACTCCCGCATGGCCCAGCGAAACAAACGCGTCCTGATCGTGGAAGACAACGCGATGGATTCGAGTCTCCTCGCGAAGATGCTGCAGCATGGGCACGGGGAATTTGAAATCATCCGCGCGGAACGCCTCGCCGAGGCCGTGGCGCATCTCACGGGGGAACATTTTCACGCCGTCATTTCCGATCTCACGCTGCCGGACAGCCAGGGCATCGCAACCTTCACCCGGCTGCACGCCATCGCGGGGCCGGCGCCGATCATTGTCATCAGCGGCACGGACGACGAGCAGCTCGCGCTGGCGGCGGTGCGCGAGGGCGCGCAGGATTATCTGGTCAAGGGCCGCTTCGACGCCGCCGGGCTGCGGCGCGCGATCCAATACGCCATCGAGCGCGAGCAGAGCGAACGGGCGTTGCAGGAGAGCGAGAAACATTACAAGTGGCTGCTCGATGCGATCACCGATCACACTTACATCGTGCGGCTGCGCGAGGGTGTGCCGGTCGAGACCCTTCATCAGCCGACGTGCGAAACGCTCACGGGCTGGACGGCGGAACAGTTCGCGGCGCAACCGGAGTTGTGGTTGCAGGCCGTGCATTCCGCCGACCGCGAGGCGTTCGTGAACCAAGCCGCGCGGGCCTGCCGGGGTGAAAGACCGCGCACGCTGGAACACCGCCTCGCCCACAAGAACGGCGAACTCCGCTGGGTGCGCAACACGGTCCTGCCGCGCCGGGACAACGATGGCAACGTCATCGCCTACGACGCCCTCGTGCGCGACATCACCGCGCGCAAGACGGCGGAGGAGATGCTGGCGAAATCCGAGTCGTTCTATCATTCGCTCTGCGAATCGCTGCCGCAGCATATTCTGCGCAAAGACCTGGAGGAACGGTTCACCTTCGCGAACCAGAAGTTCTGCCAGCTCCTCGGCAAGTCGCTCGATCAGATCGTGGGCAAGACGGACTTCGATTTTTATCATCCCGAACTGGCGGCCAAGTACCAGGCGGACGACCGGCATGTGCTCAAGGCCGGGCGCGTCTTCGAGACGGTGGAGGTGAACCAGACCCCGGGCGGCGAGCAGCGCTATGTGAACGTGATCAAGTCGCCCATTCACGATCCGCATGGCCAGGTCATTGGCATCCAGGGAATTTTCTGGGACATCACGGAGCGCATCCGAGCCGAGGAGGATTTGCGCAAGGCGCACCTGGACCTGCGCAAGTCGCACGGCGATTTGAAGTCGGCGCAGTTGCAGCTCATCCAGGCCGCGAAGATGGAATCCATCGGCACGCTGGCCGCCGGTGTGGCGCACGAGGTGAAGAATCCGCTGGCCGTTTTGAAAATGGGGGTGGACTACCTGAGCAAGAGCGCGCCCGCCACCGATGAAAACGTGACGCTGGTGCTCACAGAAATGCGCGAGGCCATCGAGCGCGCCGACAAGGTGACGCGCGGGCTGCTGGATTTCTCCGCCGCGCACCAGCTCGACATGCAGGCCGAGGATTTGAACCGCGTGCTGGAGGGCACGCTGGTGCTGCTGCGCCACGAGATGAACAAGCAGCAGATCAAGCTGGTCACGCAGTTCGCGCCCGGCCTGCCGCGCGTGTCCATCGAGAAAAACCAGATTCAACAGGTCTTCGTGAACCTGCTGATGAACGCCGTCCACGCGATGGAGGGCGGCGGCACCCTCACGCTGCGCACGGGCAAGACGCAGTTGATCCGCAGCCAGCACGGCGAAGGCTCGCGTTCGAGCAACCAGATTTTTCTCGGCGACGCCGTGGTGATGACGGAGATCGAGGACACCGGGCGCGGCATTTCGCCGGAGAACCTGTCGAAGATTTTCGATCCATTCTTCACCACCAAGCCGACGGGCGTGGGCACGGGCCTCGGGCTTTCGGTAAGCAAGAAAATTGTCGAGTTGCACGGCGGTTCGATGGAGATTGGCAACCGGCCCGAGGGCGGGGTGCGGGTGGCGGTGATGTTGCGCGCGGATAAATGATTTATGAAAAAGAAAGTCCTGCTGGTGGATGACGAGAAGAGCTTCACCACCCTGCTGAAATTGAATCTGGAACAGACCGGCAACTATGACGTGCGCGTGGTGAACTGGGGCGAGGACGCGCTGTCCACGGCGCGCGAGTTCCGGCCGGACATCATGCTGCTCGACATCATCATGCCGCGGATGCCGGGCGGGAACGTGGCGGCGGCGTTCGAGGCGGACCCGCTCTTGAATAAAATGCCCATCGTCTTCCTCACCGCCGCCGTGCAGCGCAGCCGGCTGGAGGAAATGGACGGGATCATTTCCGGGCGTCCCTGTCTCTCGAAGCCCGCGAGCCTCGAAGAGATTGTGGGGATGATCGAGAAGCAGACGACGGTGTAGCCCGGACGCGCCGGCTTTCAGCCGGCGTGATCGTTTCCCCACTCCACTGGCACGCCATGTCCCACCAGATTTTTGTCCACCCGCATCGCGTGACCTACGCCGAATGCACCGTCGGCAATCACGTTTATTACGCACGCTATCTTGACCTGCTGGAAGCGGCGCGCGGGGAATTCTTTCGCGCCCTGGGCACGACGTTTCAGCAGTGGCACGACGGTGGCACGGTCTTTCCCGTCATCGAAGCGCGGCTGCGCTACAAGGGCGCGGCGCGATACGACGACGTGTTGCGCATCGAGATCTGGCTGACGCAACTGGAGCGCGTGCGTTTGGAATTCGCGCATCGCATCAGCAATGAGGCGGGGAAGCTGCTCATCGAAGCGCACACCCTGCACGCCTGTGCCGCACCGGATGACAAGCTGAAGCGCGTGCCGGAGGAACTGGCGGCGAAGTTGAAGCCGTATCTGATTCCGCCCGCGCCCGCGGCCGCCAGTTAGCCAGCGTGCAGCGCGGCCTTCGTCGCCGCCACCAGTGCGGCCACCCGCACGGTCAGCGGAAAATCGGACGGTGCTTCCAGCGTGTAGCTCAGGCGCGTCTTGTTCACGTAGAGGTAGAACGCTTCCGGCCATTCCTGCCGGAGCAAGGGATCAATGTCGGGTCGAATGATGCCGTCCTTGGCTTCGCGGGCATCAATCAGCGTGCTGGGATCGATGGGGCAGAACGGGCGCACCGCTTCAATCATCTTGGGCGCGAGTGACGGTGCGCCGTCGGGATTCACCTCGTACACGTAAAAGCCGTGCGCCTCCCAGTCTTCGTGCAGGCAGAGCGTGAGATCGAAGCGCGGCTGTCGCTCGAACCACGCGACATGCGCGCGGACTTCCGACGAGCGGAGGCTTTTGTAATCCCGATTCAAATCCACGCGGTCCGCCGACTCGCGGGTGTTGCGCGGAAAGCCCGTGGGATTGAGACACGGGCAGAGCCAAAGATCAGCATCAGCCGGCCAAGAGTTTTCTTTCAGCAGTTCACGCACGGCGAGCGGCCCGGCGGGTTCGTCGCCGTGAATGCCGGTGGAAAGATAAACGCGCCGTTGCGCCTGCGCCGGAGTGCGGCGGAAGGCCGGCAAGGACAATCCCGGCGCGGCGGCGATGGATTCGGTCCGCCAGCCGTGGGCCTGCGCCCATGCTCGCTGTTCTTCCATCACGGCCTCGATCTGGATGACTTCCCCGAAGTAGCCGCCGGCGTTCTGGCCCAAGCGCTGCACGGCGGCGGCGATGCTCGCGGTATCGACGGACTGGGGCGGTGGCTCGGCGTTTTCCATGAGCGCGAGAACGTAGGGATTGCCGTCGGGCGCGCAAGTCCGCACTCGGTTCTGGCAAAATTTCATGTCCCAAATTCCAAATAAATTCCAAAGCCAACTTCCCAACTCCCAAGTTCGCCGAGGACGGCAGAGTTCAATTTTGGAATTTGAAATTTGATTGCGATTTGGAGTTTGGGAGTTGGAGTTTAAGCGGTGAGGCCGTGTTTCATCCCAGAATTCCCCCCGCCATTCACCGTATTTTTACCGCCCGCCGTTCCGGGAGTTCCCTCTTGTTTGTCAGTCAAAGGCTTACTAGCCTGCGGTAGTAGGAAAAGCCCGGCATTGCACACGGAATCGGGCGGCGCGGGGGAACATCGCGCGCCGCGCCAGCATAAACAAAACCGTTTCGCCGGTCCTCTCCATGTTGACCGAGTTAAAATACTTTGCCGCGGTGCGGTGTCTGCTCCCGCTTCTGCTGCTCGGGGCGGGAACTGGTTTTTCCGCAGCCCAGTCGTTTTCCTTTCCCCGCCTGCGGCTCGCGGCGACGAACGGGCTGACCAACCGCGTCTTCACCGCTGGCGACCGGGTGGTGCCGGAGGCGACCGTCTCGAATGGCGTCTGGTATCGCGTCACGGTTCGCGACAACGCCGGCGTAGTGAAAAATCCATCGGCAGCCTGCACGCCCACCACCATTTTCGCCAGCACGGACAACAGCTACACCATTAAGCCCGGCGACGCGCCGACCACGAGCGGCACGTATAAATTTATTCTGGAAACATTCTCTGGCGGGGCGTGCAACACCACGCCGATCAACTC
>JBBQYK010000219.1:0-8705 GCA_038208765.1 Verrucomicrobiota bacterium
GCGTCCGGCGCGGCGAAGCTGAACGCGCCGAAGATGGAGTCCAGCGCCAGCGCGCCCACGCCGAGCACGAATGCCAGGGTCTCGACCGAGCGCTTCTCAACAAAACAGACGCGCGCCGCCAGCGCGAGCGCGAGGCCGGCCGCGATCCAGAGCGTCATGGGCGAAGTCATCATGGAACTCAGAGCGTTGGTCTAAATGCGGGCTGACGCTACACAACCCACTTCATGCCGCCGAGAGTTTCTTGCGTGGCGCTGGCACCGGGGAAATGCGGGCCTCGGAGCGCAACCACGCCGGGGAGCCGGGCAACCAAACCGGAACGCGGGGCACGGACGGCCCGTGAACCGCCAGGCTGGAAGCCTGATCCACATTGCCGCATGCCCAGCGCGTTGGAACCAGTCGTTGGGGCGGTATGCCCACAGATTCAGAGCGACCACGGATAAAAGTTCTTGCTCTGTGGTCGCTCTGAATCCGTGGGAAATGGTTTGCCTCACAGCCGGGTCGGAGACCGGCGCTCCAGTTCACCGGCTCTTCCGCATTCTTCGCGCGAGCAGGAACCAGAAGAACGCCGCCACCGCCAGTGCGGCGGGGAGGATGAGCACGGCACGTTTCAATCCGTAGGCTTCCGCCGCTTTCTTCGCCAAGTCCGGGAGCAGCGCCGGGTCTGGAGGCGCCGCCGCAAATCGGTCCCGCAGAAAGTCCGAGGCGTGTCCCACCAGCTCCGGCGACCACATGTCGCCAAACAGGTGGATGATGAAGATGGACAAAGCCATGGCGCTGGCGCGGAGGTTGGCGGGCACGGTTTCAAGGATGAGCGTGTTGATCGGTCCCGTCGGGAGAAAGAGCAGGAACATCGCGAGGCCCAGGCAGGACATGGAAGCGCCCCGGCCTTCCAGCAGAAACGCCAGCGCCGCCACGGGCACGGCGAACAGCGCCGAGAGGCTGAGCGTGAGCGCGTAGCCCGAGGGGTTGCGCTTCTGCCAGGCGGTGGCGAGCCAGCCGCCGAGCAGCGTGCCGATCAATCCGGCGACCACCAGCACGAGGCCGAAGAACGTCGCGGCCTTTTCCACGGGAACTTCATGCACACGCGCGAGGAACGCCGGACCCCACAAGGCGAACGCGCCGAGCGCGAAGGTGTAGGCGGTGTAGCCCAGCACCACGAGCAGGTAGTTGGGCAGGCGCAACAGGCCCAGCACGTCGGCCATCGTGGGCTTGGCCTTGGACAGGGGCGCGGCATCGTGCGCGCCGCGTTTCGGCTCCGCGAATGGCAGCAGCACGAGCGCGAGCAGCAGACCGGGCGCACCGGCCCAGATGAAGGCGTGCCGCCACGAACTCGCCGCCGCGATTTGTCCGCCCAGAATGTTGCCCAGCGCCGCGCCGACCGGGATGGCGGCGTAAAAAATCGTCAGCGCGTTGTTCCGTTTCTCCGCCGAGTACGAGTCCGAGATCAAGCTCGGGCTGATGGTGGCGTAGCTGGCTTCGCCCACACCGACGAGCACGCGAAAGGCGAGCAGCCAGGCAAAGGTCGCCGCCATGCCGGTGAACACCGTGCCAAGGCTCCAGACAAAAATGCCGCCGGCGATCAGCCATTTGCGCGACGAGCGATCCCCGAGATAGCCGAACAGCGGCGAGGTGATGAAGTAGCCGAGCATGAACGTGGTCACGATGCGGCCGACCTGGCCGTCGCTGATGTTCATCTCCTTTTGCAACGGCAGCGCCACGGCGGAAAGCACGTAGCGGTCGAGGTAGTTGAGGAGGTTCAGCCCGGTGAGAATGAAGAGCAACCCGCCGGGTGAAAGTTTTCGGTTCATTTCAAGTGTTCGCGCGCGGTTTCCAGGCGCGCGCGCAACGCGGCGTCATTGGGCGCGGTGCGCAGCAATTTCTCCAGATGAAACTGCGCGGCAAACCAGTCCCCGCCCGCTTCGCACAGTTCCGCCTGTTCGCGCTGCCAGACCTCGAGGCTCGTGTTCGCGCGGGTCACCGCTGTCGCGCTCTTTTTCTGGCGCAGCGCGGCGGGCACGGTCACGCCGAGCTGTTCCGCGAGGGCGATAAGCTCGGCGGGCGTGCCGGACTCGCGCGGCAAATTCCACACGAGCAGCCCGCGCGCGGAAGCGACCCAGAGCCGTTGCCCGCCCGCGCAAAATCCGGCGCGGGAAAAATCCGCCGCGTCGGTGAAAGGCGGCGTGACGGGCTGGCCGGTCGCGGCATCCCAGACCTGCACCTCCTGTTTCAGCATGGTGAGCAGCCAGCGATCATCCCGACTGAACGCCACGGAGCGGACGTACGAAGGCAGGGGAATCGGTTCGAGAACTGGCGTGCCGTCCTGCGCGTTCCAGACGACGGCGCGCTGATCCCGGCTGGCCGTGGCGAGGAGCTGGCTCCGGTGGCTAAACTGCAACTCGACCAACGTGTTCGCATGGGGCATGGGCTTGCCCAGCCTCTCGCCCGTGCCGGTGTCCCACAACTGCGCCGCGCCAGGGTTGAGTTCCGTGTTCCCGGCTGCGGCCAGCCGCCGACCGTCGGGCGAGAGCGCGAGCGTCTGCAAATTGGTCGCCAGTTCCCACGTCCTCCGTTCCGCGCCGGTTTCTGCGTCGAGCTGCAAGATGCGCGAACTGTTGTGCCCGCCGGCCACAATGAATTTTCCGTCCGGGGCCAGGGCGGCAAGGTGTACCGTCATCGGCGCGACGTTGCTGAAAATCAAACCGCCGGTATCCGTGTTCCAGTAAAAGAGCGTGCGCTTGTGGCCCGTGAGCAGCCGCGTGCCGGACGCGTTCAGCCACCAGCGTTCCGCATTCGTGATGGAAAATGTGCGGGCTGAATCGCCGTCCGCGTCAAAGACACGGGCCATCGTCGCGCCGCTTTCCACATCCAGGGTCAAAGCCAGGGCGCGCGTTCCGGCGTCATTGCACAACAGTTTCAACACCTCGCCGTGCACGGCCTGCGGACGGGAGCGTGGCGCATCATCAGCCGCATTCCAAAAGCGCAGGGCATTGGAAACGAGGGTCACGTAGTGCGCACCGTTGCCGCTGAACAAGGCGTGGCTTCCGAGATTCTTCGGCGCGTCGGGCCGCATCTCCCAGATTTTGATCTCGCCGCCGGCGCCCGCCGTGGCCACGCGGCGCGCGTCGGCATCGAAGACCGCCTGCATGGCGGCCGTGTGCAGGTTGAGCGTGGCCCCGGCGGGCCGGCCCGTGCGCGCGTCCCAGACCCGCACCGTCTGGTCCCAGCCGGCGGAAAGGATCTGGCGTCCGTCCGGGCTGTAGCTCACGCGGCGCACGGCGGCGCGATGATTCATGCTGGCGGAAACCGCGAGCGTGCCGTTGGTGTGCCAGACGCGCAGCGTGTGATCGGAACTGGCCGTGACGATCTGCCGGCCGTCGGGAGAAAACGCGGCGGCGTGAATCCATTCCGCGTGGACGAACGGCGGAGAAATTTCTTCCGTCGTCTGGGCATTCCACAAACGCGCCTGGCCGTCCTTCCCGGCGGTGACGATCAGCCGTCCGTCCGGACTGAAGACGGCGTACCAGAAACCCTGGCCATGACCATCGAGCTGTCCTTCCCACGCGCCGTCGCGGGCGTTGAGGATGAAGCCCCCGGAGTCTGCGCTGGCCACGACGAGGCGTTGACTGTCAGGACTGAACTCGGCGGAGTTGACATGCGCCGGGGCTCGGAACGTGAAACGGTTGGTCCGCGTCGCGACCTCCACGACCGTGACCGAATCTTTTTTGTGCGTGATGGCGATGGCGCGCTCGTCGGGGCTGAACACCGCCGTCTCAATCGCGCCGGGCACCGGGTACTCGTCCAGGGTTGCGAACGTTTCCAGATCCACGATCCGCGCGCGCCGTCCCCCCGCCACGAGCAGCCGCCGTCCGTCGGCGCTGAAACGGACGTCGGTGAGCGGGCCCCCATCATCCCAGGATTGCCAGAGCCGGGGCGATTGCTGGCGCACCGTGCCGAGGCGCACGCGGGCCGTCTCGGCGGCGTCGCGGTCGCGCTGTTGCAAACGCAGCGCCTCGGCCAGCGCCGGCAGCGCGCCGTGCAAGTTTCCCGTCTCCACCGCGCGCGCGCCTTCCGTGATGTAGGCGCGGACCAGCAATTTTTCTTCGCGCGCGCGGAGATGATTGGTCACGAGACTGTAGAACAACGCCACGATGGCGAGGCCGGTGGCGAGCCAGGCCACGCGCTTCAACGTGGCCAGTTGCCGCTCGGCCACACGCAGGCGGCGCACCGAGCGGCCGCCCAGGAGCAGGTCCAGTTCGCCGCGCAATTCTTCGGCGGTCTGGTGGCGTGACTCCGGTTTCGGAGCGCAGGCTTTCACGATCACCTCGTTCAATTCCGCGACCAGTTCGCCGTCGGAGAATTGATCCAGCCCGGCGGGCAGCGCGGGAAATGCGAGGCGATCCTGCCCCGTGCTCATTTGGTAGAGCACCATGCCGAGGCTGTAGATGTCGGCCTGCACCGCGCCCGGCCCCTCGGGCGGGATGTAGCCTTCGGTGCCGACGTAGGAACTGCCGGCCGTGACCGGCGCGACCAGGCCGATGTCCGCGAGCTTCGGCTCCGCGTTCACGAAAATGATGTTCGAAGGCTTGATGTCGCGATGCACCAGGCCGCTCGCGTGCAAGTGCGCGAGCGCGGCGGCAAGACTGCGCCCGAGGTCGAGCGCCTCGGCGGCGGGCAAACGCACGTGCCCGGTCAAGTGGCGGCCCAGCGTCTTGGCGGAATAGCTGGCGGGATCGAACGGGCGGCTCGCGTCCAGATCGTCCGCCAGTTCCATGATGTAATAGAAATAACCGGCGGCGTCATTGCGCCCGATTTGCAAAATGTCCACCAGCCCCGGATGGCCGCGCGAAATCGGCTCGAACCTTTGGATGCCCTGAAACTCGCGCTCGTACGGACGGTCTTCCTCGAAGCGCGCGCGGTAGATGATTTTCACCGCGCGATAAAGGCCCATGACCGTGCGGGCCAGCCAGATTTCGCCGTAGCTGCCCTCGCCGATGCGGCGGATCAGTTCGTGGTCGGGAATCGCCGGTGGCGGAATGGATTCGTAAAATGGCCTCATGTCGCGCGCGACGTTCGCCCGTTTCCGGGCCGCGATGAATGCGGCGAGTTGTAAGCCGCGCGTTCGGCGGAGGCAATGGCAGAAGTGGCGGCCCACCCGCCCGCCCGCGCTCTGCGCCCCCGAGACCAGCACCACGCCCGGAACCGCCCACGTCCTCGGGACCTCCTCCAACGAATCAGGCCGCCTTGGCTCGCCCGCTTTTGTTCACCTTTGAAATCCCCGGGCCAGCGCGGGTCTTCGTGCTTGCTACGCACGCGGGGCAGCAGGCAAAACAGCCCCCGTTTGAAATCGCAGCGCGACACTTTTTTTGCCGGTTCACTTTTCATCCGGGCCTGTCTCGGCGCGGCGCTGCTGGTTCTCGTCGGCTGCCAGTCGCCCTCCGAGCGCGACCAACGCGCCAATGCCACCGCGTGGTTTCGCGGCGGTGAATCGGCGGCGCTTTACTTCCAAGGTTTCGCCGTGGCCCGCGCGCGCCTCGACGCCGTGCTCGCCCAGCCCGCGCCGCCGAAGCCGCTCGCGCTCATCACCGACATTGACGAGACGGTGCTGGACAACAGCCCGTATCAAGCGTGGCTGATTCAGAAGCGCACGTCGTATTCCACGAACAGTTGGAAGCAGTGGACGAAACTCGCCGAGGCCAAGGCGCTGCCCGGCGCGCGCGAGTTCCTGCGCCACGCGGACAGCCAGGGCGTGAAGATTTTCTACGTGACCAACCGCGATCAGGACGAGGCCGAGGCGACGTTGAAGAATTTGCGCGCCGAAGGTTTCCCGCAAGCCGATGCCGCGCACCTGCTGTGCAAACGCCAGGGCATCAAGAGCAAGGACGACCGCCGCGACGAGATCACGCGCACGCACACCGTCTGCCTGCTGCTCGGCGACAACCTCTCGGATTTTTCCAGCGCGTTTAACTCCACGGTGCTCGAACCGCGCGCCGCCGCCGTGACCAATCACGCCGCGCGCTTCGGCTCGAACTGGATCGTCTTCCCGAATCCGATGTACGGCGACTGGGAGAAGGCGCGGCCTGTGGGCGTGACGAATTCGGCTGGGTCTTCGATTGATGGTTTGAAGGTGCCGAAGCTTTGACGCCCGTTGGCCAAGCCCGGAGGGCTTGAATATGAATAGCCCCCGGTGCAACCGGGGGATCAGGCATCTCAACGGCCCCGACCCCGGAGGGGTCGAACCGTGGACGCGATGAAAACCATCAGGTTCAACCCCATCCGGGGTTGGCTCGCGGTCGGGAATAATCCCCGGGTTCGCTCGTGCCTCGCGACCCGGGGCTATTCATGTTCAAGCCCTCCGGGCTTGCCCCTTTACCGCTCGAATCGCCCTGAAGATCGCCTCACCCGTCGCGGGCGACGCCAGATTCACCACACGCTGGCCCGCGCCAAACGCCGCCACCGCGTCGCGGATCGCCTCGCGCACGGAGATGGCGAGCATGAGTGGCGGTTCGCCCACGGCCTTGCTGCCGAAGATGGTGTTGCGCTGCGTGGCGTTCGCGAGGAACGCCACGTTGAACTCGCGCGGCGTGTCGCCGATGGCGGGGATTTTGTAAGTGTCCGGCGAGTGCGTGAGCAGCTTGCCGTCCTGGTCCCACACGAGTTCCTCCGCCGTGAGCCAGCCCAGGCCCTGCACGAAGCCGCCTTCGATCTGGCCGCGATTGATGCCGGTGTTAATCGAGTCGCCCACGTCGTGCAGGATGTCCGTGCGCAACACGCGCGTCATCCCGGTGAAGCCATCGACTTCCACTTCGCTCACCGCCGCGCCGACGGAAAAATAGTGGAACGGTTTCCCGCGACCTGCCGCGCGATCGTAGTGAATCTCCGGCGTGCGGTAATAACCCGTGGAGGAAAGGCTGATGCGCTGGAAGTAAGCCTGCGTGACGACTTCGCTGAACTTGAACGTGTCCGCTGCGTTTTTTGCGTGAACCAATCCGTCTCGAAAAACGATCTCTTCGGCGGCGACTTCGCGCTTGAGCTTTTGCGAAAACAACTTCGCGGCGACCGGCACAAGCCGAGCGCGCAGAGCCTCACACGCATTCTTCACCGCCATGCCGTTCAAATCCGTCCCGCACGACGCCGCCGTGGCCGAGGTGTTCGGCACCTTGTCCGTGCTCGTGGGCATGACGCGCACCGCGTCCACGGCGATGCCCAGTTCGCGCGCGGCGATCATCGCCATGTTCGTGTTGATGCCCTGGCCCATTTCCGTGCCGCCGTGATTCACCTGCACCGTGCCGTCCTGATAGATGAGCACGAGCGCGCCCGCCTGATTGAGATGCGTGAGCGTGAAGGAGATGCCGAACTTCACCGGCGTCATGGCGAGTCCGCGCTTGCGGTGGGGCTGCTGCGAATTCCATTCCGCAATCTCCGCTCGCCGCTGGTCGAACGCGCTGCTGACTTTCAGTTCCCGCCACACACGTTGAATGCGGTTGTGCGCCATCGGAAGGGTAGTGGGACTGGCGCCCTCGCCAGTCTTAGTCTCGCAGGCGCCCCCGCCTGCAGGACTGCAAGCGGGGGCGCTTGCAGGACGAGTGACAGGCGGGGGCGCCTGTCCCACTACCACTTCATCAATCTCCTGCCCGTAGTGCGTCGTGTTCGTCTCGCCCGTGCCGCGATACAGATTCCGCTCGCGCACCACTTCCGGCGGCAGTCCGAGCTGCCGCGCGATGCGGTCGATAATCTCCTCGATCACCAGCATCCCCTGCGGCCCGCCGAAGCCTCGAAAGGCCGTGTTCGACGCCACGTTCGTTTTCGCCACGCGCCCGCTGAACTCGACGTGCGGGATGTAATAGGCGTTGTCCAAGTGGAAGACCGCGCGATCCGTCACCGGCATGGAAAGGTCGAGTGACCAGCCGCCGTTCGAGAACAGTTCCACTTTCGCGGCGAGCAGATGGCCGTCGCTGTCGAAGCCCACCTTGAACTTGGCGAGAAACGGATGGCGCTTGCCGGTGAGCATCATGTCGAGGTCGCGGTTCACGCGCACACGTACGGGGCGCTGCGTCTTCGCCGCCGCGAGCGCGGCCAGTGCGGCGAAAATCGCCGCCTGCGTTTCCTTCCCACCAAACCCGCCGCCCATGCGCGGGCTTTGCACCACCACATGATTCACAGGCACATGCAGCAGATGCGCCACGATGTGCTGCACCTCGGACGGATGTTGCGTGGACGACATGACGAACATAGAGCCGTCCTCGCCCGGTTCCGCCCACGCCGCCTGCATCTCCAGATAAAAATGTTCCTGACCGCCGAACGCGAATTCGCCCTCGATGGTTTTAGGCGCGGTGTTCAATCCGCCCACGCAGTCGCCGCGTCGGATGAAATTCGCCTCGGTGTGAAAACTATTCTGCGCAATGGCCTCGGGAATGGTCAGCACTGGGGCGAGCGGTTCGTATTCCACCACCACCTGCGCCGCCGCCGCGCGACACGCCTCCTGCGTCTCGCCCACGACCAGCGCGACCAGTTGGCCGTGAAAGGAAATCTCTCTGTCCGCCAGCAGAATCTCGTCGTGCCGCACCGCGCCCACGTCATTCAGTCCCGGAACATCCTCCGCCAGCAGCACGGCCCGAATGCCCGGCATCGCCCGCGCCACCGTCGCGTCGCGTTTCAAGATTCGTGCCCGCGCGTGCGGCGCGCACACCGGCCAGACTTCGAGCATG
>JBBQYK010000220.1:0-8700 GCA_038208765.1 Verrucomicrobiota bacterium
ATCGAGCCGTCGCCGGCGCCCAGTTCCAGTATCGTGCGCGGCGAACCGCCAGCCGCGCGATCGAGTGCGCGCAGCAGGATGGGAAGGGTGCCGATCGCGTGATGCAGACGCCGCAGGTCGCGCCGCGAGCGCTGTGCGGCAGGATCGTCGGCGCTGAGCGCATCGAGCGCTTCCGGCTGCACCCGCCGCGGCATATTCCGGTCGCTACGCACGGGGCGAGTGGATGGTCATGCCGCCTCGAGCAATGCGCCGTGGCAACTGAAGCCCGCGCCGAACGACGACATCCACCACCAACCCGGCGGCGGGTCGCTGGCCAGCGCGCGCTCCAGCACATGATAAACGCAGGCGCTGCTGATGTTGCCCAGTTCGCGCAGCACCGCGACGGTGTGATCCAGTTCGCCGTTGCGAAAACCAAACTCTTCCCGCAACGCCGCGAGCACGTCGCGTCCGCCGGAGTGCCAGACCCAGCCGGTGATTTGTTCGCGTGTCAGTTGGTTCCGCTCCAGCACGCGGTCCAGGACAGTGGCCGAGTGACGCGCGGCGATACCAGGCACGGGCGTCGTGAGTATGTTGCGCAACATCCCGTCGCGTGTTTCAAACCGAAGCGCGTCGCGCTGCGCAGGCGCGAGCACGGAGTCGGAATCTTTCCACTCCACGGCCCGGCGCCCGGTTCCGCGCTCCCGGCTCAACACCGCCGCGCCCGCGCCATCGCCAAAGAGACACGCGCTGATGAGCACGCCGGGATCGTCATCGAAATAGAGCGCCGCGCTGCAAACCTCAACGCAGATCGAGAGCGCGTGCCGCGCGCGACCGCTGGCGAGGAGCGCCTCCGCCGTGCGCAAGTTCGGCATGGCCGCGACACAACCTTGCCCGACCAGATCGAGGCCGAAGACATCGGCGCGCAAACCGAGCCGCTCACTGACGTAGCTCGTGAGTCCCGGACAGAGGTAGCCCGTGCAGGTGCTGATGAGCACGGCATCAATTTGCTCCGGCGAAATGTTCGCCTGCGCCAGCGCGCGTTCCGCCGCCTGCGTCGCGAGCTGTGGCGCGTGCTTGGTGAAGCGCGCGTGCAGCGCGTCAGGTGTGAGATTGAAAGCCTCCGTGAGCGGGTCCAACGCCAGCGCGCGGGAGTCGATGCCGTTCTGACCGGATAAAACTTTCCGCAGCACGGCGCGCGAACGGGGATTCAGCCGCGTGAAGACGTCTGATTCCTGGAGCACCGCCCAGCAATCAGACTGCTTGTAGCGCGTTTGGGGGACCGCTGTGCCAACTCCTTGGATGAACATGGCGGCAACACTACGGACGCGGCGGCGGTCTGCAAGGTTTGCAGCCAGCCGGTAAGCCATTAGCGACGGCGGTTGTGGGCGTCTTGTGAAAACTTTTCGTTCACCAGCGCGGCGACGCGGGTGACAAGCGCGGGCGGCAGTTCCAAAGGTTGAAACTGGGCATTCCATCCGGTGACGGCGGCGTGCGTCATCGCGGTTTGCCATTCTTGACGGGCCGCGCCGGAAGGTGGCGGTTGAATGGAACCTTGAATGAGCAGACCGGTCTTCGTCCGCCGTTGGGCCGCACCGGCGATTTTTTTCCCCCAGCGGAGCACGTCGGACTTTTCGTAGCCGGCGAAACACTGGCCGAGAATTTCTTTGCGGCAGCAGGGCGCGAGTTCGGTGGCAAGGTCCAGCGAGGCGAAGGCGGATTGAATCCAGCGATGCATCCGCTCGTAGCTTTCGCTGGCGCGCAACGCGTACCACGGATGATTCGGCGGAACGGTCACGCTGTAAGTCCAGTCCGCGTCATGCGGCACGAGGCCGCCGCCGGTCGTGCGACGCACGAGCGGACGCAGTTTGGTGACGGTTTCGATTTCAGAAATCTTCTGCGAGTAGCCGAAGGAGGCGGCGGGCTGAGTCCAGCCGTAGAAACGCAGGATTGGGCGCTGTAAATCCGGCGCGCCTTCCATCAGTGCCTCGTCGAGCGCCATGTTGAAGGCGTAATCGCACGCGCCGGAATCGAGCAGGAGCCAAGACTCGCTCATGCGCTTGAGCCTTTGACTGTGCCCCCGGCGTCCCGCCGGGTCTTGGTTTGCTTCGGCCCGGAACCCGGCGGGACGCCGGGGGCACTTACGACACCGAGCCTCGGGCAGTGCGGGCTGATTTCGCACTCTTCACACTGCGGCGAGCGCGCGAAGCAGCGGCGGCGTCCGTGCCAAATGAGCAGGTGACTGAACAGGCACCACTGCTCCTGCGGCACGAGCTTCTGCAAATCGAGTTCCACCTTGTCCGCCGACGTTTGCTTCGTCAGTCCGAGCCGGTTCGAGAGCCGTCCGACGTGCGTGTCCACCACGACCCCGACGTTGATGTTGAAGGCGTTGCCAAGAACCACGTTCGCGGTCTTGCGCCCGACGCCGCCGAGCGCGGTGAGTTCGTCCATCGTGCGCGGGACTTCGCCGCCGTGCTGTTCGATCAGCGCGCGGCAGCAGGCCTGGATGTTCTTCGCCTTGGCGCGGAACAGGCCGATGCGCTTGATGTCGTTCTCGAATTCCGCCGGCGCGGCCTGCGCGTAGTCTTCCGCCGTCCGGTATTTCTTGAACAACTCCGCCGTCACGATGTTCACCTGCTTGTCGGTGCATTGCGCGGAGAGGATGGTGGCGATGAGCAGTTCGAGCGGGCTGGTGTGGTTCAGTTCGCAGTGCGCGTCAGGATACGTCTCGCGCAGCACGGTGACGATGCGCGCCGTCCGCGCGGCCTTCTGGTCAAGCGGCTCGCGGGGCATGGTCAGGGACGGCGCGGTGAATCGTGCCGTGTGACGACGGGCGGGAATTTAACGCCACGAAACACGGCGGCGAGTGGGAGGAAAATTTTCAATGACGGCAGCAACAATTTCGACTTCAGGCCGAAAGCATCCCGCAACACCCAGTGGCCCGACTGCCGGACGAACTGCTCGATGCGCGGCTCATCCTGGCTGACGAGCAGGTATTCCTTCAGTGAGGGAATCTGGCGGTAGTGCTCGAACTTGCGCCCCCGGTCATAGTTTTCGGTGGAGGGCGACAAGACTTCGATCAGCAGCGTGGGGTTGGTCAGCGTGTCGTGTTCACCGGCCACATGCTCATCCTCGCCACAGACGACCGACAAATCGGGATAGGTGTAGAGGCCGGTGGCCTCAATCTTCACGCGCAGATCGGAGTTGAAGGGCTGGCAGCGCCGCCCCGCCAGTTTCTTGGTGAACTCCGCCGCGAGATTGGTGCTGATCCGGCTGTGTGGGCGCGTCCCACCCGACATGGCAAACATCTCACCATCAAAGAACTCGCTCTTCACGCCCACGGCGGCGCGCTCGATGGCGAGATATTCCAACTCGGTCAGACGCGGAGTTGTTTGTGGGAAAGCCATAGACTGAGGTTATCGAAGCGCACGCTGAATTCAAACCAACTCTGGCTCTTCGATGGCGCGTGGTGCTGATGCCAGAGGTGTGCCGTCCTTCGCCTCGGGATACTCGAAGACCTTGCCCTCGAAATTGCGGATGACCACGCGGTCGTTGTTGTGGCTTAACACGTAACCGGGGTTGATCGGCACCTTGCCGCCGCCGCCGGGCGCGTCGATGACGTATTGCGGCACGGCGTAACCGGTGGTGTGGCCGCGCAACTGCTCCATGATTTCGAGGCCGCGCCGCACGCTGGTGCGCAGATGCGCGGAGCCGGAAATCAAATCGCACTGGTAGAGGTAATACGGGCGCACGCGGCACATTAGCAGCTTCTGGAACAGCGCCATCAGGATCGCAGCGTCATCGTTCACATGCTTGAGCAGCACGGACTGGTTACCCAGCGGAATGCCCGCATCGGCGAGACGGACCAATGCCTCGCGCACTTCCGTGGTCAGTTCGCGCGGGTGATTGCTATGCACGCTGATGAAGAGCGGATGATACTTCTTCAGCATCGCGCACAGTTCCGGCGTGATGCGCTGCGGCAGAAAGATCGGAATGCGCGTGCCGATGCGGAGAAACTCGACGTGCGGAATGGCGCGCAGTTGTTTGAGCAACGATTCCAGTTTGTCATCGCTCAACAGCAACGGATCGCCGCCACTGAGCAACACGTCGCGCACCTCAGGATGCTGGCGGATGTATTCGAGCTGCTTGTCGTACTCGGGATGAAAATCGTAGCCCGCCGCATTGCTCACGAGCCGTGAGCGCGTGCAATAGCGGCAGTAACTGGCGCAACGATCCGTCACGAGAAAGAGCACGCGATCCGGATAACGATGCACTAGTCCCGGCACGGTCGAGTGCGCGTCTTCGCCGCACGGGTCGCTCATTTCCCACGAGGCGGTGTGGGTTTCCTCGATGCGCGGAATGACCTGACGGCGAATCGGGCAGTTCTCATCCGACGGATCGATGAGGTTGAAAAAATACGGCGTGATGGCGAGCGCGAGCTTGGTGTTGGCGAGCTTGGTGCCGGCTTCTTCCTCGGGCGTGAGCGTGGGCAGCAGCGTGCGAAGTTGTTCCAGCGAAGTGACGCGGTGCTTGAGCTGCCAGCGATGGTCGTTCCAGTCGGCGTCGGACACGTCGCTCCAGAAGCCGCGCCCGGCGGAATGAAACTGCTTGAGTGGGGTGGCCTGATGAGAATCGGCGTCTTCCACGCCGGCCGCTGAGTTTGTCCTGACCATTGCGGGCGCACTATAAATTTGGACTTGGGGGTGTCAAGGAACCGGCCTGGGAAGAAAAAATCCAAATCCCAAAATCCAAACAAAATCCAAATCCCAAACCTCAAACTCTCAGGCGCGCCTGCAGGCTGGCCCGGCGAACTCGCCCGGCCGGTAGGGTTGGGTCCTTTGCTTCCCGACTTCCCGCTCACGGCCCGAACAGCGGCAGCGGCGCGAGGTTGGGACGCGGCTCGCTCCACGCGGCGGCGGGCTGCGCGCCTTCACGCGCGGGATGAACAACCTCTGAACGCGTTGCGTTCGCGCGCGCGGCTGAGGTGTTGGCCGGACGCGCTTCACCCGCGAGACGCTGCCGCTGCTCGTCGAGCGCGTTCAATTCCTCGATGGCCTGCGCCACCGCCGCGCGCGCGCGCCGTTCCGCGAGGAAGCGCCCGGGATTGCGGCGCGTCTCCAGATATTTCGCCAGCGTGCTGCGGTAGCCGCCGACCAGCGCGGTGAGATTCGACGTGCTGTGCAGTTGCGCGACGCGCAGTTGATCCAGCTTCATTTGCAGCAAGGGCGACTGCTGTTGGAAATTCCAATCGCTCAAAACAGTTTGCAAGGCCACGGGCGTGATGTGCGGTTGCGGATCGTTCGGCAGGCGCACTTCCATCGGCGTGTAGAGAATTTCCTCGAGCTTGCGCCGCGCCTCGGGACTGGACCAGAAGACGGAGACATCGTGCGCGCCCCATTGCGAGAGCGTGATGGACCACCACTTTTCCACGTCGAGCATCCGCTTGAAATGCGGCTCGAAGCCGCGCAGGAACGCCGTCTGCCAGTTCAAGTAACCGGGCAGCGAGGCCAGCGCGGCGCAAAGCGCGTCCGGACCGCCGCGCAGGCGCAGCAGTTCGCGCACGAGCAGATGCGCGGAGTAATGATAATCCTCCGCGCTCATCGCCTGGTCGCCGTCGAACTCCGGCCAGTTCAACTGATCAATGTTGAGCACGCCGCCGTTCTGCACGCGTTGGCGCAGGGCCTGATCCACGGCGATGTGGTTGACGTTGCGCGGCGCGCGGAGCAGTGGCTCGTCGTTAAGCTGTTGAAGCGTACGCGTCTGCAACGCGATGCCCGCGAGCCGGCCTTCGGAAAGATGCGCGGTCAATCCCTCGACCAGCCAGGGCGGCAGTTCCACGGAATGGTTGGTCGAAGCACGGTCGGCGAATTCCAGAACCAGCGTCTCGACCAGCGCCTCCAGCAGATGGCGACGGGAAATTTCATCCGGCAGATCGATGCGATACGCCCAGCCGCGATCCGTCAGGAGCGCGCGGATGTCCGGCCTCTCGCGGTCGCGACGCACGGGATGAATGTTCACGAAGATGTTGCCGCGCCAGCGGTCACCCCAGCCGAGTTCTTGGGCGAGAGCGCGTTTCACCTTCTCGCACGTCACGGCGAGGGTCGAGGGATCGAGGTAGGCGTAATCATCCTTCGCCCCTGCGGCCAGCGCCGAGCGTTGCAGCACGCCGCGCACGACAAACTGTTTGCTCACGCTGGTGATGATCATTGGTTCGGCGGCAGAGACGCCGCACGCGAAAAGAAGCAGCAGGCCGAGAACCGCGGCGCCGTTCAGCAGCGCGCGGCGGAGTGATGGAGTCTCGCAAGGCATCAGAATCACTGGCCCCGTTCGTGTCTGCGACGAAGAAGGGCGAGCGCCGAGTTTTTACCCAACGGCGAAGGGAGTGGGAAGGGGTTATTTGGCAGAGGCAAAGGCGCGGCGGCCTCACAGTCCGCGCCGATTACTTTTCCTTCTTGCCACCCGCGCTGGCGGCCGGCTTCGCCTCCGTTTTCGCCGGCGTGGCTTTGCTCTCGCCCGCCGGGCTTTTTGCTTCGCCCGCCGACGATTCCTTCTTCGCCGACGCCTTGTAGTTCTCGCTGCGGTAGTCGGTGATGTAGAAGCCGCTGCCCTTGAAGAGCAGGCCCGCGCCCGAACTCATGAGCTTCTTCACGCGGCCCTTGCCCCAGCGCTTCTGCTGGCACTTCTCCTTGGGGCAGGAGGCGAGCGGTTGGTCCTTCATCGACTGGAAGAACTCAAATTCCTGCCCGCACTTCTGGCAGGCATATTCGTATGTCGGCATAAAGTTTCTCTTAAAAATTTGCCCGCGCGTCCGGTCAAGCCGGCGTTCAGCCGCCAATGCAACTCATGCTGCGGCTGGCGAATTTGAAATCCGGCTCGCCAATGTGATGACGAGCTTCCTTCTGCCCGACCACTTCACGGAAGTAATCGCGCAGTTCGTCGTCACTCGCGTCACCCCGCAGGCGGGCGCGAAAATCATGCTCGGTCACGCTAAACAGGCAGGTGCGCAGCTTGCCATCAGCGGTCAGGCGGATGCGGTTGCAGTGGCCGCAGAACGGCTCGCTCACCGGTGCGATGATGCCGATCTCCGCCGCGCTGCCGCCGACACGCCAGCGTTTCGCCGTCTCCGATTTGTTCTCCGAAACCACCGGCTGCAACGCAAACCGCGTCTGCAAGCGCTGCAAAATCTCGCGCCCCGGCATCACCATCTCGCGCTGCCACGCGCGGCCCGAGTCGAGCGGCATGAACTCAATGAAGCGCAGGGCCAGCGACTCCCGTGCGGCAAATTCCGCCAGCGCCTCGATCTCGTGATCGTTGATGCCGCGGATGATCACCGCGTTGATCTTCACCGGCTCGAAGCCGAGATCCTGCGCGAGCCGGACGCTCGCGAGCAATTCCTGCAAGCCATCGCGCCCTGTGATGCGTTTGAAATTTTCCGCGTCGAGCGAGTCGCAACTGAAGCTCACGCGCTGCAATCCGGCGTCGCGCAAGGCCCGCGCCTTCTTCTGGAACAGAAACCCGTTCGTGGTCATCGCGAGATCGACGATGCCGTCGATCCGGGCCAACCGTTCCACCAGTTGCTCAAGATCATTCCGCAGCAATGGCTCGCCGCCGGTCAGCCGGATTTTCTCGATGCCCAGCCCGACCGCGAGCCGCACCAGACGCTCAATTTCCTCGAAGCTCAGAATGTTCTGCTTGGGCTGCCATTGGCGGATGATGGGCGCGGGATTCACCACCGTCGCCCAGCGGTTACGATAAAAGTTTTCCGCCGCCTCCGTCTCCGGCAGGCAGTAGAGGCAGCGGAAATTACAACGGTCCGTCACGCTCACCCGCAGGTCGCGCATCACGCGCCCATGCGAATCAACGAGCAGATCAGGGCGGGTCATTTCGGCGGCGTGGCCGGAGCCGGCGCGGCGTTGGTGGTGCCGATGACTTTGGGCGCGCCCCCCTGGCGCAACTCCACGTTGAGATCGAAGTTCGTGGCGTTGACCAGCGGCCTGGGCGGCTGCTTCATCAGACCACTGGCGCCGCCCTTGGCACTGCCGCCGAAGAGATTCAGCCGGATGAATTCCAGCCGGCGTGAAATAGCCAGCTCCTCTTTGATCTTGCTGATCTGAGCGCGCATCACCGAGAGGTCGTTGAATTGCCGCTCCAGTTCCGCCTTCTCCGCGCGCAACCGCGTGAGTTCCTTGGCGAGAAACTCCTTTTCACCCTGCGACGTGGCGAGCTTCTTCTCCGTGGCCGCGATGAGCTTTTCCAAGTCGCCAATGGAATTGGTGAGCTGATCCATCTGCTTGCCGCGCAGGGTGATCTCACCGTCAAGCTCGTTGATCTTCTGATCCTTCTTCACCAGTTCTGCCTGCGCGGTACGGAGCTGTTCCGCCGTGGCTTTGGCGACGGCATCGGATTTTTCCAGGTCGGTGATGACTTTCCCCAAGTTGTTCGAGAGCACCGCGAGTTCGTTGGAGCGCGTGGTCAAATCCTTTTCCAAGACCATATTGACCTGGGTCTGCTCCTCAAGCTTTGCATTGGTCGTGTTGAAGTTCAGGCCTTGCAAGGCGATTTGGTCGGCCAGTTCTTTCCTCTCCCGGGCGTGGTTGCGCTGCACGGTCACGAGCGCGACGCCGAGACCGAGGCAGATCAAAAGCAAAAGAACGATGGCAATCTTGGACTTCATGCGGGGCCAAAAGTGCATTCCGCGAAAACATTTGGCAAGCGATGCTTCGG
>JBBQYK010000221.1:0-8622 GCA_038208765.1 Verrucomicrobiota bacterium
TTGCGAGATGGAGAGCGCGGCGACGCGGCGCGGCTGCGTGCAACCAATCATCGCCTCGATGCCGAGGCCGGCTTCCAGACACATCTTGGGAATCTGCGTGGTCTTGCCCGAGCCGGTCTCGCCCGCGATGACCACGACCTGATGTTTGCGAATCGCCGCGACGATCTCGTCCTTGCGCGCCGTGATCGGAAGATCGGGCGGGTAAGTGACGCGCGGCACATTGATGCGCCGGGCTTCGCGCAAGGCGATGGAGGAACGCACTTCATCGAGAATGCGCCGCAGCAACGCCTCGTGTTTGTCGGGGTGGTGACGATCCTTGAGCAGCCGCACCAACCGCGAGCCGAGTCGCACCCAGTCGTGCAGCAGGCATTGCGGCAAGAGCGCCTTCAGTTCTTCAATCCGATCATCAGCCATGCGAAGACTGGGCATGGTGGCGCAGGCGAAACCAAGACGCGAGCAGAACGACTGGATGGGGTGTGATTGGAAGTGGCGGGTTGGAGCGCGGGCGTCCCGCCCGCCCGAATGGAACCACGAGCCGTTCCGCCCCGACCGTGTGGAGAGTCCGGAAACCTTCTGCGCGATCCGGTGGGCGAGACGCCCGCGCTCCTGCTTGGGTGTCCGCCTATTTGAATCACACCCGGCTGGATGGTCGTGGTCTAGTTTGAAAATGTCCGTGCGACTCAACTCTGGTGAAGTTCAGCAAGTCCGTGGCGCGTGTCAGTTTCCGATGAAAAAAGAGAGTGAAGATGGGACGGAGCGGCTGCTACGGTGCGGACATTGTGAACCGGCCCATGCGCTGAATGAAACCGAGGCTCTACCTTGAAACTACCATTCCCAGCTATTTGGTCGCGCAACGCAGTCGCGACCTGAGGCTGGCTGCGGATCAGGAAACCACGCAGCAGTGGTGGGAATCCGAGCGGCATGATTTTTTGCTCTACATCTCCACCGCCGTCTTGAAAGAGGTGCGCCGGGGCGATCCCGCCTACGCAGCAGCTCGCGAGGCGAAGCTGGCCGGGGTTCAACTCCTGGGCGATATGCCCGAGGCCAACGAGCTGGCCAGGCGTTTGTTGCGGGACGACATCATTCCCGCCGTGGCTGCGGACGATGCCACACACGTCGCTTTGGCGGCGGCTCACCAGATGGATTTTTTGCTCACTTGGAACTGCCGACACATCAACAACCACCACATTCGCGCCCGTATTCGACGGGCGTGTGAATCGGTGGGGTTTCCGTGTCCGGACATTTGCACACCGGCTGAATTGATGAAACTCTGAGCCATGCAAGAGAACGAAATCCTCGCGGAAATCCATCGTATCCGTGCTGAACACGCCCGGGAATGTAACTACGATGTTGACGTCATCTTTGCCGAGATGCGCGAAGACCTCAAACGACTGGAAGCCGAAGGCTGGAAGGTCGTCTCGCCCGCGCCTCGTGAAAAGGAAACCTCTTACATCCTTCGTGAAGAGCCGCCGAAAAAGTAGCGCGTGTTGGAGCGCGGACCGCCGAGTCCGCGTGTTCATTTTACCACGGAATCCGCCCGTGCTTCGCGGCGGCAGAAACGCGCGGACTCGGCGGTTCGCGCTCCGATGATTTTCCGATGAATAAAGAGAGTGAGCTTGGGCGGGACGGCTGCTACGGTGCGGACCTTGTGAACCGGCCCATGCGCTGAATGAAACCGAGGCTCTACCTGGAAACCACCATTCCCAGCTACCTCGTGGCGCGGGAGAGCCGGGACGCCATCCTGCGCGGCCAGCAGGTCGCCACGCGGAAATGGTGGGACGAGCGGCGGAGCGATTATGAACTGTTCGCCTCCGAGTTTGTGGACCTCGAAGCCGGACGTGGAGATGCGAAAATGTCGGTGCCC
Organism: Verrucomicrobiota bacterium; assembly: GCA_038208765.1. Classification (GTDB taxonomy): domain Bacteria; phylum Verrucomicrobiota; class Verrucomicrobiia; order Limisphaerales; family SIBH01; genus JANNGC01. The sequence goes on from JBBQYK010000221.1 coordinate 1,865, forward strand.
GCGCGGCGGCGCTGCAAGGTTTGCCCCGGCTGGCGGCGACGGAAGACGTCCGCGAGCTTGCCGCCGAGATTCTCCGCACGGGCTTGATTCCCGCTCAAGCCGAAGTGGACGCCTCGCACATCGCGGTGGCCGCCGTGCATCGGATGGATATTTTGCTGACCTGGAATTGCACGCACATCCATAACATTGCCATCAGTCGGCGGATCGAGCGCATCTGTGCGGGGGCAGGCTGGCTCTGTCCCGCCATTTGCACCCCGTTCGATTTGCTGGAATCCTGAACCATGAAACCAAACCCAATCCTGACCGAAATCCGCCAGACGCGCGATGACCTCGCGCGCGAGACCGGCTACGACTTGCAGCGCCTCTTCGATTACGTCCGCACGCGTGAGCGTGAAGCGGCCACGCGCGGCGTGAAGTTTGTCTCTCCTCCGCCCCGCGAAAAGGAAACCTCTTACATCCTTCGTGAAGAGCCGCCGAAAAAGTAGCGCGTGTTGGAGCGATGGTGGGGCGCACTCCATCTGGCGCGTCTTGGATAAACCGCCATCCGAAAGCGGCGCTAGAGCGACCGCACTCCAAACGCGATTGCGAGGCACTGGACGCCACGAACGACGCGGAGCGTTTGGAGTGCGGTCGCTTTAGCGCCGCTTTTCTTCACGCCTACAACGCACCAGTCCCAGGGAGCGACAACTGCAAGATGCACCCTCACTCCATTTCCGGCTGAATTTCGCGCTTGCAGGCGCTGTTCATGGGAATAGCCTCCGGCGCATGAAACTCCTGCCTGGCTTTTCCATTGGATTGATTCTCGCTCTGGCTTTGCTCCCCGTTCACGCGCAGGTGAACAGCGGGAGCGATGGGCATGACGGCGCGTTCAACCCGACCACGAACACGGTCATCAACATGGCCGACCACCCAGATGGGATTTATCACTACACGTCCGTGAACATTCCCGCCGGGGTCACCGTGTCGTTCCTTCCCAATGCGAACAACTCGCCGGTGGTGTGGTTGGTGCAGAGCGATTGCGTGATCGAAGGAGTTGTGAATGTTAATGGGCAAAACTCGAGCGGTGCAAACGGCGGTCTTGGCGGGTCGGGTGGATACCGAGGCGGTAGCGGCGTTAATCCGCCAACATTCGGTCAAGGTCCAAGTGGAGGTGCCGTTGGTGAGGATGGTTCATTTAGTTCCGGGAATTCTTTTTTAATTCCATTGTTCGGCGGTTCTGGTGGCGGAGGTAATTACTGGGCCTATGAACGTGCTCCGATGGGTGGTGGCGGTGGAGGCGGTGCGATTCTAATTGCAGCTTCAAATTTGGTGAGACTGAACGGTGGCATATCAGCAAACGGTGGCGTTGGAATATCGTATGCTCTTTATTCGAACGGCAACTATATCGGGTCGATATCCAGTGGTTCTGGAAGTGGAGGGGCGGTAAGGATTTTATCCCTTGTTTTCACTGGAAATGGTTACGTTTCTGTAAGCCGTGGTCGGGTGAGAATTGACACGTTTGAGAACACTTTCGCTGGCAATCTCCCAACTGGAACATCTCACGGTTTTCAACCCATCGTCATTCCTGCGGCAGGCCAAGGCGTACAACTGGCGATTGCCAGTGTTGCCGGAAATTCTGTTCCCGCAAATCCATCCAGCACACTCGCCAATCCCGCCGTTATCATTCCCGGCCAGCAGGCGAATCCCATACCCATCGTCGTGCATTGCTCGAACATTCCGTTGAACACGCCCATCACCGTGACCGTGAAGCCGGTGAATGGACCCGCCGTGAGTGCCACGGCGAACAACACCGCCGGCACCGCCGCGTCCAGCACCGCCACGGTCAACATCAACATGCCGCGCGGCGGCGGCATCATTTATGCCACCACCGTCGTTGGCATTTCTGGCCAGCAAGCATCGCTCTCCGCGCCGGAAAAGAACGCGCGAATGGCTGAGTCCGGGGGAGCACACGCGCCCCGCGTGTTGTTCGACGCGCCCTCGCGTCGAACCTCCGAGCGTGTGGAAAAATCTGATGCCCTCGACGAGTCCACGCGCTCGACGCCAACGACGGGGGCGTCGCTGGCGGCACGCGAGGCGCGCGCGGTCCCCGAAATGAAAACTCCCGCGCTCCGGGATTTGCCGCTCTCCGTCACCGGCTGGACCGCGAGCGGCGAGCGTTTCGCGAAAATGGAAATCACCGCCGCGCTCGGCGGGAAGCAGGAAGTCACCTACATCACCGAATCCGGCAAACGGTATCCGTTGGCGGCGAAGTAAGAGGCATCCATGCCCACCCAGCCGCAACCGACCGCGCCGAGCGTGCCGCCCCTGAATTGGAGCGCAGGCGTGTTGCCCGTCGCAATGTTGCTATTGCTGTTCTGCGTCGCCGCTTCGCTCCGCGCCGACGACACGAACGCCTTCTCGTCCGTCGTCAGTTACCAATACTTCGATTCACTCGACGAGCCGGGCGTGAGCAACACCGTGATCAGCGCGGTGGTCAGCTACCAATACCAAGACTCGCTGAATGCACCCGGCACGGAGACGACCGTCCTCAGCCCCATCGTGAGTTACCAGTATTACGACTGGCCGGGGGACGAGAACGTGATTCTGCAAAGTAGTCCGAAGGTGAGTTACCTTTGGTTGAGCGAGGTCACCCGGCTGACCATTTCAGGTGCTGCCTATGTGAATTTTCCTCACGACTATGCTTACACAGCTACCGCTCATTTCCCAGACGGAAGACAAGAAGACGTTACTTCTGGGGTGAAGTGGAGTTCACGAGGCTGGCCTCGAAACGCGATAAGAGCGGACGGAACAATGCAAGCGTGGTTCGACGATCCAGAGGATCGTCCGTTGATCATTCGTGCTCAATACGACCATGGCGGCGGAGGCTTGACCGCAGAATTTAAGATTCAGTCCGGGTTTTCGCCAGACCTTCGTGTGTCCATGCGTAATCCTGATGTCAGGTTTCTGCGACCGGAGAATTCTGGTTACGTATGGAGTTTGGCCGGGAATGTTTGGCCCACCTTCAACGCGCAGGGTGCCGTCACCTATGCGTGGACTTTGGATGGGCAGCCCATGGCGAACTCGGCAGAAACACTGAACGTTGAGGTTTCCGGGCAACCGCGGACGGCAAGGCTCCAAGTGCAGGCCACTGATGAAGCAGGACACTCGGCTGTTGATTCGCGTAAGGTCGTCTTCAATCGTCCCGGACTGAACGAGCCAGGCCAGAAGTTTCCTGCACCTGATCCGGATCAAGGCGAGTTTCTCGATTCGAGCGGCCAACCATTTACGTTTTACGCAAACCGAGTTCAAAACGGTTTGATCGTCTTGACACATGGTTTACGCGGAAAGGGCAAGGATAAGTGGTTACAGACTTTGGCGAGCGGGATTGCGTCACGTTTGGCGGATGAAGGCAAGGGCCTGCCCAACATCGCGATTTTTAGCTGGCCTGAAGGAGCGAATCCGCGAATTCGTTTTGGCGACGGGTCTGATGACGAAGGCTTTGTGCGGCGTCTGGCTCAACGCACTGTAGATAGCGCGGCGGTTGATTTCATGTTCGATATCGGAGTTATCCGACCGCATGGCATCAGTCATGGCGTTGCAGTGGCGAATTGGCTGCAAACAGCCATCGATGAGGGACGCATCAACACGAATGCGCCGATTCATTTAATTGGACACAGTGCCGGCGGTTTCGTCGTGGGCGCAGCGGGCAAGATCCTTCCCCAATACGTCACTCAAGTGACGATGCTCGATACACCTGTTCCAGTGCCGAGCCACTTCAAGGGTTCACCTCAGCCACCACGCGCAGAACGTTACATTTCCTCTTTTTGGGGCGACATCGCTCCCGGTGTCCAAGCTCAGGAGGGGCCGAATTACCATGACCGAATCCTTTACTCACTCCGCCCGCTGGCCGGGAATGGCATCTCTACACCCACCGCACACAGCTACAGTCACGAGTGGTACTGGACCACCGTAGCGGACAGAATCGATTCCGAGCGCGAGGGCTTTTACTATTCGCCATTGTTGGCAAGCCGGTGGCCGAGCGCAGGGGGAGCAGCCAGTTTGAAATCAGCCAAGGCCCAATTCGCTGAAATCACGGAAGCATTGACCGACTTCACAACCTTCGGCGATGTGCAAACGAACGGAACAAACTACTTTTTTCGAGAAGCCGGCAATTCGGGTTTGGTCAAAGACATGTCGCTGCCGATTGGCGCAGTCGCGCTCCGCTTCCGTTACCAATTCATCGGCGCGGGTGATGGAGATTTTCTAACCGTTCACTTCGGGGACAATCCCGCCCTTTATGTTGGCTCTGACCTGCCGTTGTCGCGCAGTTCACCTCTCGAAATTGAAGTTCCCTTGTCCGCACACGCAGGGCAAACAGGTGCGCTCGTCATCAAACTTGTCAGTCGCAGAGCAACCAACGCCATGCTGTTGGTGGACGAAATCAAACTCGTACTCAGCGATGATGCTGACGGCGATGGAATACCGAACACGGAAGAAATCTTATTGGGCACCAACCCACTGGCGCGCGACAGCGATGATGATGGATGGACTGATGGATTTGAAGTGAACGTGAGTCACACGAATCCGTTGCGGGCAGACACAGATGGCGATGGAGTTTCAGATGCTGACGAAGATGCAGCGGGAACTGACCCGCTAGACGCAACGTCCGTACTCCGAATGGGCGCTGCATTGAATCCTGATGGAGCAATCACACTTCGCTGGCTCGCGCGAGATGACCGGACTTACCGAGTCATCCGCTCCGCCCAAGTGGATTTTGCGGACTACGAGGTGCTGGCGTTCGGCGTGCAAGGTGTTCATCCAGTCACGACATTTACGAATGCGCCCGCGGGCGAGACGAATGTGTTCTATCGCATTTTGGTGGACTGATTGCGTTCGCGTGTCTCGCGCCTCCACCGCCGCGATCAGATTCTCCATGATTTAGTCTTTGCGCTCCGGGATGTTTTCTCCGTGTCGAAGGAAAGAATCTGCTGGCGGTCGGCTTTCGGCGTGTATTCGACGCGGCTTAGGCGCATCCGCTCGCCTACTTCTCGTCGCCGGGCAGGGTGGCACGTCGCGCACTTTGGACATGACCTGATCGAACTTTTCCCAACTGCCGCGCTTGGCGCGTTCCGAGATGGTGTCGCGCTTGCGCCAGGCGGAGACCTGATAGGCGAGGGCGATGCTCACAATCTGGTCCAAGCTCACGTTTTCCTGCTTGGCGAGTTCGGCGACTTGTCGGGCCGGCGGCTCGGGCACCTGCGCTTGAATGGTTGTCATGTCGTTGCTCTCAGTGTGGCCAGAAATTTGGCCGGTGTCAGCACTTCAATACCAAAGTGGTAGCCCGGCGGCACAGGCAGGTTGCCTCTGCTACCCCTCCAAAGAAAAAGAGCGCCGATTTGAGAACCGGCGCTCCGTGATTTTTCTGAAATCAAATCAGATTATTTTTCAGCCGTCACACCCAGCCCGCCGCGAGCGACTTGAAACGAATCTTTGCCCGTGCGGCTGCCATTGGAACTTTTTCTTGTCTTCCAGCCCGAGAGCAGGGAGGACGCTTCCAACAAATTCTTTTCCATGTCCTGCACCTGGCGCACGCCTTCCGAAACGGATTTTCTCGCTTCGTCGCGTTCCTTCTCGGTGCGGACGAGCACCGCCTCATGCAGGAACATGGAGGCCCAGTCGCGGGCCTCAATGTGGTCGGACCTGCTCCCGCCGCGCAGGGCGAAGCGACCTTCCTTCGTCTTCACCAGTGCCGCCGCGCCGAAGCGGGCCACCATGATTTCCTGCGTCTCGATCTCCACGATTTGATTTTTCATGCGCGCATCCTGCCGGGCGGGGTCAGACAAAAACGGTTTGAGGGACGGGAAGGTTTCGTCCAGCAGCCGGAGTGCGCCACCGATTCATCGCGATTCACCGTCCTAGAAATTCCCGCGTGAAATTCCAATTCCCTCGCGCACCATTTTGCGGATGATGCCGCCAGTCAATCGAACCAACGCGAACCATTGAACAAACGGAGAAAATTATGGGCCTGATGGATTATCTGAAGACGCAGCTCCTGGACATCATCCAGTGGGAGGACGACTCGCGCGACACTCTCTCGTGGCGCTTTCCCGATGAGGACAAGGAAATCAAGCGCGGCGCGCAGCTCATCGTGCGCGAGTCGCAGACGTGCCAGTTCATTTACCTCGGCCAGTTCGGCGACACCTTCGGGCCGGGCAAATACTCGCTCGTCACCGACAACATCCCGATTCTCTCCACGCTCAAGGGCTGGAAGTACGGTTTCGAGTCGCCCTTCAAGGCCGACGTTTATTACGTCAACACGCGGCTCTTCACCGGCAACAAGTGGGGCACGAGCAATCCCATCATGCTGCGCGACCAGGATTTCGGCATCGTGCGCGCGCGAGCCTTCGGCACGTTCGACTTCAAGGTCGTGGACGTGAAAGTCTTCCTGAAGGAAGTCGCGGGCACGGATCATCATTTCCGGCTCGATGAATTTCTCGATGCTATGCGCTCGCGCATCGTGAGCGTGTTCACCGACGCGCTGGCCTCGGCCAAGGTGCCGGTGCTTGACGTGGCCACGCGCTACTCGGAACTCGGCGAGTCGCTGCTGCCGCTGATAAATCCGGCGCTCACGAGCAAATACGGCATTGAGCTGGCGAGCTTCATTGTCGAGAACGTGTCGGTGCCGCCGGAAGTCGAGGCGGCGATAGACAAGCGTTCGAGCATGGCGGCGATTGGGAATCTGAACGACTACGTGAAATTCCAGATGGCCGAATCCATGG
>JBBQYK010000222.1:0-8559 GCA_038208765.1 Verrucomicrobiota bacterium
CGCCTGGCACTTGATGCCCGGCCGGTGTCCATGTCGCGCGTGAAGGAGGCCCTGTGCGGCGAACGCGCCTACGATTTCATCCTCGCCAGCCGTTACGTGGACCTCACGCCGGAGACGTGGCGTCTCGCCGTGGACGCGACGCAGGACGAGGACGACCTCTGGCAGGTCACGTTGAAGCTGATGCGCTTCGTGCATGCGCATCTCACCTACGAGAGCCAGTCCACGCACGTCCATACGCACATGCGCGAGGCGCTCGAGGATCGGCGCGGTGTGTGCCAGGATTTCGCGCACGTCCTGCTCGGACTGTGCCGCACGCTGAAAATTCCGGCGCTCTATGTCAGCGGCTATCTCGCCACGGAGGAGGCGAGCGCCACGCACGCGTGGACGGAAGTCTATATCCCCGGGGTCGGCTGGCAGGGGCTGGATCCCACGCACAACTGTCAGCCCGATGAAACGTACGTGAAGATCGGCGTGGGCCGCGATTACGCGGACGTGCCGCCGGTGAGCGGCACTTACAAGGGCACCACCGAGCGCAAGATGACGGTGGAGGTGAAGATCACGCGCGGTGGTTGAAGGCGGGTTCGGGCGCGCCTGGCCCGTTCCTTCAACACGAGACGGGAAAGTCTCGCGACCTGCCGGCTGGAAAGCCGACGTTACGTCGGGCGTATCTTACCACCGTCGCGATCCAGCCGTGAAGCGGCCCAGGAAATTAGCCAGACACGAAGTGTCTGGTTTTGGAATCGACCCTGGGTGCGTCCTGAAAGGACGCTGGAGTTCCGCCGTCCCGCCGGGACGAAAACACTTTCCCACCGCCCACCCGGCACTTCGTGCCGGGCTAATTTCCTGCGGTCGCTCCGCGACCAAAAGCCCTTGCCGAGGCTCAACGACAACAGTGGCAAAATGCACCCGTCAGGCCCGCGCCCCGCAACTTTTTCTTTGCACGCCGTCGGGCCGTGAGTAATTTCGCGGCGCGCTTGTCCGATGGTGTAATGGTAGCACAAGGCTCTTTGGAGGCCTTTGTCATGGTTCGAATCCATGTCGGACAGCCAACTCCCCCTTCCAAATTGTTCGTTCGCCCGCCCGTGCCTCCCCGTTGTTAATTATTTTCCATTGACCCGTGCCCCGCATCCATGACGAGATAGTCAGTCAGTTTCAACGCTCAAAAAAAGTAATGCCCAAGTTAGCCAAGAAGACCGCGCGCGCGCCGAGATTTTCCGCCGCCGCCGCCAAATACGACGCCCATCACACGGTGCTCTCGAAGACTTACGGCGCGCTCGCCGACCTCCGCCGCGAGATGGCTGACTCGAAGCCGCGCATGGCCGAGCGCGAGGAACTGCTGAAGATTTTCGCGAGCTGCACCGACTCGCAGCGCGCCTGGCTGCTGCTCGAGGATTACTTCGAGAAGCTGTCGCTCTCGCGCAAGGATTTCACCGCGCAGGAATGGTGGCCGCGCGTGCTGGCCTCGAAGGGCCGCAACCGTCTCGAAGAACTCGCCATTCTTTTTCTCCGGGCCAGCCGTCCGCTGCCGCAGGAGTTGATGACCTACGCGAACCTCGACCGCTTCGCGGAAATCGAGCAGGCCGAGCAGGAGCAGCAGGTGCTCACTGATCTGGAGAACTGGATGTTCCCGCCCGCGCCCGCGCATCTCGACGGCCCGCGCGCCAAGCTCCACGTCTTCGGCGAGGTCATCGCGGCGGAGGATCATCCGAAACTTCACGCGCTGAAAATACACTTCAACCTCTTCCGCCCCCGCACCGGCGAGCGGCACCGGACGATTGGTGAACTCATCGAAATCACCACGCGCTCGGCGCACGAGCAGGAGCTGTTCGCGCCGATGGACTGGCAGTTTCTCCTCTGGCTCGGCGAGCACTACGCCGATCTCGATGACGAGGATTCGCTGAAAATTTCCGGCATCGAGCTGCTGCAATGGCTCGCGCGCTGGGGCCACACCGGGCGCATCGAGTTCGAGCATCAGCCGTCGAGCTTTACTTTCGAGGGCCGCATCGCGGAACTCGGACCGAGCCTGGAGAACGGCGACAAGGAGCTGTCCTTCACGCACCAGTTGAATCTCTCCGACGGCGCGCACCGCCGGATCAGCGAGACGAAATTTTTCGCGGGGCAGCCGCCGATGGCGCTGGTGGATACGCAGTTTTATCTGCTGCGCAATGCGCCTTCCACGCGGTTGCTTGAGTATTGGACCGAGTCGCCGGGCATTCCCGTGCGCAAGCTGAGCAACCGGATGCGGACGCAGCTCCGCCGCACGCAGACCGCGAGCGGCATCGACTGGGATCAGCTCTGCATCGCCCACGGCGCGAAGCCGCAGTTTGTTTTTGAATTGTCCGATGAAACGGTGCGCCTCCGTCTGCGCGCCACCAGCGAGCGCGATCAGAGCGAGTGGCATTGGACCGGTCAGGAGTGGCAGCTCGACACCCCGCGCAAGCAGGACGCCGACAAGCCGCACATCCTCGAAGATGCGCGGCTCGAACCCGCGACGCACTGGCTGCGCCGCCTCGACTGGTTCACGCCGGAACCGGGCCTGTGGGTCGGCGACGCGAACGAAAATTTTCTCGGCACGCTCGCGCAGGCGTGGCCCGCGCGTCCCGAGGGCGCGGAGTTTCTCGGCAACCCGGCGTTCCACCGCCTGTTCATGGCCCCGCGGCAGTTGAAGCCCAAGCTCATCGTCAAGGGCAGCGGCATCGACTGGTTCACCGTCTCCACGGAGTGGGAGCACGAGGGCATGAGATTGAGCGCGGCGGATTTGCAGCGGCTCGCCGTTTCCAATTCGCGCTTTGTGAAGCTGCCCGACGCCGGCTGGGTCGAACTCGACACCGCCGCCGTTTCCAAGGCGCACGAGACGATGGCCGATTTGAACCAGGATACGCTCAGTCCCATCGGCCAGCGCATCAGCCTCGATCAGGCGGCGCACTTTGATGAAGCGGAGTTGAAGCGCTTCGCCGACTCGCCGGAGTTGCGCGCGCTGCGGACCAAGATCGCCGACTTCGAGGGCATTCCGCCGGTGGACATTCCCACGAGTGTGAACGCCGAAATGCGTCCGTATCAAAAGGACGGTTTCCACTTCCTCTGCCATCTTACGCGCACGCGTCTGGGGGGCATTCTGGCCGACGACATGGGCCTGGGAAAAACGTTGCAGACCTTGTCGTGGATGGCGTGGTTGAAGGAAGAACAGGGCGCGCATCCCCGGCCCACGCTCGTCATCTGTCCCGCGTCCGTGCTGCACAACTGGCGGCGCGAGGCGGAGAAATTCACGCCGCATCTCAAGGTGCTCGTGCTGGAGAGCGGCGCGGCGCGGCACAATTTGCGGAAGCAGATTCCGCAGCATGACATCATCGTGACAAACTACGCGCTGCTCCGTCGTGACCTCGCGGACTTGAACAAGTTTTCTTTCAGCGCGGTCATTCTCGACGAGGCGCAGTTCATCAAGAACCCGACCGCGCAAATCACGCAGTCGGTGAAACAGTTGAAGGCCGACCAACGGCTTGCGCTCACGGGCACGCCCTTGGAAAACCGTCTGCTCGACTTGTGGAGCATCGTGGATTTTATCCAGCCCGGTTACTTGGGCACGCAGGAGCATTTCCACGACACCTATCAGCCGAAGGGCGAGGGCGATGCCGATCAAGTCGCGTCCACGCAACGCATCGCGCGCCGTCGGCTCGCGGCGAAGTTGCGTCCACTTATGCTGCGCCGCTTGAAGAAGCAGGTCGCGAAAGATTTGCCCGACCGCATCGAGGAGCGCCGCGATTGCGAACTCGGCGACTTGCAGCGGAAGCTGTATCTCGCCGAACTGCGCCGCAGCCGCGATCAAGTCGCGCAGATCGTTGCCGAGAAGGGACTCAACAAAAGCAAGATGCACGTCCTCGCCGCGCTCACGCGGCTGCGGCAGATTTGCTGTCACCCGACGCTGGTGGGCAACGACTCGCCCTCCGGCAAGACGGAGACGCTGTTCGAGCTGCTCGAACCGCTGCTCGCGCAGGGGCACAAGGTTCTCATCTTCTCGCAGTTTGTGCAGATGTTGAAGCTGCTCGAAATCGAATGCCGCAAGCTCAACATTCCGACGCATCTGCTCACCGGCGAGACGAAGGAACGCCAGACCATCGTGCAGGCGTTCCAGGCGGAGACGCAGGCGGCGGTCTTCCTGCTCAGTTTGCGCGCCGCGGGCACGGGCTTGAACCTCACCACTGCGAGCTACGTGGTGCTTTACGATCCGTGGTGGAATCCGGCGGTTGAGGCGCAGGCCATTGACCGCTCGCACCGCATCGGCCAGACCGCGACGGTGAACGCCTACCGGCTCATCGCGCCCGGCACCGTCGAGGAAAAAATCTGGGAGCTGCAACAGCGCAAGGCGCAGACCATCACCGACGTGCTGGGTGAGGAAGGATTCGCGCGCAACCTGACGCAGAGCGATCTCGAATACTTGTTCTCCGAAGATTAACCGGGGGAAATTTCCACGTGTCAAAATCAACGCTCGGACGCGGTCTTGGCGACTTGCTCGGTTCCAATCGAACCGAGGCCAGTCCGTCCGCGCCGATGAAACCGCCGGGCGTGGGTCTGCGTATTTTGATCGACGGTACGCAGCCGCCGCAGAGTGAATCAACCACCCAGCCCGCCATCGCGCCCGCGCCGCCCCTGTCAGTTCCGACGCGTCCTGAGGTCGTTGTCTCACCCAAAGATTCCGACAGCGAAACACTCACGCGAATGCTCGCCGTGTTGGCGCTCATTGGTGCGGACCTCGGTTTGCTAGGCTGGACCGCGCAGCATGTGTTCGCTCGCCAGCATGAGTTGAGCACGCTGGAATGGATCGCGTGCGCCGCCTCGGTGCTGCTCGCCGCGTTATGCGGTTGCGCCGCCGCACGCCTCGCCGCCGGACGGGACTGACCTGGAAGGAGCGCGGCCGTCCGCCAGAGTGTAAGAAGGCGTTCAATTCGCCGAGGACTTCTCCGACTCGCAGCCTTCCGGCGGACGAATCGTCCGCGCCCCTTGGAGCGCAAGCGTCCCGCTCGCCGGATAGAAGAGAACGTGGGAGTCGCAGGCCCACTTATGCGAGGCGCAGCTTCTCGGTAGGCTTCGGCGGGCGAGACGCCCGCGCCCCGGGCATCCACACTCCGAGGGTGGTGGTTTTACGTCTGAAACCGAGGTTGCTCTTTGGCGCGGACTGTGGCTATTGTTTCAGCGAAGTCAGAACTCCAAAAACAAAACGCTTATGAAATACATACTCATGTCCCTGGCCCTCGCCTTTCTCATCACCGGCTGCGCCTCCAATAACGCCGGCAGCCCCGGTGATGGCAGCTACACCGAAGGTTCCAACGACCGTTACCAGTCCAGCAGCATCACCGGCAACTTGCGCACGGGCGGAACGATGGGCCGCTGATTCGTTCGTTCTGTTCACCACGCCGCGCGCTCCGCTCTGGGGCGCGCGGCGAGTTTTTTTACAGCCCCATCACGACCGCCTTCGTCTCCGTGTACATCTCCAGCGCCTCCTTGCCCATTTCGCGGCCCCAGCCGGACTGCTTGTAGCCGCCGAAGGGCAGGGACGCGTCGAACACGTTGTAGCAGTTCACCCACACCGTGCCGGCGCGCAAGGCCCCGGCGATGCGATGCGCCTTCGAGAGATCGCGCGTCCACACGCCGGCGGCGAGACCGTACTGCGTGTCATTCGCGCGGTGGATCAAATCGTCGATGTCGCTGAACGGTTCCGCGACCACGACCGGGCCGAAGATTTCCTCGCGCACCACGCTCATCGAAGACTTCACGTCCTTGAGCACCGTGGGCTGCACGAAGTAGCCGCGCTCGCCATGCCGTCCGCCGCCCGCGACGACGCACGCGCCTTCCTGCTTGCCCGCCTGCATGAAACCGGTCACGCGCCGAAACTGTTCTTCCGAAACGAGCGGACCCATCTGCGTGTCCGGGTGGAGGCCGTGGCCAATTTTGATTTTCTTCGCGTGCGCCGCGACGCCATCCACGACTTGATCGAAAATCTGCTTCTCGATCATCAGCCGCGAACCGGCGCAGCAGCACTGGCCGTGGTTGAAGAAGATGGCGTTGGCCGCGCCCGCGATGGCCTGATCAATGTCGCCTGCGTCACGGAAGACGACGTTCGGAGATTTGCCGCCGAGTTCGAGGCTGACCTTTTTCAAGTTGCCCGCCGCCGCCTTCACGATCAGCCGGCCCACTTCCGTCGAGCCGGTGAAGGCCACTTTGTCCACGTCGGGATGCGCGGACAGCGGAGCGCCGGACGCTTCGCCGTAGCCGGTCACGACGTTCAGCACGCCGGGCGGCAGGCCCGCCTCCTGCATCAGTTCGGCGAGGCGCAGCGCGGAGAGCGGCGTTTGCTCGGCGGGTTTGAGCACGACGCAATTGCCCGTGGTCAGCGCCGGCCCGAGTTTCCACGCCGCCATGAGCAGCGGAAAATTCCACGGAATGATCTGTCCGATGACGCCGATCGGTTCGCGCAAGGTGAAGGCGTGAAAGCGCGCGCCTGGGGCATACGGCACGCTGATGGGAATCGTCTGCCCCTCGATCTTCGTGGCCCAGCCCGCCATGTAGTGAAACAGATCGGCGGCCAGCGGCACGTCCGCGACACGGGCGACGGCGCGGGGCTTGCCGTTGTCGAGCGATTCCAGTTCGGCCAGCTCGTCGGCGTGTTCGAGAATCAGATCGCCGATGCGCCAGAGCATTTTGCCACGCTCGGAAGGCGTCATCGTCCGCCACGGGCCGGACTCGAAGGCACGCCGTGCCGCCTTGACGGCGCGGTTGATGTCCTCCGCCTGGCCGGAAGCGCATTGCGCGATCTCATCGCCCGTCGCGGGATTGAAGACGGGAAAAGTTTCGCCGCCCGAAGCGGGCACCCACTTGCCGTCGATGAGATTTTTCTTCGCGCCGCGCAGAAACCTCTGCACGCGTGAACTGAGGGCGGGATGTGCCGCCGCGCCGTGGCCGTGGCCGTTGCTGGTGCGCGCGCCGTTCGCGCGTGATTTAGTTTTGCGGATCGTGGGCATAGAGTTCTCCGTGTTAGTTGGTTGAATTTTGTTGGTTGAATTTGACTAGTTGTCGTCCTCGGCCTGGAAGAATGCAAGGCTTCGCCACGCGCGGCTTTCACCTCGCGCCCACGGCCTGCGGCCCGCCCATCCGAGAGCGCCCCCGCTCGACGGAGACTCGCTCCATCCGGAGTGTTCCCCGCAAAAACAAAGAAACTCAAAGCAGTCCGCCGCTGCTTTGAGTCCATGTGTGAACACACCGGCGGATTACATCGCCATGTGCGAGACCGGATCACTCCAATCGCTGTAACCAGTGGTGCCGCCGATGGCCCGCGCTTGCAACGTGTAGGTCGTGCCCGGCGTCAGGCTCTCAATGAGGATGGGCCGGGAATAAGTAAAAACCCCGACCGCCTGCCAGCCCGTGGTGCCGTAACTGATCCGCACCTCATACGCGCGCGCCGTGGGCACCGGACGGAGCCGCAGGCCCAGCTTGGTGCTCTGCGGATTCTCCACCCGCTCCACCACCGGCTGCGGCAGCATGATGCGCGTGCGGCTCGTGCTCATCGCCTCGAAGCCCGACGAGAGCAGCGTGACCAGATCCTCGCCCGCCACGCTCTGCACGTAGGCCGCGTTCTGCCGGAGCAGATTGATGAGCTCCACGCGCGCCGCGTTCTTCGCCGCCGTGTTTTGTTTGCCGCCGTTCCTGGCCGCGTTGATGGCGTTGCTGAACGCCGACTGCGCCCCCGCGAGCTGGCCCAGCGCGACCGTGGGCGTGGGGAAGGCGGGGTTGTTCGTCATTTTCTCCACCACATTTTCCGCGAAGGAATTGAGGGGTGAATCCGAGAGGCGCGTGAACGCCAGGGAAGTGCGATAGGTTGACATACTGTTTTACCTTTCTGGGAAATGTCCGCGCGGCTGGGCAGGGCCGGCCAACACTGGCCGACCTGTTTGAAAGAGAGTTGTCCCCGCCCGCTGCGCCTTTCGAGCGCAGTTTGTTTTGGATCAAAAACAACCCGCTGCCTGATCGTATGAACATCGGCCATGCCCGTGGCAGTTGAAGATATCCCGGTAGGTCCCTTGCCTGGTTTCCTAGCGTCTTTTGCTTCCCGTGGCCTTGAAAGCAGAGGTTGCATAACCGGTGCCAAGTCCCTGGCCCGGCTCGTTACGCCTGAATTGCTTAGTGAAAGCTCGATTTTTGTCCAAGGCCGGGACAATTCGCCAGCGCGCTGTTCCATTTTACAAACGTGCGCCGACGTTCTGCGGGGCCACCACATGTTCCAGTTGAGCAGCCGGAAGGTTTGGTTGGGCAACGGAAGCATTCGGCTGGTCAGCGGCCAGGTTTTGCTGCCCGGCGGACGCGATGCGCTTGGAACCAAAATGATTCTGTTGGGCTGGGGAAACTTTTGGCCAGGCTACAAAACCCTTCCGCTTGCCGGCGAAACTTTTCCGTTGGTGAACAAAATGATTTCGCTCACCTGCTCCCGGGCTGCGCTTGGGAACAGAAACCTTCCGGTGATCGGCGGCCGCCTTCCCCCACCAAGGGACGCTTGGAAACCACCTTGGACGT
>JBBQYK010000223.1:0-8538 GCA_038208765.1 Verrucomicrobiota bacterium
CCTTGAGCAGGTCGAGGATTTCGTCTTCGAGCTTTTTGGTGTCGGTCTCGATGACTTCCGGCGGGCGCGGCGGCTCGTAGCGGTAGAAGTGGCGGTTGAGCGGGATTTCGTTACCGACCTTGGTCTTGGTGGTATCAATCCATGCATCGGGCACCTGAGGCAGGATCTCGCGTTTGATGGCGAGGCGGCGCGTGGTGCGGCGTGGGGAAATGTCGAACGTTGAATTTCGAATGGCGAATGAGGAAGTCATGGCTTTTTGGGCATCACGTCTGGATAAGGTCCGAGAAACCTTTCCCCGTTAAAATGAATCATGTGGTCGGGGTCTTCGGCGATCCAGACTTCGGATTCCCAGGCGATGTGATTGCCGAAGGTCTGCATGGTACGACGAGTCTCGAACGCGGTGACGAACACCAAGCCGGCTTTGCATCCGGGGAACAGGTGTTTGAGTTCTTTGCGGCGTTTGCCGTCCACCGGGCCGGCGCTGGTGACGAGATTCATTTGGAGCGCTTTGTTTTATGCGGCCCCATGAAGGAATCGCCGTTGAAATGTACGAGGTGGTCAGGGGCGTCCGCGATCCAGACCTCCGTTTCCCATGAAATATCCGCCGCAAATTTGCGGAAGGTTTGCCGGTCGAGAAACGCGGTCACATACACAATGTCCGCCCGGCATCGGGCAGTCAGGCGGCTGAGTTCCAGGTGGCGAAGGGGTGACACCGGGCCCGAGCTGTGAACGGCCTCGATGAGGTAAAGCCAGCGACGTTTCGACGAGTAGGCCACGATGTCCGGGAGTTCTCCGTGGGAGAGTTCAAAGAAATCGAGAGCCTTCAACCGCGCCTCATCGCGGACGAGGTATTTGCTGGCAGCATCACCGACGTAGAGGACTTCCGCGCCGTAGCCGTAGCGCGGAAGGAATTCTTCGATGATGGCTTTTTGAAGCAGGTTGTGTGGCCCGGGAGAGAACTCCAGCGTGACACCGGAGGGCAACTTCACCGGCAGGGTCTTCGTCGGGCGAATATGTGAGAGCGCCTGGGCAAGGGTCTGTTTCCCGGCAAGGAAGTGTTTCACTCCCGTTTCCCATGAGGGCTGGCCAAACTTGCGCAGAACCACCGCGACTTCTTCCGGCAACGCGTAAGCCCGCGTGGGGTCGTTGCGAGACGAATTTGGTTTTCCGGCGCTGATGACGACGAGGCATCCCAACGCGAGCGGTTTCAGTTCTTCGGTTCGGATGTCGTCGTAGGAACCGCGCGAAAGCGACTCCTCGAAGTGGGTGTTCAGGTAGTCGATGATGTCGCGACTGCGCAACGTGCGGGTGCCGTCATAGCCCTTCGCCTTTTTCCAGGAGTTCGGTTCATGGATGTCAGCGAGTGCCACAAAAACCATGGCCAGGCGCTCCAATCCCCGGTTCGAGAGTCCTGTTAGCGGCATCCCAAGCTGTTCCACTGCGAACAGTGCGTCGTTTAGCAGTGTGACCACGGCTGGGGACTTTTTCCGGCTGACGATCTTACGGGAAGATTCAACTTTCATGCAGTATGGGCAAACAAGTCCGCCTGTCGAGCCGGCCTCTTGCTGCGAATCGCCGCAGGATCCAACCGCTCGGTGCTTTCAAGGTAAGTGCGAACGCTTGCTGCCAGATGGCGGCCAAAAAGTGGCGGAACAGCATTTCCGATTTGGTTGAAGGTGCTCGTCTCCCCCCCCTCGAACTGGAACCAATCGGGGAAAGATTGCAGGCGCGCAGCCTCGGCTGCCAGCAGGCGCCGTCGCCGGCCATCCGGCAATTTAATCCGGTGCATGTCACCCGTCGCGCCCGCTAGGTTCCGGCAAGTTAGCGTGCGCGCCGGAACGTCTGGATGGAGGTCGCGTGGGCGGACACACGCAGAAGCCTTTTCGTAACGCGCGACGTAGTCATCCATGCTCGCCGTGAGAAACTTCGATCCGGGTGGAATCTCGAACATCATGTCGCCAATGGCGTCTGCCACGGTGACGCGGCGCTGCTCCGGCTCCGGAAAACAAAAATGACCGCGGTGTCCGACCACAATGACCCGCTCACGATTCTGCGGGACACCGTAGTTCACGGCATTGAGGAGTTGGTATTCCACAATGTAGCCGAGTTCGCGCAAGGCGGCGGTGATTTCATCGAAATACCACCGGTTGCCGTAGAGAACGCCGCGCACATTTTCAAAAAGCCAGATGTCCGGCTGGAGACGAGCGATGGCGGAAATGAATGCCGGGAACCCGTCGCGTGCGTCTTTCAATCCAAGTTGATGCCCGTTGACACTGAATGGCTGGCAGGGCGGCCCGCCGATGACTACGCGAGCAGTGGGCAGCGGTGTTTCCGGTGTGAGCGTCATTTGCTCGCAGTGACCTTCAAGATTGCGCCGGTAGGTCGCGCAACAGTCGGCATCCTTTTCAAAGCCAATGGTCGAGAACCCCTGAGCCTCAAAGCCAAGGCCCAAGCCACCGCAGCCGGCAAATAGATCCACAACCAATGGCTGGCCGCCATTTTGGGGCCGCAGTTTATGACTCAGTGTTTTTGGATACGTCATGGTGTTGCCCATAAGAAGCCGAGTGCAGCACGGGCGGGCGTGATGATTACACCAGCACCGGCTTCCAGCAACCGCACCGTTCGCGGAAGCGGGCCGAACATTGACGCCATGAAGTCGGCCACAAGCGAGGCGGTGAGGAACTGTCCGAGTTCTTCCTGCCTTTCTCTGAGGTTGGCTGTGGCCGCGAGCTTCATGTCGTCACGCTACAAAACTGAGTTCCGTTTCACTATCGAACAGGCGGGAATCGTTCGACGCTTCGAGCGCGCTCCGTTTCCCCTCGAACCCGATGTCGCCTTCGCCGGATTGGTTGGAGGACATGCTGCCATTGCGGTGTCGGCGGAGAGCCAGAGCTTGGCCTCGAAGCCGAGATTGGCGGAGGAATCTGTTTTTGTGCCGTTGGTCTTCGTGCGTCCCATATTCCTGAACAGTGCGTGGCCGGGAGAGTGGGGAAACGGGCAAAAGCGGAAAAGCGGAAAAGCGGAAATTCTGAAAGGCGGAGGGGAGGGGAGGAGAAAGTTGAAAACAGAGAGCAGAAAGCAGAAAGCAGAAATCCGGGATAGGAGCGTCAAATCTCTGCGTCTCTGCATCACGGCGGTAAACCGGGTGTTTCCGTGCGGGTGCTGTCGCTACGGCTCAACGGAGTTTCGCCCCACCGGTTTGTCGGCCTATCTGCTGGCAAAAACGTTGAAGGCCAGGGTGAATTGAGGGCGTGTTGCTCAAAGGGAAAGGAGTCGCGGACAGCCATGTCCGCAGTTTTTCCAGGGGATGATTTCGGCCTGATGGCGCAAGGAGCAACTACGGCGGACCTGGCTGTCCGCCGCTCCGGCGATTCGGGCAACACGCCCTCTAAACCGGAACTATTCTTTAGCCACGGATGAAACACGGATTGGATCAGGCAGGCGTTTGTTTTGCAGGACGGCACCACCACGCACCGAGCAGTGGGTTTTTCCGGCCGATCCATTCAGCCATCCTCGTCCCTCCTCCGTGTTCCATCCGTGGCCCAACTGCATGGTTCCGGCTAAAAGCACCTGGACCGAAAACACCGCCGCCGAGAGCATCCAAGCATCGGCTGACCTGAATGCAGAGCTGCCGACATCGTATCCAAAGGTGCCGACATCAAGCACGCACCTGCCGACATCGATTCCATAATCGTCGATACGAAAAATAGACACGCCGGCAGGAGGGCCGCACCCGCCGACATCGTATCCGGAGTCGCGGACTCGGTAGATGGACACGCCGACATGATAAGCAGACACGCCGGCACGATCGCTGCACTCGCCGGCATCCTATCCACACTCGCCGACCTCCTCTTCAGAGGCGCCGACATGGAAGACAGACTCGCCGACGTCGTATCCACCGGCGAGGTGTCCAAAGAGGCGCTTTCCAGCATCGTTTTGAGACCTGGCCCGACCTGCCAGCCGGCAAGTTGAAACGGGAACTCCAACGCTACGGCACCAGCGGCGTGACGATGCGGAAGTAGCGTTGTTCGCCCGCCGGTGCCGTCGCGGTGTTCACCTCCACGGTGCGCGTCAGCGGCAGTGCAAAAAAGCTCGTGAGGTTCGTCCATCCCATCGTGGTCAGGTTGGAACGCCACTGCACGGAGTAGCTGAGATTCGGCTGTGCGATGAAACTCCACGGCGCGTCGTTCGTCGCGGTGAGCAGAATTTTCAGCACACTGGCTGCGTTGGTCGGGTTGGTGCCGGAGAGATATTCGTCACGATTGCTCATGCCATCGCCATCAGGATCGAGCAGGGCGTTGCCCGCGTTGTTCGTGGCGTTGGTGCCGAAGTAAGTGTCCTCCCACGGGTCGCCCACACCATCGCCGTCGAAGTCCGCGTGGACGAGGTTGGTCACGTTGCCGCTGACTGGGCTGAAGACGCCATTGGGATTGGCCCGGTTCGTAACGGCCACCCGAAAGTTCGCGGTCGTCAGGGTGTTGGTGATGACCAGCACGGGGATCGAGGTGGTGGCGTAGCCCGAGCCGTTGCGAATCCAGCGGTAACCCATCGGCGGCGCGCCGGTGGCCACCAGACTGAAGACCGCCGTGCCGCCCTGCAAGGTGGTCTGGGAAACGAGATGCTGCACGATGCCGGGTTTGACCAGGACATAGACGAAGGCCGTCGCGCTGGTGACGGTGGTGATGTCGTCTTCGATCACGACGGAGAAACTGCCGTGATGATCGGTCAGGTTCGCGCCGGTGAAACTGTAGCTGGCGTTGGTGGCGTGGAGAAGGTCCGTGCCGTTGAAGCGCCACTGGAAGCGCACGGTGCCGGCACCGGTCGCCTGCGCGACGAGCGTGACGTTGGTGCCGGGCAGCACGTTCTGGTTCGTGGGCTGCACGGTGAAGTAGGCGGGCACCTGCACGGTGAGCAGCGCGTTCGAGCTGAAGGTCGCGCCCGCCGTGTTCCCGACTTGCGCGCGGTAATTTCCGGCCTGCGACGGCAACACATTCGCGAGCAGCAGCGTGTCGTTCGTGGCGTTGGGAATGTTCCCGCCGTTGAACTGCCATTGGTACGTCAGCGGCGGCGTGCCTCCGGCGGTCACCCTGAAGTTTGCCGACTGGTTGCTCACCACCGTCACGGGCTGCGGATGCGCGGTGATGAAGGGCGGCGACTGGACGATGAGCGTCGCGACGAGGCTGGTCACGGAGCCGGCGGCGTTCGCCACGATGACGCGGTAGTCACCGGCATGGGCAATGGTGAGGGCGGAGAGATTCAGCGT
The DNA here is from genome assembly GCA_038208765.1 of Verrucomicrobiota bacterium. Classification (GTDB taxonomy): domain Bacteria; phylum Verrucomicrobiota; class Verrucomicrobiia; order Limisphaerales; family SIBH01; genus JANNGC01. The sequence continues at coordinate 5,264 of JBBQYK010000223.1, forward strand.
CCCGTTCGTCGCCCCGCCGAGGTTGCCGCTGTTGAACTGCCATTGATACGTGAAGGGCGGCGTGCCGCACACGCTCACGCTGAACGAGGTGCTGCTGTTCGTGGCCGCGATGCGGTTTTGCGGATGCGAAGTGATGGTCGGCAGTCCGGCGGGCAGATTCGCGCGCGGCTGTCCGGCGGTCGGCGGCTCGGCGGCCCACTGCGCGGGATCGGTGCCGCTCAGCACGAGGTTCACTCGCTGGAGGGAATTGCCCGAGCCATCGCTGCCGCACGGCCAAGGCGGCTGGTCAGCGTAGAGCACCTCATCCACGATGACCCAACTGACCTGCGCGTTCGTGCCGTCGGGATGCTGCGGGAGTTCGAGCGCGAGACGGTCGCTGTTGTTCGCGAGCTTGCCGGCGTAGGGGCCGAGGATGCGGAGCGCGTTGTTGGTGATGCCGAAGAGTGAGCGGAAGGCGTTCGACTGCGCGGCGTTCGTCGCGGGATTGAAATTCACCAGCAAGGCGAACTCGCCCGCCGCGAGCGTGAGGTTGGTGGGGAAGGTGAAGTTAACTCCGCCGTTCACGCGCCAGGTTCCGTTGGTGTTGTGCAACATCACCGGACCGGCTGCGCCGTTGTAAATCTCCACGAACTCATCGAGCGAGTTGTCCGTGATGTTCGTGCCGTTCACGAAGTCGGGTGGGTGGTAATACACTTCGCTGAAGACGACGCGCGCGGGCGGCGCGACGTTCGCGGTGTCGCGCGTGCGCGGCGTGAGTCCGTACCAGAACGGCCCCCCGTCCGGGTATCGGCCCCACGACCAGTCGTTCAACTGGCCTTTGAAACTCACGGCGTCCACGACGCGGTCCTGCGCGTTGCCGGGGAGATACGAGAGGAAGACTTGCTCGCCATCCTTGCTCAGTCCGAAGCCGGTGTTGGTCGGGAAATGGAAACCGGTCACTTCGTCGAAGCTCACCCAGCCGCGCGCGGGAATGGTCGTGTTCGTGGGGATGAGCCACTTCATCAAGTTCGTGTAAGCCGAGCCGTCGTCACTCAAGTACCAGCAGCAGCCGAGCGTGATGGGCGAGTCCGTGGCGTTGTGCAGTTCGATCCAATCGTTGGAATCCAACTCCTGCGTGAAGTCCGTGTGCGCCACAATTTCATTGAGCAAAACCGTTGGCCCGGAAACGGGATCCGCCGTGCCGGGCGAGCCGCGCAGGAACGTGCTCGCGCGCCAACTGCCAGGATAATCCGCCGCGCCGGAGCCTTGCGCCGCGAGCGCGCTGTCGAGGAAGACCATGGAGTGACCGCCGCCATCCGCCGTGACCGGCCAGCCGCGTCCGTCGCCGTAGGTGAAGTTCACGATGTCGCTGCCGCCGGCAGACGTGCGGAGCGTGAGTTGTTCGCCTGCGTTGTTCAGCGCGCCAAGGAAATAGCCATGCACTTCCACGCTGGGCGGCACGTTGTAGTAGGCGCGGAAGGCGTTCGTATCCACGAGACCGACGACGACGAGATACGCACCGGGTGCGAGCAGCACGCCGGAGGGGAAGGTGAAATCAATGCCCTGGGTGAACTTCACGCCCGCGAGATCGAGCGTGACGCTGCCGCTGGTGTTTTGCAGTTCCACGTACTCGTAGCCGTCGGGCGCGGGGTTGAACATGACCTCGCTGATGCGGAGGAAATTCTGCAAGTCCGCGACGTTATCGGACGGAGCCACAATGAATTCCTGCGGCAATGACCACTGGCTGTTGCGGCCCGTGGCGTCGGTGTGCAACAGGCGCGCGCGATAACGGCTGCCGACGCGGAGGAAGTTCGCGGGCAACGTGACATTGGCGTTGAATGCCGGAATGGGGCCGCTTTCCCACGCGGCTTCGATTTCATACTTCTGCGGCTCGTTCGGATTGTAGTTCGGCGCGTTGGTGTCCGTGATCTCGGCCACGCGCCAGCGCAGCGATTGAAACGCGCCGCTGCCGCCGTAGGCCGAGGAACTGAACGTCAGCCGGTTGATCGGGAAGCCGGGCGTGCCGGTGTAGGTAATCGTCGGGCGGTTGGGCTTCAACGCATCCGCCGCCATCGTGTCGAGCGAGAAGGTCGCGTTGGTTGCGCGGTAGCCCACGTAGTTCTTCATCGCCTGCACGCCGCCCGCGAAGTTCTTGCTCACCGTCGGCTCATTCGGCCACTGGTAGAAGCGCCCGGTGCCGGCCTTGCTCGCGGGATTTTGCGAATACGTGGTGCTGTTCATCTTCGGGTTGTAGTCCCACATCGAGCGGTCGGCATCGAGGATGGTGGCGGTGTTCGTCGGGCCGCGCAGCAGGTTCGCGTATTCATCAATGAGCCGGAACGCCTCGTCGCTGTTCCAGAGGAGGTCGCGGAGTTCGCGCACGCGGTTGCGGAACTCGATGTTGATGTTCGGCAGCGTGCCGGGGTTGGCGAAGTTCGAGAGCAGCCGGCTTTTCAACGGTTCGTCGCCGCCCTGCTGGCCCGAGCGATACATGTTGTCCGCCCAGGTGAGATCCAAATCCCAGGTGCAGGTTTCCCACAGGCGCGTCTCGGGGTTGCGGTAAAAGAAATAGTTTTTCCCGTCCGCGATGTCGTAGTGGTGGATGCCCTGCGAGATGGCCTGGTAGCTGTAATGGCGGGACACGTTCCAATTGGTCCGCCACCATTGCTCGGTGGCCGTGCCGTAATTCGCCTGGAGATACGCGAGGTCGGATTTGTCCGTCGGCCCGTTTGGTCCGAGGTTGTTCAACTCGCCGGTGCCGCCTTCCATCTTGTAGAGGTTGCCGTCGGGCAGATCGTGCTCCTCCAAGAAGCGTCCGTTCTCCTGTTCGATCGCGAGATACACGCCCCAGAAATCGCCTTCGTACTGCGAGGCGTCCGCCTCCAGCGCGTCATCAATAATACGGAACGTGCAGAAGGTGGTGTTCGGCGCGGCCACGCCCGCGAGTTGGTAAAAGCGAAAGCCCACCGACTCGAACATGCCCTGCTCGCCGCGATGATTGAAGTCGCCCTGCTGAATGCTCGCGCCGAGGTTCAGCTTCGTCCACGGCACCTTGTATTTCCGGCCCCAGTTGTCGCGCATCTCGATGTCGTGCCCGCGGTTGAGATCAAACTTCCACATGTTTTTCGTCATCGAGTAACGCCACACGCCGCCGCGCGCGCGGTAGCGGACGTGATCCAATACCTTGCCGTCGTAGATGAGCGCACCCTGCCACTGGTAGGCGTCGCCGCCGTAACGGCTGAACCACGTCGCCGTCGCCACCATGTTGCTCTTGCCGATGAGATGAATCGTGGGCA
>JBBQYK010000224.1:0-8495 GCA_038208765.1 Verrucomicrobiota bacterium
CACCCCGCCTTCGAGAGAACGGGCACGACATCGTTGCGGAAGGAAACGGGAGCCGGTGCGGCGTTCAATTCCACGCCCGAGACGGCGCAGAAACAGCAGGCCAAAATGAGGTGCGACCAACGCATGAGTGGTTAATGGACAGCACGCCCGCGCTCCACATAATCCACCCTCACTCATACCGCTGCGCCGCCGCCTGAAGCAGTTCCTTGATCGTCTCGATGTGGCCGGGCGTGAAAGGCTTCGTGCGATCCGCGCGGCAATCGAACGCGCGCCGCATGTCCTCGGCGAGTTGCTCGGAGAAGGCGAAGGCCAGAATCACGCGATCGTTCGTCTGGCTGTGGAGAAAGGTGTGCAGGTTGTGCTCCAGCGCGCCGCCGAACTTCTTCACCGCAAACTCCTGCGCGCTCTCGCTGTATTCCACGACCCAGAGGTCGAAGACGTTGATGGGCGGATGCTCCATATCAGTCAGTCCAAAAGCGGCGCTGAAGCGACCGCACTCCAAACGCTGGCGCGCAGCACCCGACGCCTTCGCAGTCGCGAAGCGTTTGGAGTGCGGTTGCTTCAGCGCCGCTTTCTTCCGTGCGATGATTCGCCAGAGATTTCAAATCACCAATCGCCTTCATAGTGAACGATACAACTCCCCGAGCCGTTCGAGATCAACGCCCTCCGGCTGCCGGTCGAGCAGCCAGCGCAAATCTTCCTTCGCCGCCGTCTTGTCGCCGCTTTGCATCCGGGCGCGCGCGCGTTGGAGGCGATCGGGCACGGAATCGGGCTGGAGCATGAGCATGGCGTCGAGGTAACGCAGCGTGTCCGCCGTGCTGTTCTCGCGCTGGGCGAGGCCGAGCAGGTTGTTCAACATGCGCACAATGATGTCGCGCTTCTTCGCGGGCGCGAAATCTTGCTCACCGATGCGGTCCACGTTGTCCGCGACCAGTTCCACCGCGTCGCCGCGCGTCAGCACCTTGCCGCCGTCGAACACGTCAATGATTTGCTCGGCCCCGCCGCGCGGCGCGAAGCGCACCATGAAGCGCGTGGGCAGCGGCACGCCCGCGACATTCGTCACACCGAGTTGCCGTGCGAGTTCGAGCCAAAGTACGGAGAGCGTGATGGGTAACCCTTCGCGATCATCCAGCACGTCGTTCATGTAGCTGTTGGCGCGGTTGTAGAAATCCGTACGGCTGCCGTGAAAGCCTTGGTCGGTGAAAAGAAACTTCGAGAGCGCGGCAATCTTGTTCGTCTCGGGCGTGTTGGCCGGGACTTGCCGTTTCAATTCCACGACGAGCCGCGCGAGTTCCGCGCGATACGCTTCCACGTCGAGTTCGGGTTGATCGAGCTTCGCGACCAGCAGCGCGGCGTGAAAGAGATCAATCTTCTCCTCCGCACCCTGCAATGCCTGCACGAGTTGCGCTTCGACAGAACGCGCGTGAACTGTCGCGGCCAGACGGCGCAATCGCAGCGCCTCCTTGTCCAGAGCCTGCGCCTGCGCCAGAAATATCGCGCGTCCCGCGAGGCCATCTGTCTTCACCTCCGCGAGCAATTGCTGGTCAGTTCTCGCAACCGTATTTTCCAGCTTGGTGATCACAGCGTTAGCGAGCGACACGGCGGGCGCGTTCGTGCCGACGTGAAAATTTTTGAACTGCGCTTTGGTGTCGCGAAACTTCGCCAGCCCCACTTTACCGCTGCGCCACGCCGCGTCTGTGGATTCCATCACCTGTTCTCCATTCACGTAGCCTGTGATGCGGTTCGTCTCCACGCGCACGCGAATCGTGTTCCAGTCGCCGGGCCGGTAGTGCGGCGTCTTGAACTCCTTGAGAATGTTCCACGAGAAAACGTCCGGCCCGTCGAAGCGCGTCAGTCGCATCTGCCCGGCCGTCGGATAATAACCGTAGTGCCGGTCGCCACCATCGGACGCGAAGGCCAAGCCCGCCGCGCCAGATTCGTCTTCGAGCTTCACGTCCACAGAAAGTTCGTAGGGCAGCGGCGGCAAGTCCTTCTGCCAAAGGCACAGCGCGCGTCCGCCGAAGCCGTCGCCCGCACTCTCGACTTGGATGCGGCCGGCTTTGCGGCTCCAGCGCGCGCCCATCACCGGCTGCCACTCGCGCGGGTCGAGCGCGCCGAGCATCAGCCAGCGCGACATGGGCACGGGATTCGGACGGTCGAGCAAAGTCTTGAGCGCATTGACTGGCACGGCGAAACCGAGATTCGCGGTGACAGCGGATTTCATGTTGAGCAAACCCTGCACGCGCCCGCGCGCGTCGAGCAACGGCCCGCCGCTGTTGCCCGGCTCAATCGGAATCGCCAGTTGAATCATCTCCACGCCGTCGAACTCGCGCTTCGCCGAGACCACGCCCTGCACCACGCTGTGTTCGAGTCCCACGGGATTGCCCAGCGCAATGACCTGCGCGCCCTGTTTCAACGCCGCAGAATCGCCGAGCTTCAGCGCGGGCAAATTGCTCGCCGCGATGCGCACCACGGCGAGATCAAGTTTGCGGTCAGAAGCGAACACCTCCGTGACTTCATAACGTCGCCCGTTCAACTCGACGCTGATGGGCCGCGCCTCGCCAATGACGTGATAACAGGTCGCGATCAGCCCGCCCGCATCGACGACGAAGCCCGCGCCCACGCCGTTCTGCTTACCATCGCGCCCGAAGTGCGTGATGACAGCCATGGATTTTTTGGCGCGTTCGGTGAGGGCGACGACATCGGGGGGTTCCGGAGCAACAACTTTTCTCTCCGCCGCCGCGGTGAAGTGGACGGTGAAGACAACGAGCGCGAGGCAAACGACTTTTTTCCAGTGCTCGGCGGCGCGCATGTCGCGCTCAATGTAGAGAGCGGCGGCGGAATGACAAGTGTGCCCCCGGCGTCCCGCCGGGTGGGCGCATCTGGACTTCAAGCATTGTTCCACGGGGGAGCAGGGTTCGGTGTCATTACACTTCTACCCGGCGGGACGCCGGGGGCACGTTGCACTTGCCGCCCAAAATTTTTCCCCGCATGTTCCGCGCACATGAACAACTGGATTGCCGATTACATTCGTCTGCAAAAGGCCGCGCTGGATTCCATCCCTGTGGACCAGGTCGCGCAGCTCGTTGACCGGCTGAACGAAGCCGTGGCGGAGGACCGGCAGATTTTTTGTTTCGGCAACGGCGGCAGCGCGGCGAACTCCTCCCACTTTGCCACCGACCTCGGCAAAGGCTCCTCCGACAAAATCGGCAAACGCTTCCGTGTGCTCTCGCTGAACGACAACGTGAGTTGGATGACCGCCATCGGGAATGACTACGCCTACGACGACATTTTCGTGCGGCAATTGCAAAACTACGCCCGCCCCGGCGACGTGGCCTTGAGCCTGAGCGTGAGCGGCAATTCGCCGAACTGCGTGAAGGCGCTGGAATGGTCGCGTGCCAACGGCCTGCACACCATCGCGCTCGTCGGCGCGAAACGCGGACGCATGGCCGAGGTCGCGCACGATGTGATCGTGATTAACGACACGCACTACGGCCGCGTGGAGGACGCGCAGATGGGCATCTGCCACATGCTTTGCTACGCGTTCATGGAGAAGCCGGAGATTGCGGTTGGGTAGATGCCGCGCGTCACTACGATTTCTGGAACGAGCATCAATGAGCGCATCTGACTTTTACGTTCATGGTCTTGACCATGTTCAGCTTGCCATGCCAGCCGGTCGGGAAACCCTGGCTCGTGAGTTCTACACGGGCATTCTTGGCCTCACCGAAATCCCCAAGCCGGCCAACCTTGCGAAGCGTGGTGGTGCGTGGTTCGAAGGTGGCACCTTGCGTGTGCATCTCGGCGTCGAAGCGGACTTCCGCCCAGCCAAGAAAGCTCATCCGGCGTTTCTTGTCCGGCAACTTGATGCCCTCACTCAGCACCTCCAACGCGCGGGCGTTGCCGTCGTCACCGATGAACCGCTCGACGGCTACAACCGCATTTACGTTTCTGACCCGTTCGGCAACCGCATCGAGTTACTGGAACTGATCTCTTCATGAGCGTTCCTGAGTTCCCGTATGGGCGACAGAAATCCAGTTTACGACGGTGTGCTCCTTTCGTCCCTCCGGGACTGGCTTCCATTCCACGTCGCAGCCCAGCGTTAAAACGCTGGGCTATTGTCGGAGGGCAAACGTTCCCAATGCCTATCATCATCATTGAGCTTTTACTTTCGCGCGTTATTCTGCGGCCATGCGACAGGTCATCATTTATTCGGGCGAGGACGGTTTCTGGGTTGCCGAGTGTCCGAGTCTTCCGGGCTGTGTTTCCCAAGGTGAAAGCCGCGAGGATGCGGTCACCAACATCCGTGAGGCCATCGAAGGCTACGTGCTCGCCCTGAAGGATGACGGCCTGCTTCTTCCAACACTCTGAATTAAAAACCTAATACGGACGGAGCACCGGTGCGGCAAGCCCGTAGGGCTTGAATGTGAATAGCCCCGGGTTGCGAGGCACGAGCGAACCCGGGGGATCATCAGCTTCTGGGTCGCGGAAAATCGCTCCGTCTTCTTTATCAGGCCCAGAGGGCCGACCAGAAATTAGCCGGTGGCGTGAGCCACCGGAAAAATCCCAAAACGGAAACAAGCCCCGGAGGGGCGGAAGAAGGAAACGCGTTTGCACGTGAACACTCCGGTTACGCCCCTGCCGGGGCTGGTTCGATTTCTCGACACAACCGGCGGCTCACGCCACCGGATAATTTCTGGCCGGCCCTCCGGGCCTCACTTCCGCATATCCTCCAACGCCGGAAACGCGCCGCGGTATTCCGCCAGCCAGTCGGGATCAATCCGCGCCTGAATCACCGTTTCCGCGTCGCCCGAGTCCGCGAGAATTTCTCCGTGCGGATCGATGATCATCGTGCGGCCGGAATGCTGGAAGCGCGGGTCGTTGCCAATGCGGTTCACGCCCGCGACGTAGCATTGATTCTCAATGGCGCGGGCCTGGAGGAGTCGCGGCCAGTGGTGCAGACGCGTGTTCGGCCAGTTGGCGATGAAGGTCATCAGGTGCGGGCGCTGCGATGCGATGGAGCGCGGCAATTCGGGGAAACGCAAGTCGTAGCAAATGAACGGCGCGACGGAGATTTCGCCGCATGGGAAAGTCAGCGCCGCCGTGCCGGCCTCGTAGCAGGCCGTTTCGCCGCCGAGCGTGAAGGGCTGCATCTTGCAGTAGCGCGCGAGCAGTTCGCCGGCCGGCGAGAAGGTGACGCACTCGTTGCGCCCGCGCCCGTTCGCACCGCGCGTGACAATTCCCGCCAGCAGATAAATGCCGAGCTCGCGTGCCGTCTGCGCGAGGAATTGTTCCGTGGCCCCGCCCGGCTCTTCCGCGATGGCCGCCACGTTCATGCTGAAACCGCACGCGAACATTTCGGGGAGCAACACGAGCGAGCCGCGCGAGAGGCTGGCGGACTTGAGCAGTGACAACACTTTCGCGCAGTTCGCGGCCTTGTCTTCCCACGCGATGTCGAACTGGACGCAGGCGATGTTCATGGGTGGAGTGTGCGCAGATGGCGCGCACGTTTTCAATCCGCGTGCCGGGGCGTCGGCCAGATGTGATCGTCCATTCACAGTTTGCGGCCCGGCAGCTTTGTTGCTTCGTTGTTTCCGGCCCGCTGTGGTTCTGTCGCATGGCTTTGCTTGATTCGTGACGCAGCCCGTTACTTCCAGTTCCGGGTTGTGCGACCGAAAACAAAAACACGATCAGAAGTTATGAAAGCATTCTGTGGTTTCTCAGCCGTGTGCGCCGCCAGCGCCGCGCTCACGTTCAGTTCCCTTCTCGCGGCGCAGGCCGACGACAAGGGCATCACCCTCACCCCCATTGGCACCTACGCCAGCGGCATCTGGAACGCGGGCGGCGCGGAAATCGTCGCACACGATCCCGACAAGCAACGGCTCTTCGTCATCAACGCCCTGGCGGCGTCGGTGGATGTGTTGAGCATCCAGAATCCCGCCGTGCCCACCCTGCTCACGTCGCTGGTTTTCACGGCCATCGGCGGGGTGGCGAACAGCGTGGCGGTGCATGACGGCATCATCGCGGTGGCGGTCGAGGCGGTGCCGAAAACTTCGCCTGGCCACGTCGTGTTGTTGGACAGCAAGTTCAAAACGCTGGCCGTGCTCGAAGTGGGCGCGCAACCGGACATGATCACCTTCTCGAAGAATGGTCGCTGGCTGCTCACCGCGAATGAAGGCGAGCCGAACAGCTACCTCCTGCCGGACAGCGTGGATCCTGAAGGCACCGTCAGCATCATTGATCTCTCGGATGACGCGGAGGACGTGGAGCAGTCGGATGTGCGCACGGTGAACTTCCATAAGTTCAATGCACCAGCGGTAATTGATCCGGCCATCCGCATTTTTGGCCCCGGCTCGACCGTCTCGCAGGATTTGGAGCCGGAATACCTCGCCATCTCTGCGGACTCGAAGACGGCGTGGTTGACACTCCAAGAGAACAACGCGCTGGCCATCATCGACATCAAGTCCGCCAAGGTCACGAAGCTGGTCAGCCTTGGCTTCAAGGATCATCTGCTGGCCGAGAACGGTCTCGACCCGAGCGACCGTGACAATGCGACCGGCAACGGCCCCGCGATCAAGATCGGCAACTGGCCCGTCTATGGCATGTATCAGCCCGATGGCATCGCGTCCTTCCGTGCGGGTGGAAAAGATTACCTCCTGTTGGCGAACGAAGGCGACGCGCGCGAATATCCGAACGTGACGCCGACGAGCAACGAAGTGGTGCGCGTGGGTGCTTTGAACCTGGACACCAATGCGTTCCCCAATGCATCGCTCATCAAGTCGAACTCCGCGCTGGGCCGTTTGCAGGTCACCTCAACGCTCGGTGACTTTGATCACGACGGCGATTACGACGCGCTGTTCGCCTTCGGCGCGCGCTCCTTCTCGATTCGCGATGCGAAAGGCAAGCTGGTCTGGGACAGCGGCGATGATCTCGAACGCATCACCTCGTTGGCCGACACGAACGGCTTCAACGCCTCGAACACCGGCAACGCGCGTGACTCGCGCAGTCCGTCGAAGGGGCCGGAACCCGAAGGCATCACCTCCGGCCGGGCGTATGGACGCACCTACGCATTCATCGGTCTGGAGCGCGTGGGCGGGGTGGCGGCGTATGACGTGTCGAATCCGAAGGAGCCGAAGTTTGAGTTCTACGTGAACCGGCGCGACTTCAGCATCAATGCCAACGGCACGAATTTCCTGAACGCGGGCGATTTCGGACCCGAGGGCATCATCTTCATCGAAGCCAAGGACAGCCCGAATGACAAACCGCTCGTGGTGCTCGCCAACGAGATCAGCGGCACCACGACCCTCTTCCAGGTGGACCGGAAGCCCGAGACGGATGATGACGACGACGATGAAGATTGATCGGTCGTGAGCAGTTTGATGGAGCCGGCGGGAGAGTTCTCGCCGGCTTTTTCTTGGGCCGCCATGAGACAAACGCAGGCGGCTACTTTGCCCCTTGAACTTTGAAGATTGAACCTTGAACTTGCGCGCGAGCCGCCGAACATCCGGCCCCAATAATTATGACAATGACCACCACCGAAAATGCCGTCATCGAAAAGACGCGCGAACTCTGCCAGACCATTCTCGACCAGCCCGAATATCAGAAAATCCGCCAGCAGGTGGACGCGTTCTTCGAGAACGAGCAGGCGCAGGCGGCCTACCAGACGCTCTCCAGCAAAGGCGAGCAGCTCCAGCACAAGCAGGAGCAGCGGCTGCCGCTCGCGGGCGAGGAAATCGCCGACTACGAGGCGCAGCGCGAACAGTTTTTTGCCGACCCCATCGCGCGCGACTTCATGGCCGCGCAGCAGGCCATCCACAAGATGCAGGAGACCGTGGCGCAACACGTCGCGAAGACGTTTGAACTCGGCCGCGTGCCGAATGCCGAGGATTTTGAAGCCGGCAGTTGCGGCTCGGGCTGCGGCTGCCACTGAGGCGGCGAACTCGATTTGGCCAACACCAAACCTGACGGCGGGCAGCGCGCGTTGGGTTTGGTGTTGTTCTTTTCCGAGCTGCGAAACGAGCGTCGGCTTCCGGCCCGGCGCGTTCGGCCAAGGTGGCTTCCATCGCGCCGGGCTGGAATCCGGCGCTCCAAGTTAAATGTTCAAGCCAGCGGAATCGCCTCGTCGATCAGCAGGACGGGCAGATGATTGCGAATGGGATACAACACCTGACGATCCTGCCGCAGCAGGCCGCCATCGAGTTTCTCACTGACGACATGGCCCGCGCGATTCTTGAGCGAACCGCTGGCGAGGCGCGCGTTCAGATCGTTCACCAGCGCGGGGTCCGCCTCGCTCACAGTCTGGTGCGTCTCCGGGCAGCAGAGGATTTGCAAGAGTCCTGGATCGATAAGGCTCATCGCTTCAAAGCTTTCATGGCGGCGTCATAAACTTCGCGCACGGACACCCCGCCCTGCTCCGCCGCCACGCGACAGGATTCAAATTCCGGCGCGGCCTGCACCACCTTGTTGTTTAGCCGGCCAATCTTCACGGCGACTGCGCC
>JBBQYK010000225.1:0-8485 GCA_038208765.1 Verrucomicrobiota bacterium
CTCGGCCGCTGGGCCTTGACCATTCCGGGCGGCGGCGCGGGCTGGCTCGGCATTGTGGAGACGAACGGTGAACTCAAAGGCAGCATCCTCTGGGGCGGCGGCAGTGTGGTGCCGGTCACCACCACGAAGGTCGAGGGCGACACGCTCCTCGTCACACGCGTGAGCCAGTCGCGACAGAAGGACGCCGAGGGCAAGACCGTGGTGAAGAAAACCACCGAGACCATCACCGCCAAACGTGACGGCGACAAACTGAACCTCACCACCACAACCACCGACGACGAAGGGAACCCACGCGGTCGCGCCGCCACGTTCACTGGCCAGCGCATTCCTCCTCTGCCGGCTGCGCCCGATCTGGCGAAGGTGAAATTCGGCGAACCTATTTCCCTCTTCAGCGGTCAGGACTTGATCGGCTGGAAGACCATGGGCAACGCGCCGAGCGCGTGGAAGGTCGAGGACGGCCTGCTCCGCAACGTGGTGCAGCCCGGCAAGAGCTACGCAAATCTCCGCACCACGCGCGAGTTCGAGGACTTCAATCTGCAAGCCGAGTTTCGCGTGCCGACCAATGGCAACAGCGGCATCTACCTGCGCGGCATTTACGAAATCCAGGTCGCGAACTCCTTCGGCAAGAAGAACGACAATCACAATTGCGGCGCGCTCTACAGCCGCATCCTGCCAAGCGCGAACGTCTCCAAGCCGCCCGGCGAATGGCAGACCTTCGACATCACGCTGGTGAAGCGGCACCTCACGGTCATCCACAACGGCGTGAAGACGATTGATAATCAGCCCGTGCTCGGCTGCACCGGCGGCGCGCTCACGTCCGACGAATTCAAGCCCGGCCCCATCTACCTCCAAGGCGATCACACCGACGTGGACTACCGCAAACTGGTGCTGCGTCCGGTGGTGAAGTGAGGAGCAGCGGACAGCCTTGTCCGCTGTGCGTGTTCCTTGCGAGAGCTGGACGATTCTTCAAACACGGCGAACGGCGGACATGGCTGTCCGCCGCTCCGTCCGGATTGAGGCGTTCGTCTCCCGCTTCAAACCCCCACCCACTTCATCCCAAAGCGCAGCCAGAGCGGCAGCGTGGCGAAGCTGGCCAGCGACGTGCCGAGGACCACGCGCAGCGCCGTGGCCGGATCGCCGCCGTAGTGTTTCGCCATCACGATGGGAAAGACGGCGCACGGCATCGCGGCCTGGATGACGATGATGCGTTTCAATTCCAGCGGGCAGGGCAGGAATTTCGCGAGCAACAGGAAGAGCACTGGCAGCACGCCGAGGCGCAGCAGGCAGCTTACGCTGAACAAGCGCCCACCGCGCGCGCTGCGGAATTCATGCGCGTAGTCGGCCATCGTCGCACCGATCATCAGCACGCCGAACGGAATGGCGCATTGCCCGAGCAGATGCGCGGTCTGGCGCACGAACTCCGGTACCTGATGCCGGCCCAGCAATAGATTCAGCGCGAGCGTCACGACGATGGCAATGAGAGGGACGTTGAAGATTTTGCGCCAGTTCTCCTTGAACGAGCCGCCGCCCAGCGTCATCAGGCCCAGGCTCCAGATGGCCACTTCCACTCCGACGTTGTGGACGAAGAGTACGGCCACGGTCTGACCCGCAATCTCCTTCGGAAAGAGCGCGAGGATCAGCGGCAACGGCACGTAGCCGTAATTGTAAGTGGACACGACGAAGCGGAAGGTGCGGCGCGCGCGCTCGTCGTGCAGGCCGGTCGCGCCTTGCAGCAACCGCGCCAGCGGCAGGCCGATGGCCACGGTGGCGAAACCCACGAGCGGCGGGAGCCAGACGTTGCCGGGCTGCGCGAAGGCTTCGTTGCCGAGGATCGAGTCGAAGATGAGGCAGGGCGTGAGGACATTGACGGTGACGCGCAGCAGGCTGGCGTCGGCGTCGGCGGTGAGCCAGTTGATCTGCCGCAGCAGCGCACCCGCGCCCGCGATGCAGAAGATCGGGAGCACGGCGAAGAGAACGGTGAGGAATTCGCTCACGCGTTTTGGAAGAGGTGTTCCACGAGCACCTCGAACTCGGCGGCCTGAATCTCGCGCAACTGCGCAACCGCAGCGGCGTCATTCCCCCGCTCCGCCGCCTCACAGTCGTCGATGAAGGTGAAGGGATCCCACTCCCCGCTGTAGCGGCGTCTCGTGAGAGCGCCGCCATTTGTATTTTGATCAGCGGCGCTCTGACGAGACGCCGCTACCAGGGCCAGTTTCGAAAACGCCGGATGCTTCCCCACACGATGGAACCAATACTTCGCGTTGCCGTAGTCCGGTTCACGCCGGTGCATGATGCCGTGCAGCCAGCTCCCGTCGCGCGTCTCGATGCCCTGCGAGAACGTATGCGAGGCGTCGAGGTGATCGTGCCAAAGCAAGGCGGCACTGCGGAGTAACGACTGGGTAGTCCGGGGAAGGTTCTCGCGGGCAAAGAAGGCGTCGAGTTGCTGCACCAAGTCGCGCTCGTCGCGCGTTCCCATCCGCCCATGCGGCCCCAACGCGGGCAAGTCGGGGGTGACCAGCAGGGCTTTGAATCGGGCGAACTGTTCGGCGGCGTCGGCCATCAACGGAACGCTACGAAGCGTGACCCACAGGTTCAAAGATTTTCGCAGCTGGTGGGGGTCGTCGTTCCGCGCGCGCCGGGGTGAGATGGGGAACAATTCGATGCGCTTTGTTCCAAGGTGGCCCGGCGCGCGCGGAGCGACGACGCCCCACCATGTCCACCCGCGCCGCTACTCAATGCGGTACAGCGCCGCCTTCGTCCGCAGGATGAGCGCGTTATCCGTGACGGCGGGCGAGGCCATGAAGCCGTCGGGCAGTTTGTTTTCCGCCACCTTGTTGAACTCACGTCCGGGCTTGATGACCGTGGCCTTGCCTTCCTCGCTGAAGAAATAGGCGTGGCCATTCGCGTAGATCGGCGAGGCCGAATAGTTGCCGCCGATGCGCTCCGCCCAAATCTCCGCGCCAGTCTTCGCGTCGATGGCGGTGACGATGCCGCCGTCGTTGTTCATGTAGATCACGTCATCCACGAGTAGCAGCGACGGTTTCTTGGCGGCGGCCTTCGTCACCTTCCACGCGAGGTGCGAGCCGGTGACATCGCCTTTGCCGCCAGGTTTCACCGCGAGCAACTGGCCTTGCGACCAGCCGCTCGGGAAATAAATCAGACCGTGCCCGATGACCGGGCGCGTGCCGCCGGAGTGGCTGGTGCGTTCCTCGATGCGCCAGAATTCTTCGCCCGTCAGCGGCTCGTAGCCGTAGCACGCATTCGCGCCCTGGCTGATGAGCAGCGGCTTGCCATCAATCATCGCGACGTGCGGCGTGGCGAAGCTTTTGCGGAAATCGCCTTCAGCCTTGGGCTTGCCGTTCGCTTCGAGGTCTTTGAAATCAATGGAGCGATCCTTCCGCCACACCGTTTTGCCCGTCTTCTTGTCGAGCGCGATGATGAACTGCGCGTCGCTGCCATCAAAGTTCATGATCAGCAGGTCGCGATAAATAATCGGCGAGGAACCGGCCCCGCGATAATGGTTGCACTCGATGTCGCGCCGTTCCCAAAGCACCTTGCCGGTTTGCGTGTCGAGGCACGCCGTGCCGGGTGAACCGAAGGTGACATAGACGCGGCCTTCCTCGATGACCGGCGTGGGCGAGGCGGACGAATTGGCCGGGTGATGAAACTGAGGACGCTCGACCTCGAACAATTTTTGCTCGCGCAGAATTTTTCCCGAACCCGCATCCACGCACAGGACGAACAACTGTTTGGCGTCCGGCGTCCCGGTGGTGAGCCAGATTTGCTGGCCCCACACCACGGGCGAGGACCAGGCCTTGCCGTGAATGGGCGTCTTCCATTTCACGTTTTGATTCGTGCTCCACGTCGTCGGGACTTTGTTCGCCGCGGAGGCGTGACCGTCACCGTTCGGCCCGCGGAACTGCGGCCAGTCCGAGGCGAAGGCGACCGAGCAGCAGATCAGGAGCAAGAGATTCAGGATGCGCATGGGAAAAAGTTCACACCACGCGGGGCGTTCAGGCAAGAGCGGGGTTTTGGCAAATGGACTGGAGCCGAACCAGGCTCATCGCCGCTTGCTGTCCACGAAGGCCCAGGCCGCGCCGAGCAGCAGGCCGCCGGTGTGCGCGGTGTTCGCGATGGGGCCGACCCAACCGGTGAAACACAGACCAAACCACACCATCGCCCAGATCATGCTCTGCCGATCCAGCCCAACGCCCGCCGATGGATCAAATGTTCCGCGCACCCAGCAGTAGCCGATGAGCGCGTAGTTCACGCCCGACATGCCGCCGAACAAGGGCTGTCCCGTCCACGCATATTGCGCCACGTTGGACAGCGCGCCGACGGTAAGCACAAACGCGGCGAAATAGAGCGAACCCAGCCGGGCCTCAAAGAGGCTGCCGAGGTCGCGCAGCCACATCATGTTGAACAAGATGTGGGCGATCAAAATCCCGCTGGTGGGAAAGTGAATCAGGATGGGCGTAACCAGCCGCCAGACTTCGCCACTGCGGATCGCGCCCCAGCCCGCCGTCCATTTGACCATGTCGCCATCGGATTCAATAGGCACAATGAACAGCGCCGAAATGCGTTCCAGATCGCGCCCAAAATTCGAGAGCAGAAACACGGACACGCAGACCGCAATGAGCGAATACGTCACCACGCCGAAGCCGTGACTGCTCAGGCCGGGCAGAAGCTTTTTCGCGGGCACGACGCGCTTGCGATAAGCCTCGTCGTCCGCCTTCGTCTGCTCGCGCAACTTGGCCGCAGGCGAGCCGGCCTGGAACTTCGCGTCCTTGGGATGCGCGCGAAATTCTTCGAGCAGCTTCGTCGCCGTCGCGATGTGATCGTCCGAACGCACCCAGACGGCCCACTGGTTGCCCTCGTGTTCGAACTCGGTTTCAATCTGCTGCACGTACAGAAAATCGCCGAACGTCCGCGCGTCCTTTTCGTTGTCGAGATGCCCAATCAGTCGCATGTGCGGCGTGAGGTAACAGCTTCGTCCGGGCAATGCACGCCGGGAGTCCATCACGGGTGCGAAAAGGCACCGCTCTTCCGCCGGGCGGGACGCCCGCCACCACCCCTCATCCCTCCGCGCGCAGGATTTCCAGCGGCGGACGTTTCAGCACCGAGCGTCCGGCGGTGAGGCCGATGACGACGGTGAGCGCGGAGTTGATGACCACCGCGAGCAGCAGATGCGCGACGGGCAGCGAGAAGCCAACCTTGAAGACGAACTTCGTCAGCAGCCATTGCGCACCCACGGCCAGCAGGATGCCCGTCGCGCTGGCGAGCACGCCGAGCATGAGGAATTCGATCAGTTGAATCTTTTGCAACTGGCCCGACGACGCGCCGAGCGTGCGCAGCAGAATGCTCTCGCGCATCCGCTGGAACCGCGTGTTCAGCACCGCCGTGATGAGCAGGATGACGCCGGTGAAGACCGTGAACAGCGCCATGAACTGGATGGCGTAGGAAATTTTCCCGACGATGCCCTCGACCACGCGCAGCACGAGCGTGAAATCAATCGTCGAGACGTTCGGGTAGCGTTGCACGACGGCGCGTTGCAGCGCGGCGGATTCCTCGCTGTCGCGTACGCGCGTGGTGATGATGAAAAAGCCCGGCGCGTCCTCCAGCACGCCCGTTGGGAATACGACGAAGAAATTCGCCTGCAAGCGCCGCCAGTCCACGCGGCGCAGATTCGCCACCCGCGTCTTCATCGGGATGCCCTGAATGTCGAAGATGATTTCATCGCCGATGCCGACGCTGAGTTCCTTCGCAATGCCTTGTTCGAGCGAGATGGGAATCACAGCGTTCGTGGAGGAAGACGTTTTGATCCATTCGCCCGAGAGCAATTCCTCCGTGCTGGCGAGATGGTCGCGATACGTGGAGCGATACTCGCGGCGGAAGGCCCAGCGGTCGCTCTTTTGCCGGCCTTTGATCAGCTCGGACGCGGCCACGCCTTTTACGGATTTGATCCGCATGGTCACGACGGGTGACGAGTCGAGCACGGGAAGATTTTGATTGGTGAGCACGGCGGCGACGCCAGCACGCTGATCGGCCTGCACGTCGAAGAGCAGCGCGTTTGGACGGTCGCCGCTGGCGTCGGGCTGCAACTGCCGCACCAGCGAATACTGCACGAGGTAAAGTGTGAGAATGAGAAACGTACCGAGACCGAGCGACACCATGAGCAGCAGCGTCCGGTTGTTCGGACGATGCAAACTCGCCAGTCCCTGCCGCCACACGAACGGCCAGGACGCGCGCGTCAGACGCCGCACGCTCCACACCACGGCGCGCGAGACCCCGAGCAGCAGGAGCAGCGCGCCCGCAAGCCCGCCCACGAAACCCAGGGCGTGTTTCATCTCTTTCGTCTGCGTGAGCGCGAACGCGATCACGCCCGCGCCGATGGCCGCATACACCGCGAGCAGCCACGGGTCGCGGCGCGGCAGATGATCAATGTCGCGGCGGAAGACGGCGAGCGGCGAGACGTTGCGGACCTGCATCAGCGGCAGCAGCGCGAACAACATACAGATGATGAAGCCCAGTCCCGCCGCGCGCGCCACCGCCAGCCAGTCGAGCGCGAACTTCACTTCAATGGGAATCAAGTCTTTGAACGCCAGCGGCAGAAACTGTTGCAGCAAAATGCCGAGTCCCGCGCCCGCGACCACGCCGGCGAGTCCGAGCGCCGCGCCTTGCAGCAGATAAATGGTGAAGGCCTGGCTCGCCGTGGTGCCGAGGCATCGCAGGATGGCGACGGAATCCAGCCGCTGCCGCACATGCACTTGAATGGCGCTGGCGATGCCGATGGCTCCGAGCAGCAGCGCGATGAAACCCACGAGATTGAGAAAGCGATGGAGATTGCCCATCGAATCGCCGAGGTCGCCCTTGCGTTCCTCCACGGTGTCGAGGCGGATGCCCAGCGGTTCGCCCTTCTCGCCATGTTCGCGCAACTCACGCAGCGCCGTCTGCAACGCGGCCTCCGTGGGGAAACGAATGAACCGCCGATAACGCGCGAGGCTGGACTCGCCGAGCAGCTTGGTGGCGGAGACCTGCTCCATGCGCAAAAAAACGCGCGGCGCGAGGCTGGCAAACATCTCGTTGTCGCCCGGCACTTTCAGCAGCGCGCCGACGATGGGCACGGTCAGCTCGCCGATCTTCACCGTGTCGCCGACCTGCGCGCCGAACTGGTGCAGCAACGTCGCCTCGACCAGCGCGCCTTCGCCCCGTTTGTATTTCGCCCAGCCGTCGGCGGGCTGCGTTTCCACCGAACCGTAGTAGGGAAAATCACCGCGCAAGCCGACGATTTGCCCGAGGCGCGTGCCTTGGGTTTTGGGAAACAACACCATCGAGGAGAACAGCGTCTGCTCGGACTGCGCGTCGCCGAGACCATCGAGCGCGGCGCGCTGGCGGGCGTTGAAGTCGTCGCGCGACTGCACCATCAAGTCCGCGCCGAGCAGCGCCTTGGTCTGCTGCTCGACGGCTTGCTCCAAATTTTTTCCGAACGAGCCAATCGCCACCATCGCGGCGATGCCGAGCACGATGGATGCGGAGAAGAGGAGCAGCTTGCGGCGGCTGCGCCGGCTGTCGCGCCAGGCCATGAGGAGGAGCCATTTCATGCAATTGAAGTACGGCCGGGGAAAATCCAAATCCCAAATCCCAAATCCCAAACAAATCCCAAATCCCAAATTTCAATTCGCGCCGTCGCCAGGGAGGAGGCGTTGCTGCGGCATCGCACAGCAACGCGTTCCTTTTCTAAACCAATGTGCCTAACGGCACGGCCGCCAGTTGAATTTTGAAATTTGGAATTTGTTTGGGATTTGATTTTTGGATTTTGGAATTTTTGCAACATGGCGCGTGTCGTCTCCCCTCATTGCAAAACCGCCGCCGTGTCCTCGACCACACGACCGCCCCGCAGACGCAAAATACGGTCCGTCCGCCGCGCCAGTTCCAGATCGTGCGTCACCAGCACCAGCGCGGTGTCGAGTTCCGCGTTCAGTTCGAAGATCAAATCCACGACGCGCCCGGCGGTCTCGGCGTCGAGATTCCCCGTCGGTTCGTCGGCGAAAAGAATCTGCGGACGATTGATGAAGGCTCGGGCCAGTCCCACCCGCTGCTGCTCGCCGCCGCTGAGTTGCGAGGGGTAATGCTCCAGGCGGTCGCCGAGACCGACGCGGGAGAGCAGTTGCCTGGCGCGTTCACCCACGCCGCGTTCGCCGCGCAGTTCGGCGGGAATCATCACGTTCTCCAGCGCGGTGAGATTGGGCAGCAGTTGAAAATTCTGGAAGACGAACCCGGTGCGCTGATTCCGCAACAGCGCGCGCTCGTTCTCGTTCAACTCGTTAAGCGACACACCATTGATCCAGACCGAGCCGCCCGTGGGCGAATCCAGTCCGGCGCAGAGGCCGAGCAATGTCGTCTTGCCGCTGCCCGAGGGGCCGACGATGGCGCAAGTCGCGCGCCGGGCCAGTTGAAAGCTCACGTTGTCCAGCACCGTGAGACT
>JBBQYK010000226.1:0-8478 GCA_038208765.1 Verrucomicrobiota bacterium
GCGCGCCGAGGCCGTGCGCAAGCGCGTGCGCGACATGGAGACGGTGGCGGCGGATTTGTTCAAGGAATGGGAGAAGGAAATTGATGAAATCCAGACCGCGTCCATGCGCTCGACGAGCCGCGATCAATTGCGCCAGACCCGCACGCGCTACAACGAAATGCACACCGCGCTCAAGCGCGCCGAGGAGAGCATGGCTCCGGTGCTGGTGAAGCTGAAGGACCACGTCCTGTTCCTGAAGCACAACCTGAACGCGCAGGCCATCGCGTCGCTCAAAGGCGAGGCGGTGTCCATTCAAGGCGAGATTGGCAAGCTGATTGAGGACATGAACAAGTCCATCCAGCGCGCGGACGAGTTTATCAAGCAGATGCCTTAATTCGGCTGCTGCAGAGTGGCCAGCGAGCCGCCAGCGTTGAGAATAGCGTTAGTGGTAGGGCGGCGCTGTCCTACCCGCCCTCACTCTTCTTGAAAAACAGTTGCACCGCGCATGTCGGTGAGCGGGTTAATCGCCAGCGTGATGCCGTCCACAGGGTTACTCCGCCTTCTTACGCGTGTAGGTGTGCGTACTCGTGCCGAAGAAAACTTCCGCTGCTTCCATGATCGTCTCGGAGACGGTCGGGTGCGGGTGAACGCAGAGGGCGAGATCTTCCACGGTCGCGCCCATTTCGATGGCGACGACGCCTTCGGCGATGAGTTCGCCCGCGCCATGTCCGACGATGCCCACACCGAGCACGCGCTCGGTGTGCGGATCGATGATGAGCTTGGTGAGTCCGTCCGTGCGGTCGAAACTGATGGCGCGACCGGAAGCGGCCCACGGGAATTTCGCCACTTCAATCTCGATGCCCCTGGCCTTCGCCTCGTTCTCAGTCAGGCCGCACCAGGCGACTTCGGGGTCGGTGAAGACGACGGCGGGGATGATGACGTCTTCGAAGGTGGTGTTCTCGCCGATGATGTTCTCGACCGCGACGCGCGCCTCGCGTGACGCCTTGTGCGCGAGCATCACGCCGCCGGCGATGTCGCCGATGGCATAAACGCCAGGGACGTTGGTCAACTGCTGCGGCGTCACCTTGATGAAGCCGCGCTCGTCGCGCTCGATGCCCGCGTTGCTGAGGCCGAGGTCGTCGGCGTTCGGCACGCGGCCCACGGACACGAGCACGCGGTCGTAAAGTTCTTCCTTCTGCTGGCCGTTCTGCTCGGTGATGACTTTGATCTGTTTGCCGACGGTCGCCATCTTTACGACCTTGGCCTTCAAACGCACTTCGCGGAAATTCTTCTCGGCATACTTCACCACCGGACGAATGAGATCGGCATCACCACCGGCGAGCAGAGCTTCCAGCGCCTCGACCACGGTGACCTTGCTGCCGAGGGTGGCGTAAACGGTGCCGAGTTCCATGCCGATGTAACCGCCGCCGATGACGAGCAGGTTTTCCGGAATGTCCTCGATGAGCAGCGCCTCGGTGGAAGTCATCACGCGCGGATTGCCGAGGTCGAAGGACTTCGGCATGGCCGGCTTGGAACCGACGGCGATGATGACTTGCTCAAAGTTAAAAAACTTCTGCCCGTCCGCAGTTTCGACACGGAGCGTCTTCGCGTCCTCGAAATGGCCGCGCCCGTGAATGACCTGCACGCCACGGCGCTGCGCGATGGTGGTGACGCCGCCGGCGAGCTTGGTGATGACGGAGTCCTTCCACGCGCGCAGCTTGTTCAGATCAATCTTCGGTTCCGCGAAGGTGATGCCGCGATGCGCGGACTCGCGCGCCGCGCTGATGTGGTGCGTGGCGTTGAGCAGCGCCTTCGACGGGATGCACCCGCGATTCAGACACACGCCGCCGAGATTTTTCTCCTGTTCGACGAGGATGACCTTCTTGCCTTTGTCTGCGGCGTAGAATGCCGCCGCGTAGCCGCCGGGGCCGCCACCGATCACGATTACTTCCGCCTTTGTCGCTTCCATGTTCTTCAGAAATTAAATTTTCACGCTGGCTTCGTTGAACTGCTCGAACGCCGCCACCAAATCCACGGTGAACCGCGCCGCCGCGCCGCCATCGATCACGCGATGATCGTAAGCGATGGTGATGGGCATCATCAGGCGCGCTTCGATTTTGCCCTCGCGCACGACGGGCTTCAGCACGCTGCGGCCGAGGCCGAGAATCGCCACTTCCGGGCGGTTGATGATGGGCGTGAAATGCGCGCCGCCGATGGCGCCCTGGTTCGAGATGGTGAAGGTGCCGCCGCGCATGTCGTCCAGACCGAGCTTGCGGTCGCGCGCTTTCGCCGCCACGTCCGCGATGTCCTTCGAGAGTTGCAGGAGGTCTTTCTTGTCCACGTCGCGAATGACCGGCACGAGCAGGCCCGCTTCGGTGTCCACGGCGAGTCCGAGGTGAATGTATTCCTTGAACACGATCTCGTTCGCGAGTTCGTCGAGGCTCGCGTTGAAACTCGGATGCTTCTTGAGCGTGGCGGCCACGGCCTTGAGCACGAACGTTGTGATGGTGAGCTTCGCGCCTTTCTTCTCGTACTCGGGCGCCAACTTCTTCCGCAGATCGTTCAGCGCGGTGACATCCACTTCGTCGAACTGCGTGACTTCGGGAATGGCCAGGCGGCTCTCGGTCATGCGCTGCGCGATGACTTTGCGCAACGGCGTGACCGGGCGCTTGTAAATCGAACCCCACGCCGAGAAATCCACCGACTCCGCTGGAGCCACGCCGGGACCGCCCGCCTTCGCGGCCTTCTTCGCGGCGGCGAGACGTTCGAGGCGCGCGATGTAATTCCGCAGCTCTTCCCAGCCCACGCGCCCTTCTTCGTCGCCGCGCACTTTCTGCAAATCAATCGCCAGCTCGCGCGCGACCTTGCGCACCGACGGCGGGGCGACGGGATTCTCGTTCACGATTTCCGTGTCTTCCGTCTCGCCGGTTTCTTCCTCTTCCGGTTCAGATGACGCCTCTTTTTTCGCTGCCGCCTTGGGCGCGGCCTTCGCTGCTTTCTTTTCCGGCGCAGGAGCAGCCGGGCCGGTGCTGGTGCCACCGGCGGCTTCGTCGAGACTGAGAATCACGCCGCCGACGGAAAGCTTGTCGCCTTCCTTCACGCGGATGTTCGTGACCGTGCCCGCCACCGGCGACGGGATGGGCGCGACGGCCTTGCCGGTCTCCAGTTCGATGAGGCTCTGGCCTTTCTTAATTTGCGCGCCGGGTTTCACGAGAATGCCGACGACGGTGCCGGAATCCGCGCCTTCACCCAGATTAGGAAGCTTTACGTCCATAAATTCAGAAGCGGGAATGTGAAGGCGCAACCGGGCGTTGCCTAGAAAAAATTGGCAACGGATGAACTGGTCTTGAAATTCAGCCAGTCAGTCCGGGGCGGCACCCCACAGCACGGTTCACTTCATCTTTTCCAAACAGTGCGTGAGGTAGGGCAGCAACTGCTTCTTGCGCGAGACGACGCCGGCCAGTTCGTAAATGCAGGGCTCGCTTTCGGGATAGTCAATCTGGTCGCGCAAAGACTGCGTGCCGGCGATGAGCAGCAGCGAAGTCTGCGTGACCACGTCGGTGACGAGCAGCGCGGAGAAGGCGTAGTTGCGCTCGTGCTGGTAGTTCTCCAGCGCCTTCAGCACGTCGTCCTTGCGCTTCCAGAACTGGTCGAAACCAATCTCCTCGATCTGCGCCACGCTGAAGGTGCGGCCCTGCTCGCGGTATTCCTTGCAGTCGGTGGTGATGGCTTGGGGCGCGGGCTTCGAGGTGAGCACGGAGCCGGAAGCAAAAAGTTTTTCCGTGAACTCGCGCGCGTTCACGCCGGAGATTTTTTCGAGCTGGCCGAGAATCTGTTTGTCGCGCGCCGTCGTCGTGGGTGAGGTGAGGTTCAAGGTGTCGGAAACCAGCCCGGCCAGCAGCAGCCCCGCGATGGGCTTCGGCAATTCCACGCCGTAACGGAAAAAGCAGTCCGCCACGATGGTGCTGGTCGAGCCGACCGGCTCGTTCATGAACAGAATCGGCTGCCGCGTGGTCAGCGCGCCGATGCGGTGGTGGTCGAGGATTTCCAGAATCTCCACCTGGTCTGCGCCGAGCACGGCCTGCGACAGCTCGTTGTGATCCACCAGGATGAGCTTGCGGTTCACCGTCTTGAGGAAGTCGGACTTCGAGAGCACGCCGATGGTGCGGTTGTTCGCGTCCACCACCGGAAAGGCCTGGAAGTTCGAAGCCGCGACCTTGTGCTCGGCCACGGTCAGGGATTCGTCTTCGCGCAACGAAATGAACTCCTCGTGAATCATGTGCTTCACGGTGATGGCCGCGCGGCAGAGCATCGTGGTCGTGGCGGTGTCGTGCGGAGAGATGATCAGCGTCACGCCCTGTTTCTCGGCGTAATCAATCATGGCCTGCGACACGGGCAAACCGCCGGTCACGAGCACGCAGCGCACCTTCTCGCGGATGGCGAGATCCTGAATGTCCACGCGATTGCCGACCACGACGATAAGCTTCTTGTGATCGTATTTGCCGAGGCGCTCGGCGAAGGAATCGAGATTCATCGCGCCGATCATCAGCACGAGGTCTTCTTCCGCAGCAGGATTGACGGCGAAGACGATGCGCGCGCCGAGCGTGGACGCGAGATTGTCAATGGACGCGAGCACGCGGCGCGAATCAAACAGCCGGCTGGGCGTGGGGAAGAAGAAGCGCGTCATCTTCATGACCGAGACGAGGCCGCGGCACACGCCGTCTTCGAGCACGGGCAGCACGCGGATGTTGTGTTCGTCGAACACGCCGAGCGCCTCGGCCACGGTGGCGGTGGGCAGCACGCTGACGACCTCGGAAATCATCACGTCACGAACCTTCGGCGAAACGTCGGCCACGAAACGCGGCGCGGGCACGCCAAAAGTCTCGAGCACGAAGTCGATGCGTTCGTTGGTGTCGCCGCAGCGCGCGGCCACGGCTTCGGGCAAGCCGGTGCGGCGCTTGAATTCCGCGTAGCCGATGGCGGAACAGATGGCGTCCGTGTCGGGGTTCCGGTGTCCGATGACCAATACTTCGCTCATGTCAGGTTCACAGCAGTTTGTTGTATTCCTCGTGCGTGCCAATCCAGACCCACGTCACGCCCTCGCCCGTCATGGTGTCCAAGGCGCGGTAGTGGGCGCCGACGCGCACGGAAAAGCGGCTCGTCGATCCTTGGAGCTTCTTGAAATCGAGCGAGGAGTGATGAGGGTTTTCCCGCCACAGCCCGTAAGATTTTTTCGCCAGCAACTGAATGTGCTCCGGCAGTTCGTCATGTAACGCCCAGAAGCGCTTCGTCGCGCGCGATTTCATTCCGGCTTCGGCCAGTCACGCAAGACGGCGGCGCGCGTTTCCTGCTCGGCCTCGGCGAAGAGAAAATCCAGCCGGCCCGCGGAGGCGTCGCAATCCATCTGCCGCTTCCAAGTCTCCATGTCGCGCCGTTCCACCCAGGTGGCGAGCCGCGCGAAATCCACCGAGGGCAATGCCTCAATGGCTTTTTCAATTTCTTCCACCGTGCTCATCGCGCGCATCGTCATACAACTACACCGAGGCTGCAAGCCACTCTTGAACTGCCGTCCCCCGTCGCCTTAACTCCGCGCGTGCCGACCAAAGTCATCGCCGTTGCCAACCAGAAAGGGGGCGTGGGAAAAACCACGACCGCGGTGAACGTCTCCGCCTGCCTCGCTTCCGTCGGCCAGAACGTGCTGCTGCTCGACATTGATCCGCAGGCCAACGCGACCAGCGGTGTGGGCCTGGAAAAAATCGAGGGCGCGAGCGCCTACGGGCCGTTGCTCGGCGAAGGCTCGCTCAGTGAGAAAATTCAGAAGACCGCCTTCGACCGGCTTTCGATCATTCCCAGCGAAGTGGATTTGTGCGGCGCGGAACTGGAGCTGGCGCGCACGGAGAATCATTTGCAGCGCGTGCGCGGCGCGCTGGAGCCGATTCGCGCGAGCGGACAGTTCGACGTCATCGTCATCGACTGCGCGCCCTCACTGGCCATTCTCACGCTCAACGCTTTCGCCGCCGCCGACGCCCTCCTCATCCCGCTCCAGTGCGAGTATTACGCGCTCGAGGGCATCTCGATGATTCACCGCGTCATGGGCCAACTCCGCGACAATGGCGTGAATCCGAACCTCGAACTGCTCGGCGTGGTGATGACGATGTATGACGGCCGCACGCGGCTCTCGCAGCAAGTGGTGGAGGAAGTGCGCAAGCATTTCGGTGACAAGGTTTTTGAAACCGTGATTCCTCGCACCACGCGCCTCGCTGAAGCGCCGAGCCACGGCCAGCCCATCATCCATTACGACAAATACAGCGCGGGCGCGTCGGCGTACGAGGTTTTGACCGGGGAGATATTGAAAAGGCTCCAGTCAAAGCCGTAACCGGGCGTGAATCATCTCCGTCGGATGCGAGTCAGAGAACGAAGCTGTAACGAAAACAAAATTTGAACATTCCAATTCCACGTCATGAATAATTCCATCCAAGTTTCCCTCGCGCTTATCGCCGTCACCACCCTGCCGCTCTGCGCCGCCGACTGGCCGCAATACGGCGGGCCGAACGCCAACCGCAGCACTTCGGAAAAAATCCAGAAAACTTTCCCTGCCACCGGCCCGAAAGTGTTGTGGCGCGCGCCGTCTGCCGACGGCTTCAGTTCACTGTCCGTGAGCGGCGGCAAGGCGTTCACGCAGGTGATGCGCGACTTCGAGGGCGCACCGCGCGAAAGCGTCGTGGCGCTGAACGCGAACACGGGGAAAGAACTGTGGGCTGCGCCCCTTGGCATTATCAAACTCGGCGACGGCGGCCAGTCCGGCACGGATGACAACAAAGGCGGCGACGGCCCGCGCTCCACGCCGAGCGTCGATGGCAATCGCGTCTATGTGACGTCCGCCAAACTCGTCGTGTCGTGCTTCGACGCCGAGACCGGCAAGCCCGTCTGGTCTCGCGATCTGATGAAGGAACACGCCGGTCGCAACATCTCGTGGCAGAACGCCGCGTCGCCGCTCGTGGAAGGTAATCTCGTTTTCGTCGGCGGCGGTGGAGCGGGCGAATCGTTGCTCGCGCTGAACAAAGCCAGCGGCGCGGTCGTGTGGAAGGCGCATGATGAAAAAATCACGCACGCCACGCCCGTGGTCGCGACGATTCTCGGCGCGAAACAAATCATCTTTTTCACCCAGTCCGGTCTCGTGTCCGTGAATCCGGCGGACGGCGCACTGCTCTGGAAGCACCCTTTCAAATACAACGTCTCGACCGCCGCCTCGCCGGTGGTCGGCGGGGACATTGTCTATTGCGCGGCGGGCTACGGCGTCGGCTCGACGGCGGTGAAAATCAGCAAGGAAGGCGGCGCGTTCAAAGCCACGGAGCTTTGGCGCAGCAACGGCAACCAGCCCGTGGCGAATCATTGGAGCACGCCCGTTTATCATCAGGGCCATCTCTACGGCATGTTCAGCTTCAAGGAATACGGCACCGGCCCGCTCAAGTGCGTGGAACTCGCGACCGGCCAGGTGAAATGGACCGTGCCGAACTTCGGCGCAGGCAACGTCATCCTGGCCGGTGACACCGTGCTCGCGCTCAGCGACAAAGGCGAACTTGTGACCGTGGAAACCACGCCCGCCGCCTACAAAGAAATCTCCCGCGCCAAAGTCGTGACTGGCAAATGCTGGTCCAGCCCCACCGTGGCCAACGGGCGTATCTACGTCCGCAGCACGAAGGAAGCGGTATGCCTGGAGGCGGGCGTGGCAATGGTGAGACGTTAAACACCGGCGTAACCAAACGCTTTTTCCTGCCGTGCGTTCTTCGGGACGCACGGCTTTTTTATTTCCAGATGACGACCGTCAAGCGTTTCCATTCGCTGCTTGCCAGCCCATGCCTGTTGCCTATTCTGCGCCCGCAACCCAAAGAATGTTATGGCAAAAGGCCCCGCTGAAATGCTGATCGAGACGGTGAAGATGGAACTTCCCGACACCAAGACCCTCAACATCAAATGGCCCGAAGGTTACGAGTGCGAGTTCAAGACCGGGCAATTCATCACCGTGTTTTGGCCGGACACGACCAACTACAAACGCGCCTACTCGCTGTCCTCATCCGCGCTCGACAAGGGTTTCTTCGAGGTGACGATCAAACGCGAGGGCAAGATGGGCACGCGCATGGTGGACTGGGCGAAAGCCGGCGACAAATTGATGGTCATTCCGCCGGTCGGAAAATTCCTACCGGTCTATGACCCGCCGGGGAAACATCTCATCTGTATTGCAGGCGGCTCCGGCATCACGCCGTTTCGCGGCTTCGCGCGCGAGGCCACGCGGCGCAGTCTCGATACGCGCATCACCATTCTCTACAGCGTGCGGACCACGACCGATATCATCTTCAACGACGAGTTCCGCGCGCTCGAAGCCGAGAATCCCAAGTTCAAATTCCTCGTCACCTGCACGCGCCTCGGCGCGGAAGACCCGTGGCCGGGCCGGCGCGGACGCCTCACGCCCGAGTGGGTGAAGGAAATCGTGGGCGACGA
>JBBQYK010000227.1:0-8463 GCA_038208765.1 Verrucomicrobiota bacterium
AGCATCAACCGCACCACGACCGTCGAGATCAAGGACGCGGGCAAGACGAAGCTGGCGTTGCCGGAGGACGCGAAGAAGAAGCTGTAAGAATTTCGGGTAACAACACACAGCAGCCCGGCAGGGAGTCCTGCCGGGTTTTTCCTCGCACAGGTGGCGGTGGTCGCGCGGCGACCACCACGTGCTGCCGGTTTGTAAGCGGCAGATGAGGTCCGCGCCCTGCCACGCCCGCTGGAACTTGCGAGAACTGTCCCGACTCGGCAGCCTGCCAGTTGCAAACTGGCAGCACGCTGGTGGAGTTCATCGCAGCGCGACGAGTTCCACCACACCCGGCGAAAAATTCTTGCCGCCTCGTATCCTTCGGCCAAAGTCACGGGCAAAATTTAACCGCAACACCAAAGAAAAATTTTATGGGCCGCATTTACAACAACATCGTGGAAACCGTGGGCCGCACGCCGCTCGTGCGGTTGAACAAAGTCACCGCCGGGGTGGACGCCACCATTCTTCTCAAGTGCGAGTTTTTCAATCCGCTCGGCAGCGTGAAAGACCGCATCGGCATGGCCATGATCGAGGACGCGGAGAAGCGCGGCATCTTGACGAAGGACACCGTGATCATTGAGCCGACGAGCGGCAACACGGGCATCGCACTGGCCTTCGTGGCGGCGGCGAAGGGCTACAAGATTATTCTCACCATGCCGGAGACGATGTCGCTGGAGCGCCGCACGCTGCTCGCGATGCTCGGCGCGAAGCTGGTGCTCACGCCCGGCACGGAAGGCATGAAGGGCGCGATTGCCAAAGCCGAGGCGTTGGCGAAGGAAACGCCGAACTCCTGGATCCCGCAGCAGTTTGAGAATCCGGCGAACCCGGCGATTCACATGAAAACGACGGCGGAAGAAATCTGGTCCGACACGGACGGCAAGGTGGACATCTTTGTCGCGGCGGTCGGCACGGGCGGCACGATCACGGGCTGCGTGGAAGTCATCAAGCCACGCAAGGCGTCGTTCACGGCCATCGCGGTCGAGCCGAAGGATTCACCGGTCATTTCGCAGACGCTGAAGGGCGAACCGGTGAAGCCGGGGCAGCACAAAATTCAAGGCACCGGTGCGGGCTTCGTGCCGAAAAATCTTCATCTCAAGGACAGCACGGGGAATCCGCAAATCGTCGAGTGCGTGCAGGTGTCGAACGACGACTCTTTCGCCATGGCCCGTCGGTTGGCGAAGGAAGAAGGTCTGCTCGTCGGCATCTCGACGGGCGCGAACGTCGTGGCCGCGCTGGAAGTCGCGCGCCGTCCTGAGAACAAGGGCAAGGTCATCGTGACCGTGGCCTGCTCGACCG
This sequence comes from Verrucomicrobiota bacterium, assembly GCA_038208765.1. Taxonomy (GTDB): domain Bacteria; phylum Verrucomicrobiota; class Verrucomicrobiia; order Limisphaerales; family SIBH01; genus JANNGC01. The sequence goes on from JBBQYK010000227.1 coordinate 1,333, forward strand.
GCGAACGCTACCTGAGCACCGCGCTCGCGGCCGAGGCGAAGGCGGAAGTGGGCGGATAGGCAACACCGCTTGCGCCGAGGGCGCAACGTGGTGCCCGCCCCGGAGTAGGGCAGCCGTCCCGGCTGCCGCTCGTCCACTGGCCGTCCCGGCTGGTGTTCCTGTGTTCCTGTTTTCCCCTCCAGCCGGGGTGGCCACCTCAGTACGGGGCGAGTGGCGAGGGCGTGTTGCCCAAATCGCCGGAGCGGCGGACAGCCATGTCCGCCATGGTTGATCCATGCGCCCTCAGGCCGAAATCATCCCATGGAAAAACTGCGGACATGGCTGACCGCGACTCCTTTCCATTTGGGTAACACGCCCGCGAGTTTGCGCCCGCGCGCCATTCGCGTTTGTTGTTCGACTTCAATTTGCCGCGTGGTACACAGACGCCGTGCGTGATTCTGGAACAGCCCTTTGGAAACAACTAAGCAGCGGCAAACAACTCGTCCTGATCGCCGGCCCTTGCGTGATCGAAAGCGAGGAGCTTTGCCGCGAGGTGGCCAGGGCGATGGGCAAGCTCTGCCGTAAGCTCGACGTGGCGTATGTCTTCAAGGCCAGTTTCGACAAGGCCAATCGCACTTCCGGAAAATCATTTCGCGGCCCGGGCATTGAGAGTGGTCTGGCCGTGCTGGCGGACATCCGCGCGCGCTTCGGGCTGCCCGTGCTCACAGATGTTCACACCGAGGAGCAGGCCCGGCTCGCGGCGGACGCGGGCGTGGACATTTTGCAAATCCCCGCGTTCCTCTGCCGGCAGACGGATTTGATCCAGGCGGCCGTGGAGACGGGGAAAATTGTGAACATCAAGAAGGGGCAGTTTCTGTCGCCGCAGGAAATGGGGCAGGTCACGGCCAAGGCCGAAGCCGCCGGCGGCGACAAGCTCATGCTCACGGAGCGCGGCACGACCTTTGGCTACAACAATCTCGTCTCCGACATGCGCTCGATTCCCGTGCTGCGCGGCTACGGTTATCCGGTGATCTTTGACGCCACGCATTCGGTGCAACAGCCCGGCGGCGGCGGCGACAAGTCGAGCGGGCAACGCGAATTCGCGCCCGTGCTCGCGCGCTGCGCCATCGCAGCGGGCGCGGACGGCGTGTTCATCGAGACGCATCCGAATCCTGACCAAGCCCTGAGCGACGGGCCGAACATGGTGCCGCTGGCCGACATGCCGGCGCTCGTGAAGACGCTGTTGCAGGTGCGGGAGGCGGTGCGGTGAAGTTGGTCCAAGGTCCAAGGTCCAAGGTCCAAGGTCGGAAACAATCTGCGCGCGCGTCGCGTCTCAGCCTCGATGACCGGTTGAAGCGCGTGAGGTTGTTGCTCACGGATGTGGATGGCGTGCTGACCGATGGCAGCGTGTTCATCACCAGCGACGGAGAGTTCAAGCAGTTCAGCATTCAGGATGGACTCGGCATGGTGTTGTGGCGGAAGTGCGGGTTTAAGATGGGTTGGATTTCCGCGCGGCCCTCGATCATCACCACGCGGCGCGCGGAGGAGTTGAAGATTGATTTTCTCAGTCAGGAAAAAGTCAGCAAAGTCGCGGCGGCGGAACGCATGATGGCCGCGGCGGGCGTGAACTGGGACGAGGTGTGCTTCGTCGGAGATGACGTGGTGGATTTGTGTCTGTTGCGACGCGCAGGCTGCGCGGTGGCCGTGGCGAACGGCATTGCGGAGGCCAAGGCGCAGGCGCATTACGTGACGCAGGCGCGCGGTGGTCACGGCGCGGTGCGGGAGGTCATCACGATGATTCTCCAAGCGCAGGGACGGTGGGAGCAGATCGTGCGCGAATACATGGCGTGAGCAGTTTTTTCAACAAGCGGTGGCGGGTCGCAGTGTCTGCGCTGGGCGTGGGCGCGGCGTGGCTGGCGTGCGCGCAACTGCCGCGCACCGGCGTCGGGAAAAATTTCATGTATCCCGAGTACTGGCCGCTCACCAGCGGCGTGGCGCGGAAGAAGTCGGTTGTCACCGCCGACGAATACCAGTTGATCACCAACAACCTCGCCACGCTCGTCCGCGCGCGCATCGACGCCTACCAGCCCGATGGCACCAACTTGGAATGGTCCGCCACCGCGCACGAGGCGCTGGTGGACATCAATGCCCATGCGCGGCAGGTCAGCGGCAACGACAAAGTTTTCTTCCGCACGGCGGACGACCGGCTCTTCGTGACCGGCACGGGATTCCTTTGGCAACAGAGCAACAGCGTGCTTATTCTTTACAGCAATACGTTCACTTGGATGGAAATCAGGACGAACACACCGCCGAAAAACTCGACCAACAAAATGAAACCGCTGCTGGCAGTGACGCTTCTGGCCACCGCGCGCCTGAGCGCCGCGGAAATGGAAATCCCGCCCGCGCGCCCCGGCCTCACCATCACGGCGGGCATCAACATTTTGAACCTCAAGAGCAATGAGGTGCTCTACAGCAACAACGTGCTGGTCACGTATCCGCCCCGGCGCACCAATGATCCCGTCACTTACCTGCGCTGCGACTGGCTGACTGGGAAGCGCGGCACCAACGGCCAGCTTGAGGAAATTGTCGCCAACGGACGCGTGACCGTGGACAGCGGCGAGCGCCACGCCCGCGGGAATTACGCCATCTACACCGGCACGAACGAGATGCTCTCGCTCGTCGGCCCGTTTGATCCGGCGGACCAGAGCCGCCCCCTGCCCTACATCTACGGCCCGGAAGGCACGAACGAAGGGTCCGCCATCATTTACGACCGCAAGAACGGCCGGATGACCACCATCGAGGCCATCACCAGCGTGAATGCCGAAGCCTTGAAATCCGTTTCCTCCACCAACCGCAGATCCACCAACGTCGCGGACAAGCCCAAGAACCCGCCGCCCGCGAAGTGATGTCACTCGTCAGCACCGAGCAACTCATCAAGGTCTATCGCGGACGCGCCGTGGTGAACGGTGTTTCCATCAACGTCCAGGCCGGTGAAATCGTGGGCCTGCTCGGCCCGAACGGCGCGGGCAAGACCACCACCTTCAACATGGTCGTGGGCGTGGTGAGGCCCGACGAAGGCGCGGTGCTTTTCGAGGACGTGGACGTGACGCGCAAGCCGATGCACCTGCGGGCGCGGCTGGGCATGGGTTATCTCACGCAGGAGCCGTCCGTGTTCCGCAAGCTCACGGTGGAGCAAAACATTCTGGCGATTCTTGAGACGTGCAAAATGGGCCGCGACGAGCGCGACATTCGTTTGAAGTATCTGCTCGAAGAACTGGACCTCACCGCACTCGCCAACAGCCGCGCCTACATGTTGAGCGGCGGCGAAAAGCGCCGGCTGGAAATTACGCGCGCGCTCGTCACCAGCCCCAAGCTGCTGATGCTCGACGAACCGTTCGCCGGCATCGACCCGATTGCCGTGTACGAAGTGCAGAAGATCATCCGAAAATTGAAAGAGCGCGGACTGGGCATCCTGATCACCGACCACAACGTGCGCGAGACGCTGAAGCTCGTGGATCGCGCCTACCTCATTCACAAAGGCGAAGTGGTTTACGAAGGCACAGGCGAAGCGATGCTGAACGATCCCAAGGCGCGCGAGATTTACCTCGGGCCGGAATTCAACATGTGAGCGGGGCCAGGGTACTGGCGGCATGAAGACCGGAGTGGCAAACTCGATAACTGAACCCTGAACCCTGAACACAAAACGAAAATTTCGGCCATGAAAACTCAGATTACACCCCTCATCGCGTTGACCTTGCTGGCCATGTTCAACTCGCAATTCACTATCGCCCACGCCCAGGGCACGGCGTTCACCTATCAGGGCCGGCTCCATGACAATGGCGGTCCGGCCAGTGGTGCCTACAGCCTGCGGTTCCAACTCTACAATGCCGAGTCCGGCGGCGGTCCTGTGGGGCCAATGGTGACCAACGAGCCCATCGTCGTCGCCAACGGTCTGTTCACCACCGCGCTCGATTTCGGCGCGACAGTCTTTGACGGCAGCCCGCGCTGGATTGAAATCGGCGTGCGCACGAATGGTGGCAGCGCCTTCTCGACCCTCGCGCCGCGCCAACCAGTCACGCCCACGCCCTACGCCATCACGGCGGGCCAGGTGGTCAGCGGCGGAATTGCGGCCGGCACTTACGGCAGCGCGGTGAACTTCAGCAATACGGCCAATCAGTTCGCCGGAAACGGCGGCGGATTGACGAGCGTGAATGCCGCGACGCTCGGCGGCGTGGCCTCGTCGAACTTCTGGCAGACGGGCGGTAATTCCGGCGCGAACGCCAGTTGGTATCTCGGCACGGCGGACTATCAATCGTTCGATCTGCGAGTGAACAAGGCCCGGGGCCTGCGCATCCTGCCCACCTTGAACGGCTGGCCCAACCTCATCGCCGGCTCGTCCAACAACGTCATCGAGAGCGGGACCACTGCGGCCAGCATCAGCGGCGGCGCGTGGAATGACATCGGCGGCCAGTCCGGCAGCTCCACCATCCATGGCGGCCAGCACAACCGGATCGGCACGAACAGCGCCGGCTCGTCCATCAGCGGCGGTCAATGGAACCTGCTCGGGGACGGCTCGGTGCGCAGCGTGATCGGTGGCGGTTACGGGAATGAGATCGGCGGCACCACCGGCACCAACGCCGCGCGCATTGCTCAAGGCATCACCGACGGCACGAGCAACATTCTGCCTTTCCTCGAGGAACGCACCCCCGGTGGCGCGGTCATCGGCGGCGGCACCGGCAATCAACTGGGCCGGGATTGCGACAACACGGTCATCTCGGGCGGCAGGTTCAATTTGATTATGGGGGATGGTTCCGTGCGCACGGTGGGTTCGACCATCGGCGGCGGCGTGACCAACCAGATCGGCTCCAACGCGCCCTGCGCAGTCATCGACGGCGGGCGGCAGAACAGCGTGGATGGCGGCGCAGGCGGCAGCGCCATCGGCGGCGGCGGCTGGAACGTGGTCAAAGCCAATGGCGTCTTCTGCGCCATCAGCGGCGGGTATTTCAACGTCATCGAAGGCGTCCCGTTCGTGAACCCGGAGGCGGTGGTTAGCAACATCACGGACGGATCTTCCAACACCATCTTGTTCGGGGAAACCAACGTCGCCAGCGGTGTCATCGGCGGCGGCTATCGCAACCGCATCGGTTACGATTCGAGCGCAGCCTGCATCGGCGGCGGCGCGGAAAACCTGGTCAGTCCCAGCGCGCCCTATTCGTCGATTGGCGGTGGCCGCTGGAACACCAACGCCGGTTTGGCCTCGACGATTCCGGGCGGCGCACGCAACTACGCGGGCGGCGATTACAGCTTCGCCTCCGGGCGCCGCGCCCGTTCCATCCACGACGGCAGCTTCGTCTGGGCGGATGCGCAGGACGCGGATTTTGTTTCCACGGCCAAGAACCAGTTCAACGTCCGCGCCGATGGCAGCGTGCGCTTCATCACGGCGGGCGGGGGCATGACGCTGGACGGCCAGCCGGTGTTGGCGGGCCGCAATGGCGGGGCGCTGACGAATCTCAACGCCGCCGCGCTGACCACCGGCCTCGTGCCGGACGCGCGGCTTGGCGCAAACGTCGCGTTGCGCAACACGACCAACACCTTCACCGGTAACCAAATCGTCCAGGGAAGTCTCGGCATCAACACCGCTCCCCTGGCTGACCTCCATGTGCGTGGACAGGGCACCACCGGCACCGTGTTCGTGACTCCCGCAGGCCTCATCAACGGGAATAGTGAAATGCGATTGAGCGAGAGTGCCGACGGCACGGCGGGCATGATTCTACGCTATGCGGGAGCGGCCAGCAGCAATCCCTTCCAGATCCTCGGACTGTTGTCCGGGGTGGAAACCGCACCCCACTTCTCGGTCTTGCGTGACACCGGCAACGTCGGCGTGGGCAGCGCCACCCCGTTGCACCGGCTCCACATCGGCAACTATGGAACTGTGCCCACCATCAACCCCGCCTTGCCCAAAGCGGTCGTGGAAAATACCAACGAAAACGGGCGCGCCACCCTCATCGCCGTGGCCGGCCCTGGCACGACCTCGAGCACCAACCGGGTCGAAGTCGCGCTGGAAGCGGACGAGAACCAGCGCATCGCCCTGCTCGGCACCATGAGCGCGCACCCGCTCCAGATTCGGGTCGGCAACGTAACCCGGATGCTTTTCAACACCAACGGCAACACCGGCATCGGCACCACCGCTCCCGTCAGCGCGCTGCAAGTCGTCGGCACGGTCACGGCCACGGCCTTCAATCCGACCAGTGACCGCAACCTCAAGGAGAACTTCGTCCCGGTGAGTCCGCGTGACGTGCTGGAGAAAGTGGCGGCTCTGCCCATCAGCCGCTGGAACTTCAAGGGCGACGCCGCCACCCCGCACGTCGGCCCGATGGCGCAGGATTTCCACGCCGCCTTCGGCCTGGGCACGGATGAGCGCCACATCGCCACCGTCGATGCCGACGGCGTGGCGCTGGCGGCGCTTCAGGGATTGAATCAGAAGGTCGAAGAGCAACGCGCCGAGAACGCGGAGTTGAGACAGGCGGTGAACGAACTCAAACAACTGGTGCAAGCGATGAACCGCCAGCTCCACGGAGGGGCGAAATGAAAAGCGCGACGCAAGGGCGATCCAAAGAAGACGCAATGGGCGTTACGTTTGCGCGAGGAAACGCCCATGACGCGCCAGTGGATTGCCACGCCGCTGGGCATGGGCAGTGCCCGCTACATCTCGCACCTGACCGCGAAAGGAAAGGATTGTCGATTGTGAGGACTGACCCGAATGGCGCTTAGTTAAGGCAGGCGACGCGTGAAAAAATCTGCGTTGGAATGCATTTAAGAGTGGTACGAATGGGATCGGTTCTATAGGATCGCGCATGGCACAAACGACCGCCTTTCTTCCCGGCATTTCCCATCGTCTTTGTGGCCGGCAGCGCCGTTCGCAACTCGATCAAATGCGCGCGCACACGGCCCAGGTGCGGCAGGCCAGCTTGAGCCGCTTGCGCGAGATTTTTGGCGCGTGGCTGCCCCTGGCCCTGTTGGCTCCCGCCGCCGCCGGACTCAACAGCCGCCAACGCTTCTATCCCACGAACCTGACCTTCTGGGCGTTTCTGAGTCAGGTCTTGAGTCCGGGCAGTTCCTGCCGCGAGATCGTGCGCAAGGTGCAGGCTTGGT
>JBBQYK010000228.1:0-8375 GCA_038208765.1 Verrucomicrobiota bacterium
TGGGACAAGGGCGTGGGCCAGAGCATTGAGCAGGGCAAGGAGAGTTTCGAGACGCTCGAAGCCTACATGCTCAAGAAGGGTGAAGCCACGGCCAACACCAGCGGGCGGCAGGAATTTCTGGAGAACTTGATCAACGAGTTCATCTGAACCACGCGGGGATTTTCACCACCCCGGCCATCTTCAAACGGCGGTCTCACGACCGCCGTTTTTCTTTTGCTGCTTTGGCTCCGTTCTTCAGCGGCGTGACTTCCTCAATCAGGATCGTGCTGATCCAATACGGATGGTCGTTCTCGTCTGACACCATCACCCAAGTTCCACGCGGAGCGATGGCGATGAAGTCGGGATGCGGCACGCGATGGGTGATGCCGCTGGTCAGGCGCAACTGGTAGGGACGAAACGGAACCGCCTTGTTCAACTCGCGAATGGACTCGAGAAAGACGGCGCGAGCATAGCTGACGAATCCGGGGCGGCAAGCGCGCGGGCCCGCAGGGCAGACGCATCTTGTCATGCTGTGCAGCAGGCTCCTCATTCCTCTGACCTTCATTCCCCTGACTTCGCCCCGCCCCCAATCATCGTCCGACGGAATGAGGTCAGGGGAATGAAGGTCAGGGGAATGAAGGTCAGGGGAATGAAGGCTGCGCGCCTTGCCATCGCGGGCAAAAAAAGCGGCGGTCATTGCTGACCGCCGCTCGTTTCGGAAACTTTCTTCGCTGCGCGACTACGACAGCTCCAGCGTGCCGTAGGTGATCGGCTTCACTTCCTTGCCGCTGCCGTCGGTGATCTTGCGCGTCTTCTCGTCGAAGAGGCACATGATGTTCAGGCGCTCGGACATTTCGGCGAGCGAGATGACCGTCTGCACGCGGATGGCGAGGTCAATGCCCGCGTTCGGTTGTTTGTTCGCGCGGATGCAATCAAACCAGTTCTTCTCATGGACGCGGATGTCCTCGGGTTGAAGGCCTTTGTGTTGTTCGGGTTCAACGTCTTCGGCGGCCCAGCGTTCGGGCAACAGGTCGAGGCTCTGGCCCTGGTCGGCGAGCTTGAGCGTGGCCTTGTGGCCGTGAATCTCAAAGCCGGGGCTGGAGGCGTTCACCGAACTGGCTGTGACGGTCAGCATGTAGCCGCTCGGGAATTCCGCCGTGAGCTGCACATGCTCCGGCACGTCGCGAATCGGCGTGCCCGGCTGCTTCTTGTCCGTGAGCACGTTCTTCGAGCCGAGACTGACGACGCGGCTGGGGAATTCGGGATTGCCCGACGCGAGCATGAGCGGATGCAAACGGTGCGGCACGAGATCGCCGAGCAGACCGCCGCAGTAGGGATAGTATTTGCGCCAGCGATGGAAATGATCGGCGGCGAGGTCGCGGTTGGTCTTGATGTCCGGATGTTTCTTCACCTGGCCGGCCCAGGTGTCGAAGTCGAGCGTCTCGGGCGAGACGAGCTTATCAATGTCGTAGTTCCATTCGCCCTTGGGATTGTTGCGGCAGTAGAAGCCCTGGCTCCAAACAAGCTGGCCGATCTTGCCGCCCTTGATGAGTTCCGCCGCCTTGTGCCAGCCGCCCGCGGAGCAGCCTTGCGAACCGACCTGAAGAATCTTGCCGGTCTTCTTCACCACATCATGCACGCGGAAGGCTTCATCGAGATAGCGCGTCATCGGCTTTTCGCAATAGACGTGCTTGCCGGATTCCATCGCGTCGCAGGCGATGTTCGCGTGCCACACGTCGTGCGTGGCCACCAGCACGGCATCAATGTCTTTGCGCTCGAGAAGTTTGCGGTAGTCCGAATAGACGTCGGCTTCCTTGAGCGGCGTCTCGAGCTTCTTGGCGTAGGGGAATTCGTGATTGCCGGTCATCCAGTCGCGGCGCGCTTTGAACAGGTCGCAGCCGGCGGCCACGACGACGTTGTTGTCGCCGGCCTTTTCCTGGATGCCCTTGAAGTGGTTGATGCCGATGCCGAAGCCGACGCCGACCACGGCGACATTGATGCGGTCATTCGCGCCAATGACCTTGCCGGTCGAGGGCGCGGTGGCCTGACCATAGACCGGCGTCTTGATGAAGCCGGTGGCAGCGACAGCCGCGCCGACCGTGGCGGTTTTCTTGATGAAGCTCCGGCGGGATTCGCCGGACAGTGAAGTCGGTTCTTTTTTCATAAAATGCTTTCGCTGTTAAATTTTTTCGAGCTTACGAACTAGCCTAGCTAATGACGAACAGCGGTCAAATTTATTCCCGAGGCGGCGGGCATGGGGTGTGCAGCCTGACACCCGCCCGGCCAAAAACTTGACTGCCTACGCCAGCGGCGTAGCCTGTCCCGGTGGTTTTTGTCGAAACCCCGACGTTCACCAAATGCATCCAGCAATTGATGGATGACGAGCGCAGCGCTGCAGGCGCAGCTGGCCCGGCAGCCGGACGGCGGAAAGGTCATTCCCGGTTCGGGCGGGCTGAGGAAAATGCGGTGGGCGGGCAGCGGACGGGGCAAGCGTGGCGGATTGCGGCTGATTTATTACTGGTGGCAGGCCAGGGACCGCATGTCGATGCTGCTGGTCTATCCGAAGAACGACCAGGACGATTTGAGCGCGGAGCAATTGAAGCAATTGCGGAAGGCACTGGAGATTTGAGTTATGAAGAAAGAACTGTTCAACGAATTGCTGCAAAGCGTGCGTCAGGCGGCGGCCATCGAGCGTGGGACGCTGAAGCCCGGCCGCCAGTTCGAGGTCAAGACGGCCAACGACGTGGTGCGCGTGCGCCAGAAGCTCGGCCTGCCGCAGGTTAAATTTGCCCGGCTGCTTGGCATCAGCGAGGACACGCTGCAAAACTGGGAGCAAGGCCGCCGCAAACCCGCCGGGCCGGCCAAGGTGCTGCTGAAGATCGCCGCCAAGCATCCCAAGATTGTGCTGGAAACGGCGGCGTGAAGACGGTGCCGCCGAGGCGACTTGGTTAGGCAGCAAAAAATCCGTGAACTCACTTCCTCCCGAAATAGATGTAATAAACTCCGCCAAACGCGGCGACTGAACCCAGCAGGCAAAGCATGACATCGAAACCGCTCGTCATATTCAACGCCTTCCAAACGCCGACTGCACCCGCAGTCAGCAAACCGAGAACGACAAATCCCAATACGGTTTCCGCACTCAATGTGGTCTCGACCTTCTTGCTCTGTTGTTGTGTTTGTGTGGTCATAAAATGTGTGGTGTGGTGTTGCTGCCTAACTCTCACTTCGCCGCCTGCGGCGTTGCATCGCCCTTCTCCAAACCCAGCGCCCACTTGATGCCGCCGAGGATGTGCTTCTGGTAGCGCTTGTTCTCCCAAACCGCTTCGTTGTGGCCGAGCGACGTGTAGAACACCTTGCCCTGCCCGAACTCCTTGCACCACGCGACCGGGAAGCGGCCCGCCTCCTTCTTCTTGTTCGGATGTTTGTCGAGCACGAGCAGCTCGCGCACTTTCGTCGGGTCGTAATTCTTCATCAGGTAAATCTCCTCCTGCTCCAAGCAGAACGACTCGCCCAAATCCTTCGTCGCCGGATGCTTCGTGTCCTGCACCAGGCACTCCACGCCGACCTGCGCGCCGTGCCCATTGAACTCGCCGCCAATCATCTCGATGTACGGCCGGAACCCCGGATACGTGTCCGTGGCGCTGTGCATGCCGATGAACACACCGCCGTTCTTCACCCAGTCAATCAGCGCCTGATTGTCCGGCAGCGGCAGGTTGCCCGTGGTGTTGGCGAAAATCACCGCGTCGTACTTCTTCAAATTCTCCGCGCTGAGTTTGTTCGCGGATTCTTTCATGGCCTCGTCGTAACTGGCCTTCGCGGCCTTCACTTCTGTCTCCTTCGCCTTCCACTTTTCCAAGTCGTCCTGGAACTTTGTCTGTGCGGTTTCGTACTTCGCCAGGTCGGCCTGATGCTTCGCCTTCGCCGCGTCGTCCGCGTTCGCGGCCAGGTCTTTTGGCTTCTGCGGCGCGTTGGGTTTCTCCGGCACTTTCACCGTCGGCTGCTGCGCGTAATCCACCACGGTGAAAGCCTTGCTGTCCTTGCCCAGTTGCGTCAGCACCTTTTCCGCCGTGGCAATGGAGCTGTGGCGGAAGCCTTTCGTGATGCTGACGACGAGCACCTTCTTCGGCTCCGCCGCCGTCGCGCCCAGCGCGAGGCCGCACGAGGCGACGATGGGAATGAGTTTGCTGAACAATGAGAATGTTTTCATGGCGATGATTTGTCTGAGTTCGCAGACGGTTCTGCGGGCAAGGCATTCAATTGGCAAGCGCGGTTTTGCAACGTGCCCCCGGCGTCCCGCCGGGTGGGCGCTCAGTGGTGCGAGAGATTTCGTGACCGTGCGAGCAGCGCCCTTCATCACCTCGTCTCCACCCGGCGGGACGCCGGGGGCACGTTGCTCGTTGGAGCCGCACCCCATAATTCCCCTTGTCGCTTTCCCGCACTGCGTCAACATCCGTCGCATGGAATGGGTCATCACCCTCCTCGTCGCCGGAGCAGTCCTGATGCTCCTGGAGACGATCTTGCCCGGACTCATCGCGGGCATCCTCGGCTTGCTCTGCCTCATCGCCGGCGTCATCCAGGCTTACGTCGTGTTCGGCGCGGAGATTGGCAACTACGTCCTCGCTGGCGTCATCGTCGCGCTGGTGATCGGCACTTTTCTTTGGGTTAAATATCTGCCCACGTCGCGCGCGGGGCGGATGTTCGCTTCCAGAAGTGTGGGCGGGAACGTCAATGCCGAGCGCCCCGAACTCCTCCACCAATCCGGCACCACCCTCACCACGCTGCGCCCGTCCGGCACCGCGCTCATCAACGGCCACCGCGTCGATGTCGTAACCGAAGGCTCTTTCATCGAACCCCAAACGCCCGTCAAAGTCGTGGCCATCGAAGGGCTGCGCGTCGTCGTCCGTGCTTTGTCCGAAACGTCTGTTCCAACTAAATCCTAAATTATGCAACACCTCCCCTGGCTCCTGGCCCAAATGCAATTCAGCCCCATCAAGCTCGTCATCTACGCGATTCTCGGCATCGCGCTCTTCGTGATGGTGCTCATCGTCGCCACCTTCGCGAACATCTGGATTCGCGCCTGGACCAGCGGCGCGCCCGTGAAATTCAGCGAACTCATCGCGCTGCGCCTGCGCCGCGTGCCGGTCGGCATGATCGTGGACTCACGCATCACCGCCGTGAAATCCGGCCTGCCGATCACCATTGACGACCTCTCCACGCATTACCTCTCCGGCGGCAACGTCGAAATGGTCGTGCTCGCGCTCATCGCCGCCAAGAAGGCCGGCATTCATCTCGAATTCGACCGCGCCTGCGCCATCGACCTCGCCACGAAAGGCACCGGCAAGACCGTGCTCGAGGCCGTGAAGACCTCCGTGAATCCCAAGGTCATCGACTGCCCCGCGCCGTCCTCCGGCAAAATCACCATTGATGCCGTGGCCAAGGACGGCATCGTCATCCGCGCCCGCGCGCGTGTGACCGTCCGCACGAATCTCGAACGCTTCGTCGGCGGCGCGACCGAGGAAACCATCGTCGCCCGCGTTGGCGAAGGCATCGTCTCCACCATCGGTTCGGCGAACAGCTACAAGGACGTGCTCGAAAATCCTGACCGCATCTCCAAGACCGTTCTGGACAAGGCGCTCGATTCCAACACCGCGTTTGAAATCCTCTCCATCGACATCGCGGACGTGGACGTGGGCGAAAACGTGGGCGCGAAATTGCAGGCCGAGCAGGCCGAGGCCAACAAGCTCATCGCGCAGGCCCACGCCGAAGTGCGCCGCGCCGCCGCCGTCGCCACCGAGCAGGAAATGGTCGCCCGCGTCTCCGAGATGCGCGCCCGCGTCGTCGAAGCCGAGGCGCAAATCCCGCTCGCCATGGCCGAAGCCTTCCGCGCCGGCCATCTCGGCGTCATGGATTATTACAAAATGAAAAACGTGCAGGCCGACACCTCCATGCGCGAGAACATCGCCGGCACCGGCCAGCAGACCTCGAAGAACTCGTGAAGGTGGAAACGTCAACTTGGAGTGCGGTGACTGGTCACCGCCTTTTTCCGGCGCGACTTGTCGCGCCGATGGTTTGGCGACACGTCGCCAAACAGGAAGGCGGTGACCAGTCACCGCACTCCAAATCAAGGATTTCCCATGCTCGCTGAACTCAACATCATCGGCATCGCCATCGCCATCGTGGTGGCGATTGTCGCCTCGCTCCTCAAAAAGAAGGAACCCGCCCAAGAATGGGAACTGCCGTCTGAATTAAACCCCAAACGCGACCAGCCGCCGCCGTCGAAAGCCGGCCGCTGGGAGGAGGAATTGCGCCGCGTCCTGGAACAACAACGCCCCACCGAGTCGCGTCCCGTCCCGCCCCCCATCGTGCGCCAGATACCGCCGCCCGTTCCGCCCGTGGTGTATTATGAGCCGGTGGTGGATGAAGGCGAATCCACGCATCAGGAACCCGTGATGACCCCGCATTTCGGCGGCCTGACGGAAGCCGCAGAACGCCACGCCCACGCGGCGTCGCTTTGGGAACGCACGCAAGAACAGTTGCATCAGCAACACGGCCCGACGCACCGCGCCGCGCCCCCCGCCTTTGTGCGCCAGACTCAAGCCACCCCTGAAGTTCGGGAACTGCTGGAAATGTTGCGCCGACCCCAGGGCGCACGTACGGCCATTCTTGCCTCCGTCGTCCTCGGTCCGCCCCGTGCCTTTGAAACCTGAACCAACCAACCAATCATGCTCTACTACGCCATTGTCTTTCTGCTCATCGCCATCCTCGCCGGCATCCTCGGATTCGGCAGCCTCAGCGGCCTCGCCGCGACTATCGCCAAGGTGCTGGTCGTGGTGTTCCTCGTGCTCTTCGTCCTGTCGCTGTTGAAGAGGAAGAAGTAATGGGAGGTGAGTTCCAATGAAACGCTTTGCTCTTGTTGTCGCAGGCGTGCTGGTTGTCGGTCTTGCCGGTGCGATGACTTTGCTCTGGCTGATGTTTCGCACTCCGTATCCGCCTCAACCTGAATTCGGGTTCACGGGCGATTGGCGCTCATTCAGCACCTTTGGTACAGACGAACGCCCGCTTCCTCCGGCTCGGGAAGTCGCACAAGACTATGCAACGTGGCAGCCCAAGACAGAATATCGTAACCGGGTTTACCTTGCCCGCCTCGGCGGTACCAACCACCAATCCAACTTTCGCAGTTCAGTTGTTACCGGAGACACACCGATGGGAGCACAGAAATACACATTCGTTGAATTCACCTACAACGATCCCACAAACGGTATCTATCACTTGAGTTGGTCATTACGAGGTGAGCACGAAGTTGATTTCTTGCGCTTCGATACGAACTATCGGCTCTATCAACTTCGGCCCAGTGGAGACGCAGGCAATCAAACGCCGGAGCTTTCCATTCGTGCGCTTGAAGGAATCAAGCCAGAACATTACGACCGGCGGTAGCGACGCGTCCAGTGGCCCGACTGACCGCTCCCGAATAACCACCCTCTTTCGTCCGCTCCCAACTGTTAAACCGCGCTCAGTTCGCGGTTCTCCAGAATCGCCGTTGCTGCGCTCCCTGATTTCCGCTACCCATCCGGCATGTCAGCTTTGCTCGACCGCATCACCATCAATCCCCAGCAGTGTGGGGGCCGTCCATGCGTGCGCGGGATGCGTATCCGTGTCAGTGATGTGCTCGACCTCTTCGCCTCCGGTCTCGACGCGGCCCAGATTCTCGACGAGATGCCAGACTTGGAGCCTGACGACCTCAAGGCCTGCCTGACCTACGCCCGCCGCCGCATTGACCATCCGCTCCTCGCCGCATGACGATTTGGGTGGACGCGCAGTTGCCGCCGCGAACCGCGCGCTGGATCGCCTCCAACTTTCCCGTGACGGCGGCGGCGTTGCGCGACCTCGGCCTTCGTGAAGCAAACGACGAGGCCATATTCACCACCGCGCGCGAGGCGAACGTCATTGTGCTCACCAAGGACGGCGATTTTGTGCGGCTGTTGGAGCAACGGGGCAGTCCTCCGAAAATTCTCTGGCTCACTTGCGGCAATACTTCGGAGGCGGCCTTGCAGCAAATTCTCACGAGGCAATTTTCCACTGCGCTCGGCCTGTTCGCCGCTGGCGAGGATCTCGTCGAGATCGGGTCTCCATAGAAATTTTCAATCATTCTGGGCAGCTCGGGGCGTGAGCGTGTTCGGTCGGCGAATAACCGCCCAAACTCCTTCGTCCACTCCCGCCTGATGAACCGCCCATTGTTCGCGAAAATTTGTTTCGTCCTGACGTTCGCCGCGTCGTGCTTCGCCGCCGAGGTGCCGAAGAGCGTCAAGGTGCCCGCTGGCTGGAAGGTGACGATGTTCGCCGCCCAGACGAACATCGGCTACCCGACCTGCTTGAGCACCGCGCCCAATGGCGACCTC
>JBBQYK010000229.1:0-8337 GCA_038208765.1 Verrucomicrobiota bacterium
AAGGGCTACACCGGAAGCATCGAAGCCACTGATGCCATGGCCAAGGCCGCGAACATCACCATCACCAAGACCATCTCCATCGGCGGCGGTCTCATCACCGTTATCTGCAAGGGTGACGTGGCGAGCGTCAAAGCCGCCGTGGACGCGGGCAGCAAGGCCGCCGGCAAGGTCGGCGAACTCGTGGCCAGCCACGTCATCGCCCGCCCGCACGAGGATCTCGGCAAAATATTCTTCGGCGACGTCGCTGCGGTGAAGAAATAGCTCTCAACACTCAACCATCACTCCGAACAAATTTATGTCACAACAAGCAATCGGCATGATCGAATGTAAAGGTCTCTGCGCGCTCTTTGAGGCCGTGGACGCCGCGCTCAAGGCCGCGAACGTCAACTTCACCGGCTGGGAAAAAATTGGTTCCGGCTACGTCACGGCGTTCTTTCGCGGCGACGTCGCCAGCGTGAAAGCGGCTGTGGATGCGGGCGCGGCGGCAGCATCACAGGTCGGCCAGATCGTCAGCGTGCAGGTGATTCCGCGCCCGCACGACGGGCTGGCGGTTCTCGGCAAGTGGCTCCAATGAAAATGACGAATGACCAATGACGAATGGGGCGTGCCGCCCTTCGTCATTCCGTCATTCGACATTCGTCATTCATGAAAGTGCTCATCGCCAACATCGGTTCGACCTCGCTCAAGTGGCGGCTGTTCGACTTCTCGAACAACGCCGAGACGCTGCTCCACAAGGGCGGCTTCGAGCGCGTGACCGATTACCCAAAGGCGATTGAGGATTGCCTCGCGCAACTCAAGGAAGCTGGTGCCATCGGCAACGAAAGCGAACTCGCTGCCGTGGGCTTCAAGACCGTCATCGCGAAGAACGTCACCGGCTGCGTGCGCCTCGACGAGCGGGTGCTCAAGGCGATGGAGGATTTCAACGGCCTCGCACCCGCGCACAATCCACCCTACATCACCGGCATCCGGCTCTTCGCCCAGCGCGTGCCGGGCGTACCGCTGATCGGACTGTTCGAGACCGCGTTCTACCAGTTCGCGCCCGAGGCGATGATGCGTTACGCCGTGCCCGACGCGTGGCACGACATCGGTGTGCGCCGTTGGGGCTTTCACGGCGCGAGCCACAAGTTCATCGCCGAACGCAGCGCGGAAATGCTCGACCGCGCTGACGTGGCGGCACGCGCGCAAAACCTCTACGTGGATGGCGGCAAGTCCAAGGTGAATGGCGCTCCGCTACGCGTCATCTCGTGCCATCTTGGTGGCAGTTCCAGCATCACGGGCATCCTGAACGGCGTGGCCATTGGCAACAGCCTCGGCATGAGCCCGCAGTCCGGTCTACCTCAGAATAATCGGGTGGGCGACCTTGACGCCGAAGCGTTGCCCTACGTGGTCAAGACGCTTGGCCTCTCTGTTGAAGAAGCCCAGCGTCAATTCGCAAAAGAAGGCGGGTTGAAAGGACTGGCTGGTGGTTTGTCGAACGACATTCGCGACCTTCAAGACGCGGCGTCAAAAGGCAACGCCAAGGCGCAACTCGCACTCGACGTGTTCGTCAGCGAAGCACGCCGGTGGATCGGCGGCTACTTCTTCCAGATGAACGGCGCGGACGCCATCGTCTTCACCGCCGGCATCGGCGAGAACCGCGCGGAACTGCGCGCCGCCATTTGCGCGAACCTCGATCAACTGGGCATCGTGCTCGACGCCGAGAAGAACAATTCCACCCGCGCCACCGAAGCCTTCATCAGCGCCGCAAATTCGCGCGTAAAGGTGCTGGTCATTCCGACGAATGAAGAACTCGTCGTGGCGCGCGAAGCAAAGCGGCTCCTCGAATCCCGAAACTGATTACTGAAAACTGATCACTGATTACTTCCCGAAAATCTCAACCATCAACACAAAGTAAAATTATGGCACAACCCGCAATTGGAATGATTGAAACCCGCGGCCTCGTCGCTCTCGTCGAGGGCACGGACGCGATGCTCAAGGCCGCGAACGTGGAACTCGCCGGTCCGATGATGCAAGTCGGCAACGCGCTCGTCACCGCCGTCGTGGTCGGCGATGTCGCCGCTGTGAAGGCCGCCACTGACGCTGGTGCGCAGGCCATCAAGGCCATCAAGGGCGAAGTCGTGAGCGTGCATGTCATCGCGCGCCCGCATGGCGACGTGGACGCGGTGTTGCCGAAGAAGAAGTAATTTGTAGCGGCGTCTCGTGAGAGCGCCGCCGATTAAACATCAAAATGCGGCGCTCTCACGAGACGTCGCTACAGAGGACAAATTATGTTCCTAGCACGCGTCGAAGGCTCCGTGGTCTCCACCAAGAAAGAGGCCAGCATGAACGGCCGCAAGCTGCTCCTGCTGCGTCCCCAATTGGTGGATGAAAAGGATCCCACCAAGTTCCGTCCCGGCTCGAACACCATCGTGGCCGTGGATAGCCTGGGCGCGGGCATCAATGAACTCGTGCTGTTCTGCCAGGGCAGCAGCGCCCGCCTGGCCGGCGGCATGAAGGACGCCCCGGTGGACGCCGTCATCATCGGCATCGTGGATTCCGTCGACGTGTTCGGAAAAGAGATTTACAGCGCGAAGAACTGAGTACGCGATGAGCACTGCAAATGAAGTCGGTCGATTCCTTGAGGAGCGTGTTCGCCAGCACGGCACCGAAGCGGTGATCTTTTACAATCAGTTAGCTGCTCATTTTGAGATGCCGGAAGTCGATGAGCGATGGTCGCGACATCCCTTGTGCAAATTGTTCGGTGTCTTGGACGAGGAAGACACTTCTAAGGGCAGGCCGTTTCGCACAGTGCGGGTGGTGAGCAAAGACAAGAACATGCCGGGACAAGGATTTTTTAATGCCGTCGCGACCCTTCGACAGCCCAAGCCACGTTTGAACGCGATCCAGTTCTTCGCTAGTGAACTGAATGCGCTGGCCGCACACTATTCAGGAGGCAAGCCGTGAGTGTTGCTCAGAACACTTTTTGGTTTTTCAAAGGATGGGTACAAAATGTACTGACCCTTTTGGCGAGGGCTGACAAAGGGGGGTGGCAAATTGCCCACCCCCTTTGTTCAACCTCAAAGATGGCGCGGCGGCGGATGCCGGCCCAGACGCGCTTCCTGTCGGCGAATTTCTTGAGCGACGAAGCGATTGAATTTCAAAGCACCGACGGTCGCCCGGCCCACCGGACTGATGCCAACCGCACGCACACCGTCCCAACGGAAGTGCAGCCGCCACGAATCACGGCGCGGGCTGAAAAGTCGAACGTGTTTTCCCGTGCGTGGATCAATCGCGCTTTGCCGCGCACCCTTGCGCAGGGAACAGGAGACACAGGCCAGGGCCAGATTGGTCAGCAGAGTATTCCCCCCGGCGTAAAGCGGAACAACATGGTCAATGTGAAAAGCGGCTTCCTGGCCGACCTGAGCCAGGCCGCAATACTCGCAACGGTGGCGGGCGCGCTCGACAACCTGATGCCGCAAGTGCGCCGGGATGGACATGGCGTTACGCGGCGCGCTCTTTCACGCGTTCGACGCGCAGACGCAACAGGGAAAGAAGTTCTGCGAGATCGGCCAGCCCTTCGGCTTCGCGTCGCTCGGCCGCAGTCAGCCGCTTCTTCTGATCCTGTCTGTCGAGCAACGAGTGAAGACGTTGCTCGACCGCTTTGGGCAGGTGAAGTTTCGCCAGGTCGTTCGGCAACTCCACCTCGAATTGAATTCGTTTGTTCATATTCGCTGACTCGTTCGTGCATGACGTTACTCAGCACAGAACGTGTTGTCCAAACTGTAATCCCCTCTTCCTGCCTGAAAGATTTATGAGTGCCGTGAACGAAACTTTGATCCGTGATGTAGTGGCTGAGGTGCTAGGCCGTTTGGGCGGCTCCGCTGTGGCACCGAAATCTTCTGCGCCTGCACCCACACCGAAGGCGGACTGCGGTTGCCACGGCAAAAGCGCGTCCAGCAACAGCCCGGCGCGGCGTGGAAATCTCGGCGTGTTCGAGGACGCCAGCGATGCTTGCGCTGCCGCGCACGAAGCCTTCCTGCAACTTCAGCAGAAGGGCGTCGCCGCGCGCGTGAAGATTGTCGAGATCGTGAAGGCGATGGCGGAGTCCAACGCGGAGGTCTGGGGCAAACTCGAACTCGACGAGACCAAGATTGGCCGCCTCGATCACAAGATTGCCAAGCTGGAAATCATCAAGCTCGTGCCGGGCGTGGAGTGGCTGCGGCCTGATGCACGGAGCGGCGACCACGGCATCACCTTGGAGGAATACACACCGTTTGGCGTCGTGGGCGCGGTCACGCCCAGCACGCATTCCATCCCGACGTTGAGCGGAAACATCGTGAACATTTGTGCGGCGGGAAACGCCGTGGTGTTCAATCCGCATCCGGCTGCCGCGCGTTGCGCGGCGGTGGCGATTCGCGCTTACAACGAAGCCATCTATCGTGAAACCGGCATCGAGAACATCGCGACGATCATCTCCAAGCCCTCGATGGAAAGCTTCGCCGCGATGTGCAAACACGAGGCCGTGCGACTGCTGCTCGTCACGGGCGGGCCGGGCGTGGTCAAGGCCGCGATGCAGACCGGCAAGCGCGCCGTTTGCGCGGGTCCGGGAAATCCTCCCGTTTACGTGGACAGCACGGCCTGCATGACGCGCGCCGCGAAGGCGATTATCGCGGGCGCGAGCTTCGACAACAACCTGCTCTGCATCGGCGAGAAGGAAGTCTTCGCCCTCGACAAAATTGCCGACAAGTTGATGGCGCAGATGGAGCAGAACGGCGCGGTGCGTTTGAGCAACGCGCAACTTGATGCACTGACCAAAGCGGCGTTCACCATCACGCCGGGACAAGGCGGCGGCTGCGGTCACGCCTCGGTGAACAAAGATTTCATCGGCAAGGATCCCATCGTGCTCGCGAAAGCGGCGGGGTTGAATCTTCCGCCCGGCACGCAACTCCTCTTCGCCGAGACGGACGCGAGTCATCCCTTCGTCGTCGAGGAGCAGATGATGCCGTTCATCCCGATCACGCGCGTGAAAAATCTCGAAGAAGGCGTGCAGCGCTCACTCGGAGCCGAGCACGGCTACAAACACACGAGCATCATTCACTCGCATGATCTCGAAGCACTCACGGCGATGGGCCGCGCGCTCGACACCACGCTCTTCATCAAGAACGGCCCGTCCATGGCCGGCCTTGGTCTCGGCGGCGAAGGTTACCTGAGCTACAGCATCGCCACACCCACGGGCGAAGGCGTGACCAACCCGAAAACGTTCTGCCGCGTGCGCCGGTGCGTGATGGTGGATAACCTGAGAATTTATTAAGCCATGCTGCTCGCGCGTGTTGAAGGCAATGTGATCGCCACCCGGAAGCATCCGAGCTTCGAGGGCTGGCGATTGGTGATTTGCCAACCAATCGATAACGCGGGCACGCCCGAAGGCGCGCCCCAGATCGCCATTGATGCCCACGGCGCGGGCATGCACCAACGCGTGATTATTTCCAGCGACGGCTCGGAAGCTCGCAAGGCGGTCGGCGACCTGAAGAGCCCGGCGCGCTGGCTCGTGGTGGGCATCGTGGACGAAAAAGAACCCGGGGTGCCCGTTTGAAGATTCGCCATCCAGCGGTAAAGACCAATTTCCTAAAACTGGTCAGCACTTATGAAGTGGATCTGGATCTAGGCCCAGAGCTGAGCTTCCCGCTGCGAATTGAGATTTTCAAAGACACTGAACGCAGTGGATGGTTTCGTGCACACGCTTGGGAGTTGGAGCATTTTAATTTGGAGCCGACGTTTCCGGTCAAAACCAAGAGTGGAAAACCAAAGCGGTATAAGGCGATGGAGTTGCTGATGCTGGAGCGGATTACTCAGTTCACGGGCAACTACGACGCTTTCAAGGCTAAGAATGAGACCGATGCTTTGGCGAAGATTGTCAAAGACCTCAAGGAACGGCTGGCCCATTGGACAGAGGTGAAAGCGACATGAAACTCGGCTCCGTCATCGGTCGTGTCACGTTGAGCAAAGCCGTTCCGGAACTGACCGGTGCGCGTTGGCTCATCGTTTCGCCGTTCACGCGCGAACATTACCAGAACGGCACTGAGACACCGGTTGGCCTCAGCAAAGATCCGAGTCTGGTGGTCTATGACGCGCTCGGCGGCGGCGTGGGCCAGACCATCGGTTACATTGAGGGTCGCGAAGCTGCGTCGCCTTTCGAGAAGTCGCCGCCCATCGACGCGATCAACGCCGCGCTCGTGGACGAGATTTTCTACAACCCAATGAAGTAAGATTTTATGCCTGCTGTCATTACCGCCAAAGAAATCGAAGACATCATCGCCAAGGGTGGCGATCCAAAGAATCTCCCTGCCGATGCCATCCTGACGCCGTCGGCCAAGGACGCGTTGCGTGATTACGCCCGCGCCCGGCGCATCCCGTCTTCGGGCGGAGTCGCCGTTTCATCCGCCGCGAGCAGCCTGGCCACGACCACGACGGCCCCGGCCACCGCGCTGAATTCCAAGTCGTCCAAGGCCGACCTCGAGGCTTACTTCAATTCGCCCTATTGCCATGCGTTCAAGGAACAGATCTGCGCGATGGGGAAACGCCTTTGGGAACGCGAATACGTGGACGGCAACGGCGGCAACATGGCCATCCGCGTCGGTGAGGACATCGCGATCTGCACGCCCACGCTCGTGAGCAAGGGTTCGCTCAAGCCGGAAGATATGTGCCTGGTGGATTTCGAGGGCAACCAATTGCTCGGCACAAAGAGGCGCACCAGTGAAATTCTGATGCACTTGCAGATAATGAAGCGGCAGCCCACAGCGGTCGCGACGTGTCACTGTCATCCGCCGTATTCGACGGCGTTCGCCGTCGTGGGGCAGGCGCCGCCGACGTGCATGTTGCCGGAATACGAAGTGTTCTGCTCGGTCGGCGTCGCGCCGTATCGCACGCCCGGTTCGCCGGACATGGGCAAGCTCGTGGCCGAGTTGACCGATCAATACAACACCATCCTGATGGCGAATCACGGCGTGGTGACATGGTCGCACAACAACATCGAGGAGGCCTACTGGCGCATGGAGATCATCGAGGCGTATTGCCGCACGATTGTCGTCGCCGGCCAGTTGGGCAAGCCGATCCAGACCTTCACCGGGCCGCAGATGAAGGACATCTTAAACATCAAGCAGTCACTCGGCTTTGTTGACCCGCGTTACGGCATGAAGGAATGCGAGCTCTGCGATACCGGCGATTGGCGTCCGGGCGCGACCTGCGCGGTGCCGGCGAAAGATTCGCCGACCGTGGGACTCGATCCTCAGGCGGAGGAAATGGTGAAGGTGATCACGGATCAACTCCTGGCGCAGATGAAGTGAACTCAGAACAGGAAAAACGAATCCGTAGTTTGCCCTCTGCAAAAGTCAATGCGGGTGCCCCAGCGTCTGTGATCGACTCGTTTGAAGCGGAAGCGAAGTTGAAGTTGTCCGACGAAGTCCGCTCGTTCTACTTGGCGTTTGACGGTGTCGACTTTGATGGCGGCGCTTTGGAATTTCTCTCGCTCGCCAAGGCCAACGTGCTTCGCCAAGGCATGAGTGAGATAGGTTGTGACCGTTCGTGGCGTTACTGGCCGTTGACGGAGAATAATGACTCGAATCCATTCTGCGTTTCATGCTCCGGGCCGTTGCGAGGATTTGTGGTGCAGGTTTTCCATGACGACAGCCCGAAAATAAAATGGAGAACCTTCGACTGCTTTCTAAAAGCCACGCTCGACTACATCTCTGATGACGAATGGCGTCTTGAGTTCATGCCCAATGAATTCGAGCAGATTGAGCGCACAGCGCATGACATCGAAACCGCTCGGGCGTTGCTTCAAGAAGCTTCGACAAAACCGAAGGGAGATTTGGAGCGGGGCGAGATGGCATGCTTTGCTGCCTGGCTATTGGGAGAAGAACAGTGGGCAGAAGTTGCGGAGTTGCTCACGACGGAAGACGAATATGTTCGTCGAGAAGTCATTAACCGCCTCAAAGTGATGCGGCACCCCGAAGCGAGACGTGTAATCAGCGACAGCAAGCGCGATTTTCAATCATTCGTGGTCAAGTGTGGCAATATTCTCACAACAGCAGGTTTCCGAATCAGCATAGATCAACATTCCCAGCTCCAAGTCTTGGATGGACCAATTTGGCTGAACATGGAGATGTTCTACTCGGAGCGTGCCAAGCCCAACATGGAACAGTTTTTGATCGAGCGGACAACGCACTTGGTGAAGCTGAAGCACCAGCGTTCCACGTAGGTCTGTGTTCACTCACGGCAAAATTTTATGAAAGTCACAATTATTGGCGGCGGTGGCCGCGTGGGTTCTTGTGCGGCGTTTGCGCTGCAATGCGGCGGCCT
>JBBQYK010000230.1:0-8304 GCA_038208765.1 Verrucomicrobiota bacterium
CCACGCGCCCACGCTCTCGCTCATCTACCTCCCGCATCTCGACTACAACCTGCAACGCTTCGGCCCGAACGACCCGCGCATCACGCAGGACTTGCGCGAGATTGATGTCATCGTTGGTGGACTGGTGGAATTTTTTGAAACGAGCGGCGTGCAAGTGATTCTGCTTTCGGAATACGGCATCACCCCGGTGGACACGCCGGTTCATTTGAACCGGCATTTCCGCGCGCACGGCGTGGCCATGAATCGAAACCCGACTTCGACCGGCTGGCTCACCATTCGCGAGGAAATGGGTCGCGAACTTCTCGACTACGGCGCGAGCAAAGTCTTCGCCGTGGCCGATCATCAGGTCGCGCACATTTATGTTCGCGAACCTTCGCTCCTGCCCGCCGTCCGCCAACTCGTCGAGAAAATCCCGGGCGTCGCCTCCGTGCTCGGCGAGGAAGAGAAGCACGCGCTCGGCATCTACCACAGCAGAGCAGGGGACTTGATTGCCGTGGCCGAGGAAAACGCCTGGTTCACCTACTACTACTGGGACGACGACGCGCGCGCGCCCGACTTTGCGCACACCGTGGACATCCACCGCAAGCCCGGCTACGACCCGGTGGAACTGTTCCTCGATCCAAAACTTAAATTTCCCAAGTTGAAAATCCTGCGACGACTTCTGCAAAAGAAACTCGGCTTCCGCATGTTGATGGACGTGATCCCGCTCGACGCCACGCTGGTCAAAGGCTCCCACGGCTGCCGCCCGCGCGACAAAAAAGACTGGCCCGTCCTCATCGCCGCGCCGGAACTGATCCCGGCGGATTTGGAATCAACGGACGTATATCACGTCATCCGGCGGGCGGTGCTGAAGTAACGCCACTCGTTGTGAAGCTGCACTCCAACCCTTTCTTCCGCCGAGCCCGGCAGGCCGTGCGCGAGCTGCCGTCGTTGGCCCGGCCGTGGAGCGGCGTGGTGTTTCGCTCGGTGGCGCTGGAATTTGCCCGGCCAGAACAAATCCTCGACGGTGAGGGAGCAATGAAGTCGGGCGGGCGTTGGAATCCGCCCGGAGCCATTCGCGCGCTGTATTGTAGCCTGAACCCTGGCACCGCCGCCGAGGAGAGCATGAGATTGTTTGAAGCGGCAGGATTGAAACGCGACGGAAGAGCGCGGCAGCGGCTTCGCACAACGCGGTCTTCGAGCGTGTGAAGGGGCTGATGAGTTGCGCGCACTTGTTCGACCTCGAGAAATTGCCGCCGAAGGACAAAGAGAAATACGGTCCGGGCACCTTCGGCCTCCACACGCTCATGGCGCGCAATCTTGTGGAGAATGGCGCGCCATTCGTCATGGTCGCGAACAGATCGCGACTTCCGCTGATGGCGCACTCGTCGCGTCAGTCACCGGCCAATATCTCTGCGGTGGTTACAAATACGAACCGCTGCCGGAGCGTGAGCCGTCGGTGCGTGTCCACGAGGCGGTGTCGGGCAAACTCGTTCACAGCTTCTCGCACGTTCCGTCAGTGCAAGCCGTAGCCTTCAGTGCCAAAGGGAAATATCTCGCGGCCGGAAATCTAATGGGCGAAGTGCGCGTGTGGGATTTGCGCAGTGGCCAGCAAGTCACCAGCTTCACCACGCCCAGTTTCACCGGTTGGGGCATCATCAAGGGCCATTACTACACCGGCGGCATTTACGCTCTGCACTTCGCGGCGAACGACGAGGAGCTTTATCTCGCGGGCATGGGTAGCACGACTGATCCGGCGGCGGGCAACGGCAAGCAACTCTGGCAGCGCTTCCAATGGCGCGAGGGCAGGAAACTCAGCGAGACCGCCGATGGCGACAGCGGGCGGGGCCTGATGGAGACGCTGGCGTTTCATCCTGGCGGAAACTATTTCGCGATGGGCGGACGTCTGGAGAACGGCAAATGGTCGCTGGCGTTCTTCGACGTGAAGACCAGCGCGCTGCTGCACTCGCTCGATACCAAGTCGCGCGTAACCAAGACCATGTTCAGCGCGGATGGCTCGAAGCTGTTCACCGGCGAAGCGCTGGGGCAGGGGAAACCCAAGGACGGAAAGATTCCTGACTTTGGACGCATCACGATCTACAACCTCGCTTAAATTATGAAATCAAGTGTCATCTCCTCCCTCTGCGGCATCGCCGCATTCGCACTCGCCACGGTCTGCGCCACCGCGCAGGACAAAGCCGCCGCGTTCACTCCGCTCTTTCCCAAAGACGGCGTTCCCGCCGGCTGGCGCATTGGCGCGTGGAATGACGTGAGCAAGCCCGGGCCGAGCAACACAGTCTGGCGTGTGACGAAGGGCGTGTTGCAGCCCGAGGGCGCGCGCGGATCGTGGCTGATGAGCGAGAAGGAATACGGCGACTTCATCCTCGAATACGAATTCAAGCTCGGCGAAACGGGCAACAGCGGGCTGGCTCTGCGCGCGCCGATGAAAGGCGACCCGGCGTTCGACGGAATGGAACTTCAGATGGCGGACTTCCGCTACAACACCGCCGCCAAGGATTCTGAACTGACCGGCGGCCTCTACCGCGCGCTCGCCCCGAGCAAACAAGTTTACAAGCCGACCGAGTGGAACAGCTATCGCGTCGAACTGCGCGGCTCACGCATCGTGGTGACTTTGAACGGCGAGAAAATTCAGGACAATGACTTGAGCGCCTTCGCCGAAGCCGTGAAACGCCATGACAACACCACGGCCTCGCCGCTCAAGGATCGCCCGCGCCGGGGCCACATCGGTTTTCAGGAACTCAGTCGAGGAGTCATCCCGCACGTTATGATCCGCAACGCGCGGATTCAGGAACTGAACTGAGCGTGCCCCCGGCGTCCCGCCGGGTTGAGTCGTTCCAAATTCAGCGTCACTCCCTCGCCGAGCAGCTCAATTCAATGGAACGCGCTGACCCGGCGGGACGCCGGGGGCACATTGTCGGACTCACTTCTATTCTTTCGGCTCCTCAGACTTCTTCACCTTCTCCTCCGCCGCCGGCTTGGCCGCGCGCGCCTGCTCGGCGATTTCCAGCACGTCGCCAGCGGGAATGATCACCGTCTGCGAAGACTTGCCACGCACGGTGCGGGTGACCGCGAGGCCGACGAGCCGTCCATCCGGCGTGAACGTCGGGCAGCCGAGCGTCGCCCCGGTGGCCCGGAGAAATTCGCGCGGCTTCTTGGTCACGGACGTGATCTGCCCCCGCGCCACGCTGGCCACGCGGTTCAACACTTCATCATTCCGGCTGATCGTCACCACGTCATCCGACACGTTCACGGACGCGGCACTTTTCAAATCCACGGACTTGAACTCCACGCCCTTCGCCTCCTTCGCGCCGCTCTTGATGCGGAGGAACGCGAGGTCGAGATCGATGTCGCGCATCACGATATCGGCGGGAATCTCCGTGCCGTCCGGCATGATGACGCGCACCTCCTTGAAGATCGCATTGGCCTCGATCTTGACCACGCCGTCGCGCGTGCGGACTTCGCGCCCGCTGAATTCGCGCGACGGATCAATGGAACTGAGCGCGGTCACGACCATCCCGGTGGAGTCGATGAAGGTGCCGAGCGCCTCGCTCTTTTGCTCCCGGTCGGGGATGTTGACCGCTTCCTTGCCGCCCTCGGCCTGAAAGGAGATTTTGGCGACCACGGAAATCCAAATCACCGCGTCCTGCCGCTCGGCGAAAACTTTCTTGGCCTGCGCGCTGATGGATTCCTCGGCGGCGTGCATGGATGAGAAAAAGATTCCGGCGCATAACGCGGCGGAGAAAATGAGGCGGGCCAAGTTTGTCATAAGTTGCGTGCGTGAGTTGATCGAAAACGAGCCATCACCACTTTGGCTCCAGTTCGATGAATTGCGTGCGGATGCCGCGCTTGATGAAGAAGGCCACCCGGCGCGGCTTCGTCTCGCCCAGCTTCTTCATCGTCGCTTTGAGTTCGGCAATGCCAGCGACCGGCTGGCCATCAATGGCGAGCAGGATGTCGCCCGACGACAGCCCGGCCAGCGCGGCCCAGCCGGCGTTCTGCGCGGAGACGATGCGCACGCCCTTTTCGGAGTCCGTCAGCTTCGTGTCGATGCGGTCGGTGAGCGACAGCTCGCGCGCGGAAAATTCAAACTGCTCGTCCTTGTATTCCTCCATTTCAGAGTTGGGCTTGGGCTGGCGACCGAGCGGAACCGAGAGCTTCAATGGCTTCCCGTCACGCACGCCTTCGAGTTCCGCCGTGCCGCTCACTTTGTACTGTCGGATCAAATTCTCGAACAGCTCCTGGTCGGATGGCGTGCTGGCGGCGATGACCTGGCCATCGAGCTTCAGAAAAATATCTCCAGCCTTGAGGCCGCCTTTCTCCGCCGGCGAGCCGGCCATGACGCGCGTGATGCGGATACCCTTGCGACCTTCGAGATCGAGCGCCTCGGCCAGTTCGCGCGTGAGCACCTGCGACTGCGCGCCCAGCCACGCCTTCGCGGGCCGCGCCGGTTTTTCCTCGTCCACCTCGGGGCCGATGCGCGCCACGGTGATGAACTCCTGCGTGTCGCGCTCGAACGTCACAACCAGCGGCTTCGGTTCGGTGAGTCCTTTGACGAACTCTTTCGTGAACGCGGTGAGCGCGGCGGAATTCGTCACCGGTTTCCCCGCCACTTTGGTAATCACGTCGTCCGCGCGTAACGCGGGCTTGGCCTCGCTGCCCGGCCCCCCGGAGCGCAGGCTGTGGACGACCACGCCGTGGACGTTCGTGCGCTGGTTTTCCAGCGCGGCCATGCGCGTTAAATCGCGGACGGTCAGCCCCCAGTTTGCCAGTTCAAATTCCAATGCCTCGTTCGGCTCGCGCTCCACGGTCGTGAGCTTCCACGTCATCGGCTTCCCGTCGCGCCACCCTTTCAGCGTCACGCGCTCGCCGACGGGTGTGTTGAGAATCATGCGGTTGAACACCGGCAGATCTTCCGGCGCACGGCTTTCGAGCACCGATGCGCCGTCATACTCACTGATGAAATCGCCGGCCTGAAGGCCCGCTTCGCGCGCGGGGCTGCCGGGGAGGACGTTCGCCACGAGCACGCCGGTCGCGTCGCTCATTTTCTTGAGCAAGGGCTGCGCTTCAATGCCGATCCAACTGCGCGAGACGCGGCCCTTCGCGATCAATTCCTTCGCCACGGCCTGCGCGAGATTGGAAGGAATGGCCCCGCCGAGACTGCCGAGGCCGACTTCATTCACGCCGATGATTTCGCCGCGCAAGTTCACGAGCGGGCCGCCGCTGTTGCCGCCGAAGATCACGGCATCGTGCCCGATCCAACGGACCAGTTCACCCACACGTTCGCCATCGAGCACCATGCTGCCGCCGGGGGAAATCATCGCGGTGTTCGCCACGATTCCTTTGGTCACGGACTGCGAGACACCGGCCGGACTGCCCATCGCCAGCACCACGTCGCCGACGGCGAGCTTGTCCGAGTCGCCGAACTTCGCGACGGAGAGCTTCTGCTTTGGATTCCGACTGCTGCTGAGATCGAGTTTCAGAATCGCCAGGTCGCTCAAGGCATCCGTGCCGATGAGCACGGCATCCACTTCTTCGCGATTCGACAGGCGGCACACCAGTCGCGTCGCGCGGCCCGCGACGTGATGATTGGTGATGATGTAACCATCCTCGCTGATGATCGCGCCGCTGCCGCTGGAACGACGTTTCTGCATCTTGCCGCTGTCGCCCTCCTCGAACACGACATGGATGCGGACGAGCGCGGGATACACGGCATCGACCGCGCGTTCGATGGCTTCGCGCGCCGCCCCATCGCTGGATTTTTTTCCAAACAACGCCGCTTGCGCCTGGGGCGGAGCGGTGATGAGTGCGGGCGCGGCCAGCAAAAGCGTCGCGCCGAGAAGGGTGTGGCGAAGAATCATCGGCGTGATGAGTCCAGATTTCGGGCGCGGCGTCGAGCCTGAGTTCCAACTTTGGAACGCAGCGGCCGCACCTTGAAACGGTTAGATACAGGCAGGACGCACCTGGCCCGGCCGTTCCCGCCGCTACTTGATTTCCAACTGCTGCGTGATGCCGAACTTCTCCACGCGCTTGCGCAACGTGGCGCGCGTGATGCCGAGCAGCTTGGCCGACTGCACCTGGTTGCCCTTCGTCTCCTTCAACGCCTGAATCACCATCTCGCGTTCGAGGAAGGGAATGAGCTTCAGCTTGGGATCGCGCCGCGCGATTTGAAACAACGCCTGCGCGATGTCGCCAATGTCGGCGGACACGGTGCCGGACGCGGCCCCGCCGGCACTCGTCCCTCGTCCCTCGTCCCTCGACATCTTCGACATCTTCGACACTTCGGGCGGCAGGTCCGCCGAGAGCATCGCGTCGCCCTTCGACACGACCAGCGCGCGATGCACCACGTTCTCCAGCTCGCGCACGTTGCCCGGCCAGTCGTAGGAGGCGAGCGCGCGCAGCGCCTCATCCGTCACGCCTTTGATGGCCTGCGGGTTTTTCTCGGCGAACTTTTTCAGGAAATAATTTACCAGCAGCGGAATGTCCGCGCGCCGCTCGCGCAAGGGCGGCACGCGCAGGCGCACCACGTTCAGGCGGTAAAACAAATCCTCGCGGAACTGCTTCTCCGCCACGGCCTGCTCCAGCGGCTTGTTCGTCGCGGCGATGATCCGCACGTCAGTCTTGATCGGCGTGTTGCCGCCCACGCGCTCGAAGGTGCCGCTCTGAAGCACGCGCAGAATCTTCGTCTGCGTCGCGGGCGTCATGTCGCCGATTTCATCGAGGAACAAGGTGCCGCCGTTGCACTGCTCAAATTTTCCGATGCGCTGCTGGCTCGCGCCGGTGAACGCGCCGCGCTCGTGCCCGAACAGCTCGCTCTCCAGCAGATTCTCCGGGATGGCCGCGCAATTGATGGCGAGGAACGGCTTCTCGCTTCGCTGGCTGTGCCCGTAAATGGCGCGCGCGATCAGTTCCTTGCCCGTGCCGCTCTCGCCGGTGATCAGCGCCGTGGCGTCGCTGCCTGCGAGCTGGCCGATCAGTTTGAACACGTCCTGCATCGCCTCCGTGCGGCCCACGATGCCGATGTCGTAATCCTCCGACTCGAGCAGCGGCTCGTAGCTCACGACCTTCTTCATGGCGCGCGCGGCTTCCAGCGCGTTGCGGACGAGCGCCTGGAGCTTCGGCACGTCGAACGGTTTCAGCACGTAGTCGTACGCGCCGAGCTTCATCGCCTCGATGGCCGTCTGCGTGGTGCCGTAGGCGGTCATGATGATGACCGGCAGCTTCGCGTGCGTCTGGCGCAGCTTGCGGAGGGTCTCCAGGCCGGTCATGCCCGTCATCCGCACGTCCATCATCACGAGGTCGGGCTGGAACTGCGGAATGACGCGCAGGCCTTCCTCGCCGCTGGAGGCGGTGGCCATTTCCATTTCGGGTGAGTCGAAGATGCGGCGGAACGAATATTGCACGTCCGCCTCGTCATCGATGAGCAACAGCTTGTCCATTTGGGTAAATGGCGTGGTGAGGGTCAGCCGCGCCGGCCGGGAACATAGCGACGAAACCGCGCCGGGGTAGGGAAAAAAATTCATGGGCGGGCCGGTTGGGAGCTTTGAACTCTGAACGCAGTCTGCGGGCCTGTCCAAAGTTCGAGGTGCCGGGATGGAGACCGCCCAGGAAAAAAAAGCGCCGGTCTGTTTCCAGACCGGCGCTTCGATTTCTCCTGCGGGACGCGGGCGGTGCGGGTTACGGCACCAACGGCGTGACCACGCGGAAGTAGCGCTCGCCCGCCGCCGGAGCCGTCGCGCTGTCCACCAGGATCGTCCGCACCAGCGGACTGACCGTGATGCTGGTCAGGTTCGTCCACGAGGGCGCGAGCAGGTTCGTCCGCCATTGCACCGAATAGCTCAGGTTCGTCTGGGCCACGAAACTAAACACGCCCGCGTTGGTCCCGGTGAACAGCACCTTGAGCACGCTCAACGCATTGGTCGGGATGGTGCCGGAACGGTATTCGTCGAGGTTGCTCATGCCGTCGCCGTCCGGGTCGAGCAGCGCGTTGGCCGCGTTGGTCCCGGCCCCGGCCCCGAAGAAGGAGTTCTCCCACGGATCACTGATGCCGTCGCCGTCGGCGTCCGGGATCATGGCGATGGTGACGTTGCCGCTGTTCGGGCTGAAGGCGCCGGCGGTGTTGGCCACGTTGGTCACGCCCACGCGGAAGGAGGCGGAGTTGGAGGGGTTGACCTGGTAGTTGGTGATGACCAGCACCGGCACCGAAGTGGTGGCGTAGCCCGAGCCGCCGCGAATCCAGCGGTAGCCCAGCGGCGGCGCGCCGGTGGCGATGAGGCTGAGCGTCACCGTGCTGCCCTGCAACACGCT
>JBBQYK010000231.1:0-8295 GCA_038208765.1 Verrucomicrobiota bacterium
AATCAATACGCTGTAGGTGCCCGGCTGATTGACGGAGGGGGTCGCTGTGCCGGCACCGGAAATGAGTCCGGGACCGGTCCAGACAAAGGTGGAACTAGCGCTGGAAGAAACAGCACGCAGCGTGGCGTTGGGTTCCGCGCAAGTGAGCGTCCCGCCCGTGGCCGACACGACCGGCGGCAGTTTGTCTTCCATCACGTTCACCGAGGCCGTGGCCATACAGCCATTCACCGGATCGGTCGCGGTGACCAGGTAAGCGCCGGGGGCATTGACCATCGGAGAATCGGTTTCAGAGCCACTGAGGATTCCCGGTCCGCTCCAACGGAAGGTCGCACCCGCCGTCGTGGACGAGGCGTGCAAAGATACTTCGGGCTTGGCGCAAGTCAGCGTTGCTCCCGCAGCGATAATTGTTGGCGCGGTAAAATTCTCAGTCACGGTTGCCACCGCCACCGAAGAGCAGCCGTTGGCGGGATCCTGAACGCTCACGGTATAGTCGCCGGGCTTGTTGATGAGCGGAGACGCCGTGTCGGCGCCCGCGACAAGGCCGGGGCCAGACCACGAATACCTGGCTCCGGATGTGGAAGACGTGACAGAAAGACGAACTTCTTTTTGGACGCAGGTCAGAACTCCTTCCGCAACGGTGACGGACGGCACGGTTTTGTTTTCGCTGACTGCGACACTGGCAACAGTGCTGCAACCGTTCACCGGGTTCACCACGGTGACCACATAATTGCCGGGCTGGCTCACCACCGGGCTGGAGGAATTTGCGCCCGACACAATGCCAGGGCCTTGCCAGTTGAAATTACAATTGGGCATGGAAGAAACGGCGCTCAAGGTGATCTGAGGATGATTACAATCCAAGATTCCTCCGGTTAGCGTTACGGCGGGTGCAGCCTTGTCTTCAATCACGATCGCGCTGGCAGTAGCGGAGCAGCCATTGACCGGGTCGGTCACGGTTACAAGATACGTTCCAGGCGCGTTCACGGTGGCGTGTGCCGTAGCGGCTCCGGCGAGAATGCCAGGACCGCTCCACGAGAAAGTCGCGCCGGCTGTTTGCGAGTCGGCGTTCAGAACCACTTCCAGTTTCGCGCAGGTCAGCGTGCCGCCCGTGGCAAACACTTGCGGCGCAATTTTATTTTCGCTCACCACGGCCGTGGCCGTTGTGAAGCAGCCGTTACGTTCGTCGGTGACCAACACAGTGTAGGTTCCAGGCTGATTCACTGAGAGCGCCGCTGTGTCTTTACCCGACACCATGCCCGGGCCGGTCCAAAGGTAGGTGGAAGTGCCACTCGAAGAAACTGCGCGCAACGTGGCGTTCGGTTCCGTGCAGGTGAGCGTCCCGCTCGTGACCGACACCACCGGCGGCAGCTTGTCTTCAGTCACTGTCACAGATGCCGTGGTGGCGCAACCGTTGGCCGGATCGGTCACCGTCACCGAGTAAACTCCCGCCAGGTTCACAAGCGGGGAAACCGTTTCCGTTCCGCTGAGAATTCCAGGGCCGCTCCATCGGAACGTGGCACCCGCCGTGACGCAAGCGGCGTGCAGAGACATTTCAGGTTTGGCACAAGTCAGCGTCGCCCCGGTAACACTGACCACCGGCGCACTGATATTTTCCGTGACCGTGGCGATCGCGCTGGAGGAGCAGCCGTTGACTGGATCCTGCGCCGTGACGCGATATTCGCCCGGTTTGTTAATGAGCGGCGACGCCGTATCCGCGCCAGAAACGACGCCCGGCCCCGTCCACATAAACGTTGTTCCGGCGGCGGACGACGAAGCGGCGAGGCGAAGTTCCTTTTGGATACAGGTCAATGCGCCGCCCGAGGCGGCAACTAGCGGTGCCGTTTTGTTTTCATTAACGATCGCGGTCGCCGTCACGAAACATCCATTCAACGGATCGGTAACAGACACCTGGTATGTTCCAGACAGGTTGACCGTCGGTGCTGCGGTGTCGGCACCTCCAACAATGCCAGGCCCACTCCATTGAAAGACTGCGCCGGCCGTGGCGGAAAGAGCGCGCACGGTGATTTGCGGATTGGCGCAAGTAAGCGTGCCGCCGGTCGCCGAAGCGTCTGGCTGAATTTTGTTTTCGGCCACGGCCACTTTCGCCGTTGTCGAGCAGCCATTTAGATCTGCTGCGATCAAAGAGTATTCGCCTGGTTGATTGACGGTAAGAATTCGTTGGGCTCCGCCCGCAACAATGCCCGGCCCCGTCCAATGGTATGCCAAATTAGTGGCTGATGATTCGGCCACCAATTCAACCTGGGGCTTGGCGCAGGTGATTTCTGCGGACGCAATCGTCACGGTGGGACAAGGGGTGACCGTAAGGAGCGCTGAGAGGGCCGGAGATGTAAGTCCATTGCCGTCGGTAACGACCACGGTGTAGGTGCCCGCGACATGGACAGAAATAGTCGGGGCGTTGGAAGTAAACCCGTTGGGTCCAGTCCAGGCGTAGCTGAACGGTGCTGTTCCATCCGCAGTCACAGTCGCCGTGAATGTCGTCGGTTCGCTCCCGGCGCAAATATTTTGGGCGGACAAATTGAGCGCAACGACCGGCGGAGGCACCATGATATCGGCGCCCTTGATTTGGTTATCCTGCGAGCCCAGTGACGCGCCATCCAGCGTGGCCAGTTTGAAATGGTACGGCCCGCCATTGATGCTGGCTGAACCACGGCCGGGACCATAACCAAGTGGATTTCCCGAAAGGCCGCTGACCGCGAGATGCCCAGCCATTTCGACCAGCAGATTGGTGGAGGATGATTCCCAGACCAACGTGTATTCCGCAAATTTGTCCGTGTTGCCGGAGTAGCCGTTGAATCGCAACTCCGCTGAGACGATAGGCGCATCGCCATAAAGGCGAATAACGCGCTCGCCGAATTTGAGCGCATAGGCATTCGCCCTCGCCTGCACGTCGTCATTCTCGACGACGCCCATCGTGTTCGGGGCCGTCGCGGCAAAGCGATTCGGCCCACCGCGTAACTGCCGAATTATGGTGCCGGTGGATCCCGCCGTAAGATTTTCACCGTCGGGATTCAGTGGGTCGAACAAATCCGAACCGGAATAGTAAAGGGAAGCGGCCCGGGCCTGCTCCCAGGACGTGAGAAAATCATAAGCATGCAAACCAGATTTGGCCGCCTGATGACTGAAGGCGAGCGCATGGCGATTCGGGTTGTCCCCTGTCACAGGCGGAATATCCAGCAAGACCAAACGCTGCAGCGTCGAAAGCCCCTCGAAGTAACGCGAGTTGTTCTGCTGAAGGATCGAGTTGATCCAAACGACGTTCCCGACGGCTGGATTCTTGTTGGAGGCTTGCTTGAAATCCACGCCGCCTGCCTCAGCTTGTGAGGCCGCCGCGGCACCGAGCATGACGAGAAGGGAAAGATGAACCAACCGGAATTTCCGCCGCCACTGACCAAAATTATATTTCATGAGAGGTTAACTTCTGATTTCTGATTTCGGGCAATTTCCAGCGGGTTGCGTACCTTTTGGGCAAAACTGTCCATCTTACCGTACTAACCCTTAAATTCTGTCCTGCGGAGTCTTGCTGTTAGACAGACAATGGCTGCTCCCAAGTCAGTTCCACGCTGAGTTGGCTGAGCCGGAGTCTATCGGGGGGTCGGCAGAAGTTTCTGAGTGTCCCATCTTGGAAGACACGTGTTTGATTTTTAGTCACGTGAACCCGCAACCGCCGCCGGTTTCCAATGTGGGCTGGCGGCACGGTTGCGCCGCATTTCGGACAGGCGTTGCTAGAATCGTAGTTTTCGTCTTGCCCCGTTCCTGAGGCAACTGTGGGAAGACGTTACACAGGAAAAATTCCCAAGCCCAAACTTCAAATCCCAACTCGTCCCCAGCGTTGGAGCCGTTACGGCTGGCCGCGCAGCCAGTCCGCCAGCAGTTCAATGGAGCGGGCGTCGAGGATTTTGTCGTCGCTAAACGCAGGCATCCGGTCGTTGCGCTTACCGTAGAAGCGTTCGTGCTTGGGATTTGAGATAATGCCGATGAGCCATTCGCGCGAGCCGTAGCCGGTCAGGTCGGGCGCGGTGGCGTCCTCATCCTTTTTGCGGAACTGATGGCACTCGGTGCAGCGCGCGGTGTCGCTGGTCATGAAGGTGCGGCCTGCGTCGATCAGCACGGCGTCCCGTTTGTCGGCTTCAACCAGCGCGGGCAACTGGGCCTCGGCGGCGAGCGCGGCGGTGATTTGCTGGACCTGCTCGGGGGTGAAGTTCGTCGCGTCCTTGCGCACGAAGCGCACCATCTTCCCATCGGCGAATTTCGTGCCGCCAAAAAAGTTCGAGCTGGCGATGCGCTTCGGATCAAGGAACGCCGCCGCCCACTCGCGCGAACCGAATCCTTTCAGGTCAGGCGCGGATTGCGCATCGTTCACCGCGAGGCCGAGGCCATTGTGGCCCTCGTAGCGGTGGCAGCTCGCGCAGTTTTTCGCGAAGAGCTTTGGCCCTTGAATGACCGGATCGGTGCGCAGCAGTTCGACCGCGCCGGTGATCGGGATGCCACGTGTGCGCGCCAGTTCCACCACGCGCTTCGACTCCTGTTCCGCCTGCTTCACCGAGGCCAGATACTCCGGCTTGTGCAAATCTTCGCGCACGGCCTGCACGGTCAGCAGCGTGGCGCTGATGAGAATGATGCCGAGCAAACCGAGATTGAAGCGGTGTCCGAGCTTCCACTTCCCGATGAACGGCATGGCGAACAACAAGCCCAGCACCACGCTCGGAATGATGATCGCTCCGACGAGTTCGCCCTGATGGCCAAAGAGTTTGATCAGCCACTCGACTTTGAGGAATTGAAAGAGAAACAGGAAATACCATTCCGGCCGCGCGGCGCTGAAGCTCTCGCTGGGATCAGCGGGCGCTCCCAAAGGCGCGCCGAGATCGCCGCCGCCGAACAGCCGCCGCTGCACGATGAAGAAGATGACGGCCGCCAGCACCGCGAGACACGCGACCACATCTTTCAAAACTTGATCCGGCCAGAAGGCGCAATCCGGCTTGGCCTTCGGCTGCGCCGCGGTGAGGCCGTGTTTCCGAAACAAATAAACGTGGCCGACGATCAGCAGAATCACCAACCCCGGCAGCACGCCCGCGTGCAGCGCGAAGAAGCGCGTGAGCGTGTGATGCCCGTAGTCCGTGCCGCCGATGACGATCTTCTGCAACTCCGGCCCGACGAACGGCGTGATGGCCATGATGTTCGTCGCGACCTTGGTGGCCCAGTAGCCTTTCTGATCCCACGGCAGCAGGTAGCCGGTGAGCGACAGTCCGAGCACGAGCAGGAGCAGCAGCATGCCGAAGAAAAAGTTAATCTCACGCGGCGCTTTGTAAGCGCCATCCACGACCACTTGCATCAGGTGCAGAACCAGCAGCACGGTCATCGCCTGCGCGGTGAAGTGATGGATGCCGCGCAGCAGCCAGCCGCCCCACATCTCGTGCTGGATGTAATAGACGCTCTCCCACGCCGTCTGCGAACTCGGCGCGT
Organism: Verrucomicrobiota bacterium; assembly: GCA_038208765.1. Classification (GTDB taxonomy): domain Bacteria; phylum Verrucomicrobiota; class Verrucomicrobiia; order Limisphaerales; family SIBH01; genus JANNGC01. The sequence continues at coordinate 5,479 of JBBQYK010000231.1, forward strand.
AGGCCATCCAGAGAAAAATACCGGTGATGACCTGCACCATGAAGGCGAAGGTGAGCGTGCTGCCCCACACGTAACGCCAGCGCGAGCCGCCCGGCACGTTTTCGTAGAGCGACTCGTGGAGAAGTTTCTTGCAGCCCGTGCGCGAGTCGAGCCAGTCGTAGAGTGCCGCGACTTTTTTCATGCGGGAATTTTCTCGGTGGTGCCGGCGCGGAAGTTCTGGAACTTCACCCAGACTTCGCCGTCGTTCTTCACTTCGACCTGTAGTTCATCGAGGCCGCGCGGCGAGGGGCTTTTCGCGTCGTTGATTTTTCCGTCGAGCGCGAAGGTGCTGTTGTGGCACGGGCAGAGGTAGCAGTTCCGCGCGTCCATAAAATCCACGAAGCAGCCGGCGTGCGGGCAGACGACGTTGAAGGCGCGGGGCTGGCCGCCCTTTTCCCTACGCAGATAAACCGCGCCCACTGCGGTCTCGGGCGATTTGTTCCAGGCATCCACGCGGCTGGCGAGCACGGCGAATTTGCGCGGCACGCCGTCATCGGGCAGCGCGTTCAACGTGGCGACGCGCACGAGTTGGCCGCCGGTCTGCGACTTGCGCCGCGCGGGATCGAGCCACACCGCCAGTCCGGCGGCGAAGGGGACGAGGGTGATGATGCCGCCGATGACGTGGCACGCGAGCTTCTTGAGGAAGCCGCGCCGGTCGGGGCACGGGCAATGTTCGCACTGTGAGTTTTCCATGAACGCGCTGTGAGACGAGTCTGGGGGAAAGGCTGTTCACTTGGCAAAAGGGTTTTGCCGGTGGCCGTCGCGGAGGAGTGTCGAGCATGGTTCGGCTGGCAGAGCAATCGAATCAAACCAAGTCAAAGAACTTCGGGTCCATCCAGTGTGGTGATTCGGCTACTCCAAGTCTTTGTCCGTCAGGCCATGCTTCTTCAGCTGTGAAACCAGCTCTCGAGAAGATTCCACAGTCAGCATTCCATCTCCCTTCCAGAAGTCTTCCCAGCGATTTTCCCAGCGCAACAATTTGCCGTGATGCATTCCGACTGTAGCGAGTTTGTGCCAACCGTGAAAAAACTCAAAAGTTGGATTTCCAAAACAGCCACAATGAAGCCCGCTTGCTCGGTTTTCTATTTGGAAGTTCGCGATCAGGTTGGTGATTACTGCCTTGTCCCTGGTCCTGAACAAAACGCGGCGGTCAGGCATTTCGTCGTAGGGACTCCCGGAAGTAACAACGATCTCGTCACAATTTCTCAGGCGATTTCTTAGCTTGTCTCCCCAGACCAGTGACGAATCAACTCGGTCTGCGAAGTAGTAGTAAGTCGGAAGAGCAGTACCGCAGAGGAGCAAGAACAGGAACGCGATGAGAGCTTTACGGCGCATAGAGAGCGTCGGCTATCCTTCATCGCTTTCCACCTCACCCGCCTTCCGCCGAAACAACACCACCACATGCCCGACCTGCATCACGATTTTCGCGCGCACGCCTTCGGCGAGTTTCGGCCCGAGTTCCTTCTTCTGCTCCTTGAACTCGTCGAACTTCACTTTCACGAGATCGTGATGCGAGAGCGTGGTGTCCACTTCCTTGAGGAAGGCGGGGCTGAGTCCGTCCTTGCCCATCTTGAGCATCGGCTTGAGGAGTTGGGCGCGCGCCTTGAGCGCGCGAAGTTCACGGTTGGAAATATCTTCGGCCACGCGCGGAGGCTAGGGCAACGCCGGGCAAAGCCAAGCGGCTACTTCGGCGTGATGAATTAAACCTCGGGCCAGAGCAGGACGAGGGGTCGGAAAAAAACTTCAGGGTCGCGGCCCGAGGTTCGCGAAGTAAACGATCGCCGCCGCCGCCGCCGAGACGAGAATCCCAATCACCACGGAGTACCAGAAAAACACCTTCCGCTTCTTGCGGTTGGAGCGCGTCATTCCGGGCAGGAGGTAATACAGCCCGTGTTTTTTTTCTTTGCGACCGAACATCGTTGCGTTTGTGTGAAATCCACCCAGGAGCAGTGATCGTGCTGCGAGGCACGCGCAAGGCAATCACGCGCGCGTGTCCGGTGCAAGCCGCAGTTGCGGGCATTTTTGGGAAACAAACCTTGCCACGCCTGGAGCACTCCGTTTCATTACGCCCGCCAGGGCCCATGGAATGCAGACTTACGAACCCCGCCAGGGCCGGAAGGCAGCAACGGTAGTTTGCTCGGCATCCGCCGTGGTCACCCTGGCATCTTCTTCAATTCAGAATTAAAAAGTCGGCAGGCAAACGACACGCGGCGCCTCCGTATTTTTCATTTTTCATTTTTCATTTTGCCTTCACAGTCGGCGCGTGTCTTACCAAGTCATAGCCCGCAAGTACCGCCCGCAGCGTTTTGCGGACGTGGTCGGGCAGGAGCACGTCACGCAGACCCTCGGCCACGCCATCGAGACGGGCCGCATTGCGCACGCCTACCTTTTTTGCGGCCCGCGCGGCACGGGCAAGACGACGGTCGCACGCATCTTTGCCAAATGCCTGAACGCCACGGGCGGGCCGAAGGTGGATTTCGCGCCGGACGATCCCAAGCCCATCGAGATCGCCGAGGGGCGCTCGCTGGACGTGCTGGAAATTGATGGCGCGAGCAACCGCGGCATCGAGGAAATCCGCGAACTGCGCGAGACGGTCAAATACGCGCCCGCCTCCTCGACTTACAAAATCTACATCATCGACGAAGTCCACATGCTGACGAAGGAGGCGTTCAACGCGCTCCTCAAGACGCTCGAAGAGCCGCCCGCGCATGTGAAGTTCATGTTCGCGACGACCGAGCCGGAGAAGGTGCTGCCGACGATTCTCTCCCGCTGCCAGCG
>JBBQYK010000232.1:0-8249 GCA_038208765.1 Verrucomicrobiota bacterium
ATCACGCCGATCATCCACGTCTTTGCGCCGAGATTTTCCGAATAGAGCGGCAGCAGCGGCAACACAATGCCGAACCCGACAAGGTCGATGAACACCGTCAGGAAAATGACGAGCAGAGACGGCTTGCGGATCATGCGAGTGCGGGGGAGCGGTTGCGGAGCGCGGTGACGGACTCGCGCGAAATAAAAACTACGAACGTGAACACGCGCGGAGAATAGGCACGAAGAAAGGCGAGTCAAGCGACCGCCCGCTTAGTTCACGCCGGCACCACGCTGAGCGGTCCGTCGAAAATCGTCAGGCTCACCACTTCAGTCTTCGCGGTGTGGGGGCCGTGCGCCGTGCCTTTAGGCGCGAAGAAGAACGCGCCGTTCGTGTAGGTGACGCCTGCTTCCTCCCATTCGCCAGAAAGCACGTACACGGATTCATTCGCCAGCGGATGAATGTGCGCGGGCACGGTGACGCCCGCCTTAAACTTGCGCAGCACGGTCACGCCGCCGGTGCTTTCGTTCTTGTGCAGGACGAGCAGTTCCACGCCCTCGTAGGGGCCAGGCTGCCACGTTCGATCACCCGCGAGAATCGTGTAAGGAAACATGGGCGGATCAAACGGCCTGGCGAGGGAAGTGCAAGCCTCCTCTCGAAAGGAGCGCGGACCGCTGAGTCCGCGCGTTCCGTTTCAACGCCAAGGCGCAAAGACGCCAGACAGAAACAGCATCCCGCTTCTGCCTCCGAGACATTCTTCCGTCTTCGCGCCCTGGCGCCTTGGCATTGAATCAGTTTTCAAATTACGAACACGCGGACTCGGCGGTCCGCGCTCCATCACGAAAATGAAAAGTTGCTTCGCCGCGTCGCGACGTTCAGCATCCCGCGCACAAAGCCATGAAACAGATTTCCAGACTCTCACTCGTCGCGGCGCTCGCGCTCACTTTTATCACCAGCACACCCGCCGCGTCGCTGGACATTCCGGCGACGGATGAGGGCTTGCCCGGCGCGGGACCAATTCGCCGCGCGGGGTGGTTCACCAAGTTGTGGACCTCGAAGCGCACGGGCTGGGCCAAGCGCGTGCAGCAGGACCAGGGCGCGCTGGTGTTCCTCGGCGATTCCATCACGCAGGGCTGGGGCGATAACATCGGCGGCGCGTTCCCCGGTGCGAAGGTCGCGAACCGCGGCATCAGCGGCGACACCACGCGCGGGGTGCTGATTCGGTTGAAAGAAGACGTGCTCGATCTGAATCCGGCGGGCGTGGTGCTGCTGATTGGGACGAATGATTTGGAGGAGAAGGCCGAGCCGGAAATCATCGCGAGCAATTTGAAACTCATCATCGCCGCACTGAAGGCGCACAACGCTAGGATGCCGATTGTTCTCTGCCAGGTGTTTCCCAGTTCCGCCTCGAAGAGCCGCTCCGCCGATAACATCAAGAAGGTGAACCAACTCTACTTCGCCGCCGTGAAGGGCGACGCGCAGGTCACGTTCATCGAGACGCATCTGCTCTTCGCCGACGCGCAGGGCGACGCGAAGAAGGAGGAGTTCCCCGACCTGCTGCATCCGAACAAGGCGGGCTACGCGAAGTGGGCGGCGGCTATTCGCCCCGTGCTGGAGACGCTCAACCTCGTGAAGGTGGAGGCGGACACCTTCCAGAACGAGCCGGGCTTCGTCAGCCTGTTCAATGGCCGGGACCTCACCGGCTGGGGCTACAAGACGAACAACTTCGATGGTCAGACCGCGAGCATGGAAGGTCGTTACGTGGCGAAGAACGGTCGCCTCGTCGTGACCACACCGCCCGAAGGCCGAAAGATTGCCCAGCTCTGGACCACGAAAAGTTTTCCGAAGGACTTCGTGATGAAGCTCGAATTCCGCGCCACGCCGAACGCCGACAGCGGCGTCTTCATCCGCAGTCCGCAGTTGCAGTGCCGCGATTACTTGCTCGCCGGTCCCTACACGAACCTCACGCAATACAAAGCGCAGGACTGGAACGAAATGATCGTGGCGGTGACGAACAACGTCGCCTACTGCACCTGCAACGGTGAAGTGCTGAACGCGGCCTTCAAACTCCCCGCCACCGGCCCCATCGGCCTCGAAGGAGATCGCGGGCAGATGGAATACCGCCGCATTCGCCTGATGGAATTGCCGTGAGTTCAAGGCGGGGCGCGGGCGTCCCGCCCGCAACGTGCTGCCGGTTTGCAACCGGCAGAAGGAAGCTGGCAAATCAATCGGCGTGAAATAATTCTCACGCCATCGCCGTTGGCGGCTTCTGCCGGTTACAAACCGGCAGCACGTTGCGGCGACGGGCGAGACGCCCGCGCTCCGTGGAAAAGTTCGTGACGAAAAAAATTATGAAATCGCGCCTTCTGAAATCTGTTCTGTTCGCCGGGCTGCTCGTCGCGCCCGTGCTGGTCCACGCCGCTTCACTCTCGCGCTCGCTTGACACCATTCGCGCCGTCGGCCCGGAGGGGAAGGGCAACGCCGAAGCCGCCGCTGCGTGGAAGACTGTTTCCGCTGCGGACTCGGGAGAGATCGTCACCATCCTCAAGGCCATGAACGGCGCGAACGATCTCGCCGCCAACTGGCTGCGTTCCGCCGTGGACACCATCGCAGCGCGTGAACTGGATGCGGACAAAAAGCTGCCCGTGGCCGCGTTGCAGAAATATCTCGCCGACACGAAGAACGATCCGTCCGCCCGGCGGCTGGCCTACGAGATCATCGCGCGCGCTGATCCGGCCACCGGCGAGAAGCTGATCAGTGGAATGCTTGAAGACCCTGGCTCGGAATTGCGTCGCGACGCGGTGCAGCGACGCATTGACGCCGCGCTGGCGGTGCGCAAGGCGGGCAACTCGAACGACGCCGCGCAGCGCCTTCAATTCGTGTTGCCGTCCGCGCGCGACGCGGAGCAGTTGGAGTCGATTGCCAAAGAGTTGAAGCAACTTGGTCAGCCAGTGGATTTGCCGAAAGTGTTCGGCTGGGTTTGGGATTGGAAAGTCATCGGCCCGTTCGACAGCACGGGCGGCGTCGGTTTCGACAAGGTGTACCCGCCCGAGGAGAAGATTGATCTCGCGGCGGAGTATGACGGCAAGACCGGCAAGGTGCGCTGGCAGGATTTTTCGGCGAGCGGAGACCGCGGCCTGGTGGATTTGAACAAGCCCTGCGGCGCGCTCAAGGGCGTGGCGGGCTACGCCTACACGGAGTTCAATTCGGACAGCAAACGCCCCGTGGAAATCCGCCTCGGCTGCAAGAACGCGTGGAAGGTCTGGCTGAATGGCAAGTTCCTCTTCGGTCGCGACGAATATCATCGCGGCATGGAGATCGACCAGTACCGGCTCGCGGGCGAATTGAAGAAGGGGAAGAACGTCATCCTCGTGAAGATTTGTCAGAACGAGCAGACCGAGCAGTGGACCAAGGAATGGGAGTTCCAATTGCGCGTCACCGATCCGCTCGGCGCAGTGGTGGCCTCGGCGAAGAAATAATTTCCAACGCACACGAACATGAAAACGATTCTCACCTACGCCGCGTTGCTCGGCTCGCTCACCTTCGCCAGCGCGGACTGGCGGCAGTTCCGCGGCCCGAACGGCAATGGAGTGGTCAACGACCCTGCGCTGCCCACCCAGCTCGACGTGAAAAACATTCAGTGGGCGATTGACTTGCCGGGGCGCGGCTTGAGCAGCCCCATCATCGTGGGCGACCGCGTGTATCTGACCGCCGCGAGCGGGCCGAAGCAGGACCGGCTGCACGTCCTTTGTTTTAGCGCGAAGGACGGGAAGAAACTTTGGGAGCGCCAGTTCCGCGCCACGGGCCGCACGATGGCGCACGAGAAAACCGCCGTGGCCGCGCCCACGCCGGTCAGCGACGGCGAGCGCATCTTCGCCTTCTTTTCCTCGAACGATGTGCTCTGCCTCGACCTCGACGGCAACCTGCTCTGGCTGCGCGGACTCACGCACGATTATCCGAACGCGAGCAACAGCCTCGGCATGTCGTCATCGCTCACCGTGGCGGACGGCGTGTTGATCACAATGGTCGAGAACGACAGCGAATCCTTCACCGCCGGACTCGACGCGAAGACGGGCGTGAATCGCTGGAAGCTCGCCCGCCCGAAGATGGCGAACTGGACTTCGCCGGTGCTGCTCGAAGTGAAGGGCCAGCCGACGCTGGCGATTCTGCAATCCGGCAAAGGCATCAGTGCCGTGGAGCCGAAGACCGGCCGCATCGTGTGGGAATACGGCGACGGGGCCTCGACCATTCCCTCCGCGACGCCGAGCGACGGCGTGCTTTACGTGCCGTCGAAAGGTGTCACCGCGCTGGAGCCGTCGTCGGATGGCACCACACCGAAGCAGCTTTGGCGCAACGGCCAGTTCGCACCGGCCACAGCGAGCGCAGTGATTTTGAATCAGAAAGTTTTCACGTTGAACGGCGCGGGCGTGTTGAGCGCGGGCGACGCCAAGGACGGCGCGCGGCTCTGGCAGTTACGGCTCAAAGGGCCGTTCAGCGCCACGCCGGTTGGCAGCGGCACGCATCTCTACTGCGTGAACGAGAAGGGCGTGCTGCAAGTCGTGGACACCGCCGCCCCGCAAGGGGCCGTCGTCAGCGAACTGGATTTGGGCAAGGTCATTCTCAGCACGCCGTCCATTGATGGCGGTGCGGTCTATGTGCGCAGTGATGGGAAATTGTGGAAACTGGGGAAGTCGTAGGAGCGCGGACCGCCGAGTCCGTGTGTTCGTGACGAGATGGACTCTTTGCCAGAAGAGAATTCCGAATGGTTTTTCCGAAGCTCACCCTCACCACAGCCCTCTCCCCAGGGAGAGGGAGAAACTGATTCAGCATTTATCCGGTTGGATGCACAGTCCACGCGGACTCGTCGATCCGCGCTCCTTTCATCGGCCGTCACATGTTCAACACCTTCAACGCCTTCTTGCAGTTCGACGGGCGAAGAATGAGCAGGCCCTTCTTCGAATTCGGTGCGGTGGCGCAGTAGGCGTACTCGATGTTGATCCGGGCCTTGGAAAGCTTGTGCGCGATCTGCGCGAGCGAGCCGGGCCGGTTGTCACCCTCGATCATCAGCACCTCGTTCTCGACCACGAGCGTGGCGTGCTCCTCGAACATGAGCATGGCCTTGCGCGTGTCGCTCACGATCATCCGCACCACCGTGTGATCCACGGTGTCGCTGGTGGTCAGGGCGTAAATGTTGATCTTGGCCTCCTCCATCGAGTCGCACATGCGTGCGAGCGTGCCGGGTTTGTTTTCCAGGAAAAGGGCGAGTTGGGTGGCAATGTGCATAAGTGAGTTTCCTTTCATCTCCGCCGGGCGTCATGCCGCGACGGTGTGCGGAGCATAGAAGCGGGGGTGAGGAGTGCCAACGAATTTTCCGGTGGGCCCCGGAGTTGCGTTGTGAACAACATTTCAAAAAAAGCCGTTGACGCTGTTTCGCTGCTGCATCACACATAACGAACCCAGACGCGTCTGGTATCGTAAATTCCGATTCAGTTCTGATGCAGATTGAAGCGTTGAAAATCTATTGCGACGTGGCCCGGTTCCGCAGCTTCTCGCGCGGGGCCGAGGCCAATGACGTTTTGCAATCCAGCGCCAGCCAGGCTGTGCAGAACATCGAGGAGAATCTGGGTGTCTCGCTCATCGACCGCTCCTGCCGCCCGTGGGAACTCACCGACGAGGGCAAACTTTTCTACGACGGCTGCCGCGAGGTGCTAGACAAATACGAGGATGTCGTCGCGCGGGTGAAGCATGCCCGGGCCAGTGGCAACTCCGTCATCCGCATCGCCGCCATCTACTCCGTCAACATGCGCGACATGACGCAACGCGTGCAGGACTTCATGCGCGCCCAGGCCGACACGAAGGTGGAGGTGGAGTACGCCCACCCGGCCCGCGTGCTGGAGCGGGTGCTCAACGATGAAGTGGAACTGGGCATCATCTCTTATCCCGATGAACGGCGTGGTTTGACCGTGCTGCCGTGGCGCGAGCAGGAGATGGTTCTGGTCTGCACACCGCAGCACCGGCTGGCGAGACTCAAGAGCGTGGAAGTGAAGCAGCTTCGGAACGAAATCTTCGTCGGCTTCGACACCGACCTCGTCATCGCCAAGAAGATTGATCGGTTTCTCAAGGATCATGGCATGGAGCCGAACGTCGCGGTGCGCTTCGACAACATTGAGGCGGCCAAGCGCGCGGTGGAGGCCGGATCGGGCGTCGCGATTCTGCCGCGCCCGACGCTGGAAAACGAGATCGAGCTGGGCACGCTGGCGGCGGTGCCGCTGGCGGGTGCCAAGTTCACGCGCCCGCTCGGCATCATTCATCGCAAGGGCCGGAAATTTTATCCGAACACCGAGGCGTTTATTGAAGTGCTGAAGAACGGCACCAATGGCACTCACGCGAAGAATGGAAACGGCGTTCACACGAATGGAGAAATGCGTCTGCTGAAAACCCAGCGGCGCAGCAAGGCAAAGGCTTGATATGTTGACAGCACCCAAAGCTCAAGGGCTCTACGACCCGCAACACGAACACGACGCCTGCGGCGTTGGCTTTATCGCGCACGTCAAGGGCAAGAAATCCCACGGCATCATCCGCGACGCGATTGGCGCGCTGGTGAGGTTGAATCACCGTGGCGCTTGCGGCTGCGAGACCAACACGGGCGACGGTGCGGGCATCCTCTTGCAGGTGCCGCACGAGTTTTTGCAGACCGTCACAGCGCAGGACAAAATTTCTTTGCCGGGCGTGAAAGAATACGGCGTGGGCCAAATCTTCCTGCCGCAGGACGCCGGTCAGCGCGCGGAGTGCGAGAAGCTGTTCAACCAGATCGTCGCCGAGGAAGGTCAGACGGTTCTGGGCTGGCGCACGGTGCCGACGAACAACTCATCAATCGGTTTCACGGCCAAGGCGAGTGAGCCATTCGTTCGCCAGGTATTCATCGGGCGAAACTCAAAGCTCGCCGACGACATGGCGTTCGAACGCAAGCTCTACATCATCCGCAAGCGCGCGGAGAATTTGATCCGCTACGGTCGCACGGGCGTGAAGGTCGCGGGCGGCGAACATTTTTACGTCTCGTCGCTCTCCTACAAGACGCTGACTTACAAAGGCATGTTGATGCCGGAGCAGGTTGATCAATATTTTCCCGACCTGCGTGACGAGTCCATGATCACGGCCATCGCGCTAGTGCATTCGCGCTTCAGCACGAACACCTTCCCGAGCTGGCCGCGCGCGCATCCCAACCGCTACCTCGCGCACAACGGCGAGATCAACACGCTGCGCGGCAACGTGAACTGGTTGAACGCGCGCCAGATGCTTTTCGAGAGCGACGTCTGGGGCGATGACCTCAAGAAGCTTCTGCCCGTGGCAAACACCGACGGCTCGGACTCGGCGGTCTTCGACAACTGCCTCGAACTGCTCGTGCTTTCCGGCTACTCGCTGCCACACGCGATGATGATGATGATTCCCGAGCCGTGGGAAAATCATCCGGCCATGCCCGACGAGAAGCGCGCGTTCTACCAGTTCCACAGTTGCCTGATGGAACCGTGGGACGGTCCGGCCTCGATGACCTTCACTGACGGCATACGCATGGGCGCGTCGCTCGACCGCAACGGCCTGCGTCCGTCGCGTTACTACGTGACGAAGGACGACCTGGTCATCATGGCGTCGGAAGTCGGCGTGGTGGATGTCGCGCCGGAGAACGTGGCTTACAAGGGCCGCCTGCAACCGGGCCGCATGTTCCTCATCGACACCGAGCAGGGGCGGATCATTTCGGACGAGGAGTTGAAGAATACCATCTCCACGCAGCAGCCGTATCGTGCGTGGCTGACGGAGAACTTGATCGACTTCGCCACGCTGCCCGTGCCGCCACACCAACACGAACCGGATCACGACACCGTGCTTCAGCGCGAACTGGCGTTCGGCTACACCTTCGAGGACTGCCGCCGGCTTATCCTGCCGATGGCCAAGGACGGCGGTGAACCCATCGGCTCGATGGGCACCGACACGCCGCTGGCCGTGCTCTCGGACAAGCCGCAGATCATCTACAACTACTTCAAGCAGTTGTTCGCGCAGGTCACGAACCCGCCGATTGACGCGATCCGCGAGGAGATCATCACCTCGGCCTTCACGCTGATTGGCTCGGAGAAAAATCTGCTCAAGCCAGGACCCGACAGTTGCCGGATGCTTCAGCTTCACGGCCCGATTCTCGACAACGAGCAACTCGAACAGTTGCGCCACATCGACAAGCCGGGCTTCAAATCCGTCACGCTGCCGATTCTTTATCCCGT
>JBBQYK010000233.1:0-8238 GCA_038208765.1 Verrucomicrobiota bacterium
CTGCATCACCAACGGAACGCCGCCCGCGCGCACCTCAGCGCGGCACGCGCCTCATGCTGGTGGCGATGGCGGTCGTCGGCGCTTTTCTCATCGCCCACTTCACGGCTCCGCTGCCCGGCTGGACGCGCGAAGCGGCGTTCATGGCCGCGATCTTTTTCCTCGCGGCGTTTCTCTGGGCCACGGAAGCGTTGCCGCTCTTCGCCACGGCGCTGCTGACCATCGCGCTCGAAATCGTGCTGCTCGCCAATCCCGGCCACTGGCCCGGCTTCGGCTTCGCCACCAAGGCTTCGCCGAATTACCGCGAGATCATCACCGCCGCCGCTGATCCGATCCTGCTGCTGTTCTTCGGCGGGTTCCTGCTCGCGCGCGCCGCGTCGAAGGAGCGCGTGGACCGCGCCATGTCTTCACTCCTGCTGCGCCCTTTCGGCCAGCGCCCGATGGTCGTGGCGTTTGGCATCATGTGCGTCACCGCGACATTTTCCATGTGGATGAGCAATACCGCTGCAACCGCGATGATGCTCACGCTCGTCACGCCGATGCTCGCGCAGGTGCCCGCGGGCGATCCCTTTCGCAAAGTGCTCGTGCTCGGCGTGCCCTTCGCGGCCAACATCGGCGGCATCGGCACGCCCATTGCCTCGCCGCCCAACGCCGTTGCCCTCAGCTTTCTGCAAAAATCTGGACGCTCGATCCCGTTCCTCGACTGGATGCTCGCCGCGCTGCCGTTGATGATCGCGCTGCTCGTCGTCGCGTGGGCGGTGCTGTGGTTTTTCCACCGGCCGCGCGCCACGGTGCTGCGCCTGCAACCGCCGGTCGAGCGGCTCACGGGCCGCGCCTGGTTCGTCGTCGCCGTGTTCGCCATCACCGTCGCTTTGTGGATGACGGACGCGTGGCATGGTTTGCCGGCCGCGGTCGTGGCATTGCTGCCGGCGGTCGCCCTCACCGTCACCGGCGTGCTCGATCATCGCGACGTGAACTCCCTCGAATGGAACATTCTCCTTTTGATTGGCGGCGGGATTGCGCTGGGCGCCGGCATGCAACTCACCGGTCTGGACAAGATTCTCCTGGGCTACCTGCTGGCCGGCGGCGCGACCCCGGCGCTGCTCATCGCCACGCTCGTCGGGGTCACGGTGTTGCTGGGCACGTTTATGTCGAACACGGCGACGGCGAACCTGGTGATCCCCATCGGCATGAGTTCCGCCGCGGCCTTCGGCGGGGACTTCGGCGTGCTCACGGCCTTCAGCATCGCGCTCGCCGCCTCCATGTCGATGTCGCTGCCCATCAGCACGCCGCCGAACACGATGGCTTACGCGACGCGCGAAATCACCACGCGCGACATGGTCATACCCGGAACGTGCGTGGCGGTGATCGGCGCCGTGGCCGTCGCGTTGCTCGCCAAACCGATGTTGCGGCTGTGGGGTATCGTGCCTTGAGCGAGCAGGGCAAACGCATCAAAACTCATCGGGATGCGCGAGGAACTGAAGATCAGCGCCGATGTTTTTTCATTCTTCTGCCCCAATTCGTCTGCCGCTCCGCTGCCCGAATGAAAACCGGCAGACGAATTGGGGCAGACGAATGAAAACCCAGACCTACCAAAGCGTTTAGATGCGTTTGCCCTGGCGCGAGCGATGAGTCGTCAGTTTAGGCGCATCAATTCGGGAGCATGGGGGCAGTTTCGAAGTGGGATCGGTTGCCTCACCGCCCAAGAGCGAACGCGTCCGCCGCACCGCCAAGAGGCAGCTTCACCACCGGCTGGATGAATTGTTGCAGTTCGTTCCCGCTTGAACCGTGGTGGCCATGACTCTCACGCCGCCACATGCTGAACGAATCAATGTGGAGGAAGATGGCGCTTGCCGCACACGCTCAGGATTGAGAGGTTCCGAGCCTCATGAATCGCAAGCACTACGCGTTTCGCTCTCCGGGTCGCCGGGGTCGCGGTAGTTTCTTGCCCGGCACTCCGCCGTAGCTGGGCCTTCCATTGTTTTCCGTCCGGGTGCGTTGGCGCGGTGCATCCGGATGTGTTCGCCTGATTTTGCCACCTCTGTTCTGGTGGCGAGAATCCCTCTCCCGAAGAGTCTTTGGAAATCCCGGCGGGCCGTGGGGACGGATTACGGAATCCTTTATGGATGCGGAGGCAGTCAAAAAGTTCAGTGAACTGCTGGAGCGCACCGCCGCCGAATTGCGCGGGCCTCAGCCAGAAGGACGCCGCGGCCCCTGTGCCATTGGACACGTCCATCGGACGGCTGTCGCGGATGGATGCCATGCAGTCGCGACAGATGGCGGCGGCTTTGCAGGAGCGGCAACGGCAGCAACTGACGCGCGTGGAGCGGGCGCTCCGTTCGATTTGAAGACGGCACTTACGGCGTGTGCAGAATGTGCCGTGACCCCATCGCGGAAGATCGGCTTGAAGCGCAGCCGGAGGCAACCGTCTGTATGCTCTGCGCGGCCAAGGCGGAGCGCCGTTGAAGATTTTTAAGATGAAGATGCTTATGAAAACAAAATGGAAACTGTGCAGAAAGATGTTGATGTGCGGACTCGTCGCCGGCCTGGGCTGGCTGTCGCTGGCCAGCCGCGCGGCGGCGCAAGGCCAGGCTGAACATGTCGTGCTCGTGGTCTGGGACGGCATGAGGCCGGACTTCGTCACGCCGCAGTACTGTCCCACGCTCTATTCGCTGGCGACCAACGGCACCTTCTTCAGGCGCAATCACTGCGTGTTCGTCAGCACCACGCAGGCGAATGGCGCCGCGCTGGCCACCGGTTCCAATCCCGGCCGCAACGGCATCCAGGCCAACGTCGATTTCCGGCCCGAGCTGAACTTCCTCGGCACCTACGCCTCCGAGAGTCTCGACTCCGTGCGCCGCGGGGATTTGCTCACGGGCGGGCATTACCTCACCTTGCCCACGCTCGCCGAGACGCTGCAACAGGCGGGCATTCCCACCATCATTGCCGGCGCGAAGCCCGTCGCGCTTTTTCACGATCGCTCGACGAAGAAAGACTCGGAGGCGGCGAAAAAATCCGTGACGCTCTTCGAGGGCAAGACCATCCCGCGCAGCCTGGCCGAGTCGCTGGCCAAGGTGAATGACGACAAGGCGTTTCCCACCCCCATCACGTATCCCAACCTCGCCCAGGACAACTGGACCACGCGCTCCCTGCTGCGCGGCTTGTGGAAAAATGGCGTGCCAAAATACACGCTGCTCTGGCTGAGTGAACCGGACAAAAGCCAGCATGAACACGGCATCGGCTCCAGCAACGCCCTCGCGGCCATCGAGAACAGCGACAAGAACCTCGCGGATGTGATCAAGGCCCTCCGCGACAAGGGCGTGTATGAGAAGACTGACATCTTCATCGTCTCCGACCACGGCTTCTCCACCATCACTGCCGGACCGGACCTCACGAAGATTCTCAAGAAGCAGGGCTTCACCGCCGGCTCGAAGCTGGAGGATCCCCAGCGCGGCGACGTGGTGGTCGTGGGCCTCGGCGGCAGCGCCTCGTTCTACGTCATCGAGCGCGACGAGCCGGTCATCCGCCGCCTGGTCGAGTTCCTGCAAACGGCGGACTTCACCGGCGTCATCTTTTCCCGGCTGCCGATTGACGGCACGTTCCCGCTCGAATCCGTCGGCTATTCCAGCACCAACCAGACAGCGCCCGACGTGGTGATTTCGTTGCGGTGGAATTCCAACCGCAATGAGCACGGCGCGCCCGGCATGATCACCTCCGCCGGCGGCACGCGCGGTAAAGGCACGCACGCTTCCCTGAGCCGCTACGACATGAACAACACCCTGGTCGCCGCCGGGCCGAGCATCAAGAAGGGCCAGATCAGCGAAGTGCCCAGTGGCAACATCGATCTCGCGCCGACCATCCTTCACCTGCTCGGCGTGAAGCCGATCAAGCCGATGGACGGACGAGTGCTGCACGAAGCGCTCGTCAACAGCCGCCAGCCGGCCCCGAAGGTGAACGTGAAGAAGCTCGAAGCCAAACGCGACACGGGGCTGTTCCGGTGGACGCAGTATCTCCAGTTCAGCGAGGTCAACGGCACGCTCTACTTCGACGAAGGCAACGGTGAGCCGGCCTTGAAGTGAATCGCGCGCAATCCTCGGAGAAGGTTAAATTCCATCAGGCATTCGGCACCCGAATCAGGTGCCAGACAGAGATCTTTTCATGACGCCTTTCATTAGCTTGCCGAAGATCAAACAGGACTGGCTGGGCAACGTGCGCGGAGATTTGCTCGCGGGCATTGTCGTCGCGCTGGCGCTGATTCCCGAGGCCATCGCGTTTTCCATCATCGCGGGTGTTGATCCGAAAGTCGGGCTTTACGCGTCGTTTTGCATCGCAGTGGTCATTTCGTTTGTCGGCGGACGGCCCGGTATGATCTCCGCCGCCACGGGCGCGATGGCACTCCTGATGGTGACGCTGGTGAAGGATCACGGGCTGCAATACCTGCTCGTGGCCACCTTGCTGACGGGCGTTTTCCAAATCCTCGCCGGTGTGCTGCGGGTCGGCAGCGTGATGCGGTTCGTCTCGCGCTCGGTGATGACCGGCTTCGTCAACGCGCTCGCGATCCTGATCTTCATGGCGCAACTGCCGGAGTTCAAAGGCGCGGGCGTGACGGTCTATGCGATGGTCGCGGCGGGCCTGGCCATCATCTACATCCTGCCGCGCTTCACCAAGGCCGTGCCGTCGCCGTTGGTGACCATCATCGTGCTGACGGTCGTGGCCATCGTGTTCAAGCTCGACGTCCGCCACGTCGGCGACCTCGGCGAACTGCCCTCGTCGTTGCCGATTTTCCTTTGGCCGCAAGTGCCGTGGAACCTCGAAACGCTCCGCATCGTCCTGCCGTATTCGCTCGGACTCGCTGCGGTGGGCTTGCTGGAATCGCTGTTGACCGCGCAGATCGTGGACGACATGACGGACACGCCCAGCAGCAAGAACCGCGAATGCACCGGCCAGGGCGTGGCGAACATCGTCTCGGGTTTGTTCGGCGGCATGGCGGGCTGCGCGATGATCGGCCAGTCCGTCATCAACGTGAAGTCCGGCGGGCGCGGACGACTCTCGACGTTCGTGGCCGGTGTTTTCCTGCTCGTGTTGCTCGTCGTGCTCGGGCCGTGGGTGAAACAGATTCCCATGCCGGCACTGGTGGCGGTGATGATCATGGTGTCCATCGGCACCTTCTCGTGGGCGTCGATCAAAAACCTGCGCACGCATCCCAAGAGCACCAGCTTCGTGATGATCGCGACGGTCATTGTCGTGGTCGGGACGCACAACCTCGCGCTCGGGGTCGGCGTCGGCGTGTTGCTCAGCGCGCTCTCCTTCGCGCGCAAGGTCGCGCAAGTCATCCGCGTACGCAGCGAACTGGATGCGTCCGCCGAGTGCCGCACTTACTTCGTGCAGGGACAGATTTTCTTCGCGTCCGCCGGAACGTTCGTCGCCGCGTTTGATTTCAAGGAGGCACTGGCCAAGGTGCGGATCGACGTGAGCCACGCGCACTTTTGGGATCTGACTGCCGTGGGCGCGCTGGACAAAGTCGTATTGAAATTCCGCCGCGAAGGCGCGGAAGTGGAAATCCTCGGCCTGAACAAAGCCAGCGCCACCATCGTGGACAAGCTGGCTGTCCACGACAAACCCGGCGCGTTGGACCGCCTGCTCGAACACTGAACCATTCCCGAACCATGCCTACCATCCTGGCCTGCACCGACGGCTCGGTCTTTGCGCCCAGCGTCTATCAACACGCCGCCTGGGCCGCCCTACGCCTGAGCGCGGGCGTCGAAGTGCTGCACGTCATCAATCATCACCGCGAGCAAAGCGCGACCCACGATCTCAGCGGGGCCATCGGGTTCGACGCCAGCACCGAACTCACCGAAGAACTCACCAGGCTCGAAGAAGCCCAGGGCCGCGTGGCCCGGCTCAAAGGCACAGCCCTGCTCGAAGAAGCCCGGAAGCAACTCGCCGCCGCCGGAGTCAACGCGGTGACGCTGACCCAACGTCACGGCACGTTGTTGGAAACGCTCGAAGAACTTGAACCGCGCGCGGAACTGGTCGTCGTCGGCAAAAGCGGTGAACAGACCGTGCTCGCGGAAGGCCAGGTGGGCGGCCATCTGGAAAATCTCATCCGCATCAGCGTCCGTCCCGTGCTGGTCGCCGAGCGCCGCTTCAAACCCATTCAGCGTTTTCTCATCGCGTTTGACAACAGCCCCAGCGCCCGCAAATCCGTGACGTATGCCGCCGCTTCACCGCTGCTCCAGGGACTTGAATGTCATCTCGTGATGGTGGGCCGCACCGACGCCGCGCACGAAGCCGCCTTGAACGAAGCCCGCGAGCAACTCGCTCAGGCCGGTTATGCCGTCACCGCCAAACTTCTGCCCGGCAAAGCCGCCCCAGTCATCGCCGACCAAGTGAAGAGCGCGAACATTGACCTGCTGGTCATGGGCGCTTACGGCCACTCGCAAATCCGGGAATTCTTCGTCGGCAGCACGACCACGAAAATGGTGCGCACCTGTCCTGTGCCTGTGCTGATGTTTCGTTGAAGCGCAGTTCGCGCCTCAGCGTCGCCACTTCCGCGCACTTCCCGGTCAACGAGATTTCGGACCACATTCTTAACAACCAGCCTACGCGCGCGGTGTGCAATCAATGACCATGCCGCGACGGTCGAACTCGAAATTGCAGCACTCGTCGAGCATTTGCTTCGAATGCGCACGTCCGCGTTGCACGCGAGACTTTGCGCCGGATAAGGTAATGCCCAGCCGATCCGCAAGCTGTTGCTGAGTCAATCCGTCGAACTCGGTCAACACCACCGCTTCGCGATACTGGTCGGGCAGGCTGTAAATCATCCGCCGAAACGCGCCTTTGAGTTCCTCCACTTCGCCGTCGTGCTCGTTTGGTTCGACCGGCAAAGTGTCCGACACTTCCACTCATCGGGAATCGGCGCGAGCGCCACAATGTCAGAGATCGCGAGCCGTCTGCCAGGCTTCAACACCCGGAAGGCTTCGTGGAACACCCTGCCCTTGTCCGGCGAAAGGTTGATGACGCAATTCGAGATGATGACATCCACGGTCGCATCCGCCACCGGCAGGCTCTCAATCTCACCGAGGCGGAACTCGAAGTTGTCGTAGCCGCCATTGGTTTTATTCTTCCGCGCTTTGCTCACCATTTCCGGCGTCATGTCCACGCCGATGACGCGCCCGGTCGGTCCAACCGCTCGCGCCGCGAGAAATGAGTCGAAGCCCGCGCCGCTTCCCATGTCGAGCACCGTCTCGCCCGCCTTCAGAGCGGCGATGGCCTGCGGATTTCCGCAACCAAGCCCAAGGTTTGAGCCCTCGGGAACAGCGCCGGTTTCTTAGGCGGAGTA
This sequence comes from Verrucomicrobiota bacterium, assembly GCA_038208765.1. GTDB lineage: Bacteria > Verrucomicrobiota > Verrucomicrobiia > Limisphaerales > SIBH01 > JANNGC01. Next base: position 7,340 of record JBBQYK010000233.1, read on the forward strand.
ACCCAACCCCTGGGAAACTGCGGCGGTATCGTGCCTGCTATTGGTTGGTGCATCCTTCGGACTGAAACAAGTCGGAGCGCAGCCGCAACTTCTACCTTGCTCAGCTATCTTTCCGTAACGTTCCCGGACGGTTTGTTTCACTGTGTCGTTCTCCAATTCTTGTGTCTTCATAGTTCATAGCGGTATTCGTTTGGCGGCAAGCTCTTTGCATCCGCCTTCATCATCAAAGACGAACGAGTTTGAATAAGTGCGCAAGTGGAGGGCCACCTGTCGCACGCGAAAGCACCGCGCGCTGAGCCAAACTGCCTGTTTGAACGCCGATCAACCGCTAGAATCGGCGACGGAACCAGAAGGCGACATGCACAAGACCAATCAGGGCCGGCACTTCGATCAGCGGGCCAACGACGGCGGCGAACGCGACGCCCGACTTGAGTCCAAAGACAGCGATCGCGACGGCGATGGCGAGTTCAAAGTTATTCCCCGCCGAAGTAAAGGCGAGCGTGGTGGAGCGCGGATAATCAGCGCCCAGCCGTTTCGCCATCACGAAGCTCACTAGAAACATGATGGCAAAGTAAAGCACCAGCGGAATCGCGATTCGCAACACGTCGAATGGGAGTTGGACAATGGCGTCGCCCTTGAACGTGAACATGACGACGATGGTGAAGAGCAACGCCGTGAGCGTGATGGGCGAGATGCGCGGGATAAAAACACTCTCATACCATTTCTCGCCCTTGAGGGGCACAAGAATCACCCGGCTTAACACCCCCGCCGCGAATGGAATTCCAAGGTAGATCATCACGCTCCAAAAAATCTCGCTCATGTGGACTGGCACAACGGCTCCCTTCAAACCGAAATAAGGCGGCAACACCGTGATGAACAGCCAGGCGTAGAAACTGTAG
>JBBQYK010000234.1:0-8231 GCA_038208765.1 Verrucomicrobiota bacterium
AGAGTTATTCACCGCTGGCAATAAACAGAAGAGGCGCGGACTCAACGCGCCCCCACGAGAGGCACTGCGAAGCGCCTTTGAGAGAAACACGCCAAGCCGCGCCCGATTGGGCGCGTGCTTCGGCGGCTCTCTCGTCCTCTAAAAATTCGCAGTTTTCTCGTGGGACTAGGCCGTTGCGACGCGAAAGTTATGGATTTGTCGTTATGTCATCGTTTGCTGCAAATTCGATTGCAGAGGGGATTTCTAACAAATTTCACCGGCGACTGCAACCCTCCTGCAAAGGTCAAGCGCGAGAGTCTGAAATGCCAGCAAGTGCGCGTGAGCAAGCATCCCTCCGCGCAGCGACAGATTCCCGCGATGAAAACCTAGAGGCAAAATCCGGGGCGGCGGCGGGCGGGTCAAAGGAGGAACGGAAGCGCGAGCGTCTAAGCGAGCCGACCCGTAGTATCCTTGACGCGCCCGCCGCCGCCCTACCATCGAAAGGGGTTTCATCGCACTGTCCCGGCGACGAACCGAATGGCTCGCCAGGCGGATAGCCATCCGATAAAAAACAACGAGCACGGAATTTTATGAGCAGACCGAGCAACAAACCGAAGACCGACAAAGCGATTCAGAAGAAACCCGCTGATTACAACAAGGTGTTGTCCGGGGTGGTCGAATTGTTGGAAGCCGCCCGACGCGCTTCAGCCCGCGTCGTTAATTCGCTGATGACGGCCACGTATTGGGAAATCGGACGGCGCATCGTCGAGCACGAGCAGGGTGGAGAAAAGCGCGCCGGCTACGGAGAAGAATTGATCGAAGGTTTGTCCCGCGATCTCACTCAAAAGTATGGGCGTGGGTTTGGGGTTATTCAACTCCGCACGATGCGGCAGTTTTACCAGGCTTATCCCAGGCCGGAGAAAATCCAAACGGCGATTGGAAAATCCGAGATTCGTCAATCAGTGATTGACGAATCTTCGGTGGGCGTTTTGCCTGCGCCAATTCGTCAATCACCGACTGACGAATTCAACCGGCGGTCTTCCGCGAAATTTGTCCGCGCCCTCGAACACCTCGGCCAAATCGCCCGCGTCTTTCCTTTGCCGTGGACGCACTATGTTCGCCTCTTGCGCGTGCGAAATACTCACGCCCGCGACTTTTACGCCCGCGAGGGGTTGGCGGGAGGCTGGTCGGTCCGGCAACTTGACCGGCAAATCAACTCACAGTTTTACGAGCGCACCGCGTTGTCGAAAAACAAATCCGCGATGTTGCTCAAGGGCGAAAAACCAAAACCGGAAGATGCCGTTTCTGCCGATGAAGAAATTCGCAATCCGCTGGTTTTGGAATTCCTCAACCTGAAGGACGAATACTCCGAAAGCGAGTTGGAGGACGCACTGATTCAACATCTCGAAACGTTCCTGCTCGAACTCGGCAATGAGTTCGCTTTCGTCGCGAGACAAAAGCGGCTGCGAATCGGCCACGAATGGTTTCGCGTGGACTTGGTGTTCTTTCACCGGCGATTGCGTTGCCTCGTCATCATTGATCTCAAGATCGGGGGACTCATCCACGCCGACATCGGCCAGATGCACCTCTACGCCAATTACGCGCGCGCGCATTGGATGCAGCCGGGCGAGAACCCTCCCGTGGGTTTGATTCTTTGCACCGACAAGGACGATGCGCTGGCGCGCTACGCGATGGAAGGCTTGGGGAGCAAAATGCTCATCCGTGAATATCTCACTGCGTTGCCCAAGGAGTCTGCCTTGGCGGCGGAAGTTGCCCGCACGCGGGAATTGTTGGAACGACAGGCGCGGCTTCGTCGAGTGGCACGAGCAAAATAAACAATCCGGCTTCGGTCTGCGGTCGGCGAGCGAGGAACGTGGAGCGGAGGCGGAGAGGAGCGTCTAGCGAAACGCAGCCGGAGCGAAACGCCCGCCGCCGAGCCACAGACGGAAGGCCGCCGCTCCTGCGGCCATCTGCTCATGCAAGCTCGTGACGAGCGCGCGGTTTGCGAAGTGGAACGGGCGTCGTCGAGAGGAGGACGGGGCGACGGGCAGCCCGTGGAGCGTAGCAAACCGCGCGTTGGTCACGGCGACAAACACGGCATCATTGATTCACAACTTTGTATGCCGCAGTCGCAGCGCATTTGCAATTACGGAAACCGAACTCAAGCTCATCGCTGCGCCCGCAATCATGGGACTCAACAGCAGGCCGAAGAATGGGTAGAGCAAACCCGCTGCGATGGGGATGCCGAGCGCGTTGTAGATAAACGCGAAGAAAAGATTCTGCCGAATGTTGCTCAAAGTGGCGTGGCTCAAATGAATGGCCTTCGCTATCGCCCGCAGGTCGCCTTTGACCAGCGTGATGCCGGCGCTTTGAATTGCCACGTCCGTGCCTGTGCCCATCGCAATGCCGACATCGGCTGCCGCTAAGGCCGGCGCGTCGTTGATGCCGTCGCCCGCCATCGCCACAACTTGACCGGCGCGGCGATATTCTTGGATGCGGTCAATCTTGCCTCGCGGTTCGACTTCAGCTTCCACGGCGTCAATGCCGAGAGTTTTCGCAACGGCTTCCGCCGTGCGCCGGTTGTCACCCGTCACCATGACGAGACGCAGGCCGAGAGCATGGAGTTCGCGGATGGCTTCGGGCGTAGAGGCTTTCATCGGGTCGGCAACCGAGAGCAATCCCGCCGCGCGTCCATCCACTCCTACAAACATGACGGTCTGCCCGTTTTGTTGCAGCGGATTAGCGGTTGCTTCCAACGCTTCCAATGCAGCCACGCCCTCGGCGCGGAGAAAATTCGCTTTGCCAACCAACACAGCTTTTCCGCCGACGCGTCCGAACACGCCGCCGCCCGTGACCGAACGAAAATCATTCACAGATTCAACGGACAAGCTCTCTGCTTTCGCGCCATTCACAATCGCCGCCGCCAGCGGATGCTCGCTGCTTTGTTCCAATGATGCGGCAAGCCGGAGCAATTCCTTTCGGTCAAAACCATTGACCGCTTGATAGTCCGCCAGTCGCGGCTTCCCTTCGGTGAGCGTGCCGGTTTTGTCCACCACCAGCGTCGTCACTTTTTCGAGTCGTTCGAGGGCTTCGGCACTTTTTACCAGCACGTCTTCTTGTGCGCCGCGACCAACACCTACCATGATGGACATGGGCGTCGCCAATCCGAGCGCGCAAGGGCAAGCGATGATCAGCACGGCAACCGCGTTGACTATGGCATAAGCCAGCCGTGGCTCTGGACCGAAGAACATCCACAGCACAAACGTCAACACCGCCACGGCTACGACCGTCGGAACGAAAATGGTGGCAACCTTGTCGGCCACACCTTGAATCGGCGCGCGGCTGCGTTGCGCATCGGCGACGAGATTCACAATTTGCGCGAGCAGCGTGTCGCTCCCGACTTTTTCTGCGCGCATGACGAAACTGCCTGTGCCGTTCACCGTGCCGCCGGTCACTTTGTCGCCGATGTTTTTTTCCACCGGCAACGGTTCGCCGGTAATCATGGATTCTTCGACGCTGGAATGGCCTTCGGTGACGATGCCGTCCACCGGAACTTTGTCGCCGGGGCGAACGCGCAACCAGTCGCCGACTTTCACCTGGTCGAGCGGGACTTCATGATCGCCGCCCGGTGCGACTTGCCACGCCGTAGGCGGCGCGAGATTCAGCAACGCTTTGATGGCGCTGCCGGTGCGACTGCGGGCGCGGAGTTCAAGGACTTGCCCCAACAGCACAAGCACCACAATCACAGCCGCCGCTTCAAAATAAATGCCGACCATGCCGTGCGACTGCATCGCATTTGGAAAATGCCGGGCGCAAGCATCACGACTGCGCTGTAAATGAATGCCGTGCCCACGCCAATGGCAATCAGCGTGAACATATTCAAATGCCACGTCACTAGTGACCGCCAACCGCGTTTGAAGAACGGCCAGCCCGCCCACAGCACGACGGGTGTGGAGAGAGCGAATTGAATCCAGCGTGACGTATCGCTCATCACCCAGCTTTCGTGACCAAGCGCGGGAATCAGGTGCGCCATCGCGAGCACGAAAACGGGCAGTGCGAGCGCGCCGCCAATCCAGAGGCGTCGCGTCATGTCCCGGAGTTCGGCGTTGTCATCCTCACTTGTGGCAGCCGTCACAGTTTTCAGTTCCAGTGTCATGCCGCACTTGGGGCAATTGCCGGGATGATCCTGTTGCACTTCCGGGTGCATCGGGCAGGTGTAAATGGGTTTGCCCGCCGCCGGCGCAACCCAGGCGGGATTGCGCTCCAACGCCATACCGCATTTCGGACAATCGCCGGGTTTGTCCGACTCGACGCCGGGACACATGGGGCAAAAGTATTTTGCCGCCGTGGAAGGCTTCACCGCTGCGTCTTTGTGGTCGTGATGAGAATGTTCGTGATGCTCGTGAGTTTCCTTGCCGCCAGAGCCGCCACCGCTGCTTGCAGGTTGAGCCTGCGCCAGAAACTTCTTTCGGCAATTCTCACTGCAAAAGTAGAACGTCTGCCCGTCGCGTTCGGTGCGGAGCGCCGTCGTTTCGTCCACCGTCATTCCGCAAATAGGATCTTTGGTCATGGGTCAGTTCCTTTCCCTCGGCGCATCGTCGCAGTGGTAATCCAGGCAGCCGTGCTCGGCGCAGACGCGACCGGTTTCTTCAACTCGCTGGCGCAATTGTTGCCGCGCGCGATCGTTTAACCGCGAGCGGGCAAACGCCAGAAATTCATTCAGGCTCCCCAGAAATTGTTCTGAAATGTTTTTCATCACTCAATGCTGACGGGTGGACATCAGAATTATTACAGTCGCAATTCGCAATTCGTTGTCCACCAACGCAGGGTTCAATCTCTTATCGCCGTTGTGTCTTTGTCGCCAAGGCGTCGGTTTGGCGCTAAGTTGAAACTTCGTTCGAGACGGCGTTCCACAGGACGATGGCCGGCTCTTCGGCGAGGTTGTGCTCATGACCGAGAATACTGAGTGACGCGGTGCTGAGAAGGAAATGCTGCGCTTGCCTCACAGACAATCCGATCCAACGCGCGGCCACGACGCGCCCAAAGTGGCCGTGCGAGAAAGCGGCGATATTTCCTTCCATCGCTCGAAGACGAGCAATCAACCGATCTGCGCGGTCGAAAACCTGGGCGGGCGATTCACCGCGCGGACATCCGTCTCGAAAGAGATTCCAGTCAGGCCGCCCCTTGCGAATATCCACGGTGCGCTGTCCCTCGTAGTCGCCGTAATCCCACTCCGCCAAGTCGGGTTCGATTTCGGCAACGGCATCCAACCCGACCAACTCACAGGTTCGCCGTGCCCGCTGCCGCGGACTGGTGAACACGCCGCTGAACCTCACAGCGCGGAGCGGCTCTGCCAGCTTGCGAGCGTCCTGTTCGCCTTGTTCGGTTAACGGAATGTCGGTGCGCCCCGTATGCTGGCCGGAAAGCGACCACTCGGTTTCGCCATGTCGAATGAGGAAAATGCGCGGGAGCATGTTCTGCCTGTCGATTATTTGGCCGAGACCCATTTCCAATTACGAATCTCCGGCATGTCCTCGCCGTACTCGGCGATATAGCGCTTGTGCTCGATGAGCTTGTCGTGAACGGCCTGCTTGGCATACGCAGCGCCAGCGCCGAGTTTGGGCACGCGATCGATTACGTCAGCTACGGGGTGAAAGCGGTCCAGATCGTTCATCACCACCATGTCGAATGGAGTCGAGGTCGTGCCTTCTTCTTTGTAGCCGCGCACATGGAGATTGGGGTGGTTGGTGCGGCGATAGGTCAGGCGATGAATGAGTGACGGATAGCCGTGGTAGGCGAAGATGATCGGTTTGTCCTTCGTGGCCAGAGCTGCGGCGTAGCGCACCCCGGCTCGGGCAACGTCGGAGAAGTCCGTCGTGGTCAGAATTTTTTGGACATTCGGTCGCGCTGCCGGTGCGGGGATTTTGCGTTGGGTTTTTCCGGACCTTTTCGAGGTCTTCATTTTCATAAGGACTGTATTTAAGTATGGTTCTTTGCAGCGAGCGACATTGCGTTACCGGGTCAGAAGCGCGGAGATTTCCCACCCGCCGACGATCAGGAAGAGCAGCAGCACCAGGATGAGCACCACGTTCGTTACGGCGTTGTTATGCCGGATGGCCGACGGCCACGGAACCTGGTTGTTCAGGTAGAGCAGCGTCGCCGCGAGGAAGGGAATGAACAGACTCCCAATGACGGTGAACGCGACGATCACGAACAGCGGACGTTCGGTGAACGCGAACGGCACCGAGGCGAGGGCCATGAACACAAGGGCGACACGATAAACCGGGGAGTGCATCTGCACCGTGGCGTCGCGCTCCGCGGCGGGCATGCGACGCAGCAGGCTGTAGCAATCGGCCGCGATGCCCGGCACGCTTTGCCAGACTCCGAAGAGCGACGCCACGACGGCCGCCCAAAAGCCCACCGCATAAATCCATTTGCCCGCGGGTCCGATCAGCTCGCCGAGCTGCGCCGCCATTCGCGAAACGGCGTCGTCGCCGGTGACGGTTACGCCGGCCGCATGGAAAGCGCGGCTCGCGATGAGCATGACGGAAATTCCGAATACCGCGGTGAACACATAGGCGAGCCCGAGGTCGCGGCGCACGGCGGGCAATTCGCCGGGGCTGATTTTCCCCTCGTCGCGCAACAGATAATTATAGCTGAGCAGTGTCAGCGAACCGCCGATCCCTCCGATCGCCGAGAGCACATACGCGCCGCCGCCGGTGGGGATCGTCGGCCACGCCAGCCCCTTCAGCACGGCCACAGGCTCGCCAAACGCGAACGCGGCGCAGGTCACGATGCCGACAAACATCACGACGATAAGCGGCTTCATCGCCCGCTCGAAGCCGCGCGTGCGGGCGCCAAAAATAAAAGCGAACGCCACCGCCGCGTGGGCCAACGCGCCCCACGAGTGCGGCACGGCGCCGCCCGTGAGATTCTCGACCGCCAGTCCGCAGCCGGTGATGAGCGCGCCGCTCACTGCCACCGCCCAAAGCACAACGTAGGCGGCAAACGCGAACAGGATCCAACGCGGCAGATGGCGCGCCCAGCCCTCGAGCATCGTCGTGCCGGTCGCGAGCTGCCAGCGCGCCATGCCCTCGCTGAGCACGAATTTGAAAAACGCGCCGAGCAGCACCGCCCACAGTAGTTGCACGCCGTAGGTTGCCCCACCGATGGTCGCGGTCAGCACATCGCTCGCGCCGATCCCGCTCGCGGCCATGATCAACCCCGGGCCGAGCCAGCCCATGGTGTGCGTTGGTGCTTTGGGTTTCACTCCGATGGCCGGGTTTCTCACCGGCGGTGTTTTTCCGTCATGAGTCGCAGCAACGAACAAACTCGTTCCGCATCGCGGGCCAATTTTCTCGGATGCAGCGACGCGAAAATTTCTGGCGTGACGATGATGTGGATGAGCGAGGCGATCAGGTCACCGTCCACGTGCGCGGCGAGCGGTTGCATAACCTCGACACCTTGCGCGGGTCCGAGAAAATCAGCGCGCGAGTTCGCGGCTGGGTTCATGGTGCTGAGAAGTAAGCGATGATTTCTTTGTCGTGCGTTCATGGCTCGTTCTTTCTTTGCCGCCGGGCGTTTCGCACCAACTTCACCAGCTCCAAAACCACTAGCGGAATTGCGCCGACCGCGAGCAGCAGGAAGCAATGGGCGAGCGGCAGGGAGGTCGTTTTCAAGAAGCGGCCCAGGGTCTCGTTGTGATGGCTCCACACTTGCAGGCCAAAGGAGAGCGCAACGACGATGGTAAGGTTGATGTTCGTGAACAGGGAGATGCGCCAGACGGGCTTGGTGGCACTGCGCGCGCCGAAGGAGCGCAGGAGTTCGGCAAAAACCAGAACCGCGAAGGCTTGGGTGCGGGCCGATTCAGTCGTTCCCGTCTTCAAGGCGTAGAGGTAAACCGCGAACGCCACGCCCGCCGTGAGAAAGCCGGTGAGAAACATCGTGCCGAGAAAGCTGCGGTCCGTGATGCGCTCAGACGGGGGACGCGGGTGGCGTTTCATCACGTCGGGGTCAATGGGGTCGGTGGCGAGGCAGAGCGCGGGCAGACCGTCGGTGACGAGGTTAATCCAGAGCAGATGAATCGGCAGGAGCGGCATCGGCAGTCCGATGATGACGCAGACGGTCATGAGCAGGAGTTCGCCGGTGTTGCCCGCCAGCAGGTATTGGAGGGTCTTGCGGATGTTGTCGTAGATGCCGCGCCCTTCCTCCACGGCGGCGACGATGGAGGCGAAGTTGTCATCGGTGACAAT
>JBBQYK010000235.1:0-8208 GCA_038208765.1 Verrucomicrobiota bacterium
GATCACGGCTTCGAGACGGAGAGCAACACCAACGTGGCCGTCGGACAAATCGTCGGCTGGGTCGAAGGTTTCAAAGCCATCTCGGATGTCTATTGCGTGGCGGCGGGAACGTTTCTCGGCACCAATCCCGAACTGCGTGCCAAGATTTCCCTCATCGACAAACAGCCCTACGCCGCCGGTTGGATTTACGCCGTGCGCGGCACGCCGGACGAACGCTGTCTCGACGTGAACGACTACCGCGAGCATCTGGATCGCGCGATTGATTTAATTCTCTCCAAGCAGAAAGGTGATGAGCCATGAGTCCAAAGTTCAAGGTCCAAGGTCCAAAGTCGCGTTACATCATGATCGGTGGCTTCCTCGGTGCGGGGAAGACTACTTCGGTCGCGCGGCTGGCCGAGCGGTTGACGAAGCAGGGCTTGCGCGTGGGACTCATCACGAATGACCAGGGCACGGAACTGGTCGATACCGCGATGCTGCGCTCGCGCGGTTTCGCCACGGAGGAAATTCCCGGCGGCTGTTTCTGCTGCCGGTTCAACTCGCTGGTCGAGGCGGCCAGGAAGCTCGATGCGGCCACGCGCCCGGACGTTTTCATCGCCGAGCCGGTGGGCAGTTGCACCGATCTGGTGGCGACGGTCACGTATCCGCTGCGGCGCATTTACGGGGAGAGTTTTTCCATTGCCCCATTGAGCGTGTTGGTCGATCCGGTGCGCGCGGCGCGGGTGTTTGGCCTGGAGGAGGGCGGGAAATTTTCTGAGAAGGTGCTCTACATTTATCGAAAGCAACTGGAGGAAGCCGACGTCATCGTCATCAACAAGTGCGAGACGATGGAGGCGACACGGCTGGAACTCTTGCGCTCGAAACTCGTCGCGGAATTTCCGCACGCCCAAGTCGCCACCGTCTCGGCCCGCACCGGTGCAGGGCTCGAGGACTGGTTTGCGCGTCTCGATTCCGCGGAGCAGGTGGCGCGCGACACCATGCCGGTGGACTACGCGCTCTATGGCGAAGGCGAGGCGCTGCTGGGCTGGCTGAACGCCACCGTGGCGCTGCGCGGAACCAGCGGCGACCTCGACGGCAACGAAGCGGTGCGCGCACTCTGCCGGTCGCTTCAGAGTCGCCTTTCGGAAGCGGGCGCCGAGGTGGCGCATCTGAAAATGACTTTAAGCCCCGATGAAGGTCTGAGCGATCTCGCCGTGATCAATCTCGTCCGCAACGATCACGTTCCTGAACTTTCCCAGACGCTCACCGCGCCCATCGCCAGCGGGCAACTCATCATCAATCTCCGCGCGGAGGCGCGGCCGGAGCGATTGCGCGAAGAGTTGGCGGCGGCACTGGCCGCGGTGTTCCCTGCGCTCGGCCCGGTGCGCGCAACCTTGGAACATCTGGAAGCGTTCCGTCCCGGCCAGCCCACGCCCACGCATCGCGACGTGATCGGCTCTCAGTAAGGGCGGCTCAAATCTGCCCCGTCGCCACCGAGTAAATCGGCGGCAGGTTGTCCGCCACGAGCTGCCACGAATCGCCTTCGTCGATGGAGCCGAAAATTTTCCCGATGTTGGTGCCGAAATAAATTCCCGCTGGCGTGCCCGTGTCGCTGGCCATGCCTTCGCGGAGGCTCGAGGCGAAGCATTTGCCTTCCGGCAATCCTTTGCTGAGCGCCTGCCACGTCGCGCCCGCGTCGCGGCTGCTGAAGACGCGCAGCTTGTTGTCCGGCGGACAACGGAACTCGCCGCCTTGGAGCGGCAGCACGTAAAGCGTCTTCGCATCGCGCGGATGCAGCGCGAGCGGAAAGCCGAAGTCGGAGGGAAGTCCCTTCGTGATTTCCGTCCACGTCACACCGCCATCCTCGCTGCGATAGACGCCGCAGTGGTTCTGTTGGAACAAGATTTTGCCATCCGCGCTCAAGAGCAGTTTGTGAACGCACTGGCCGTGGTCAGGATACTTGTCGTCGCCAGGGATAAATTCCGCACGCGTGCCGCGGTTCGCCGTCGTCCAGGTCCCGCCGCCGTCTTCGGAACGGAAGACGCCGACCGCGGAAATGGCCACGAACAAGCGCCGGGGCAGCCGTTCGTCCAGCACGATGGAGTGCAGGCAGAGTCCGCCCGCGCCCGGGTGCCAGTCTGGGCGGGTGGGATGCGCGGTGAGTCCGGTCACTTCGTGCCAGGTCTTGCCGCCATCGGCGGTGCGGAATAGCGCAGCCGGTGCGACGCCCGCGTAGAGCACTTCCGGTTCGCTCTGGAGTCCCGGCTCCAGATGCCAGAGGCGTTCGAGCTTGAGGCCGGAGTTTTCGGCGAAGGCGGGATTCAACACCGCGCCCGTCCATGTCTCACCGAGGTCAGAAGAGCGCATGATCTCGCAGCCGAACCAGGCGTCATTCGCCGTGGCAAAAATCTGCCCGGTCCGCGGATCAAACATGGCGTGCGTAATTTCTTTTCCCGGCAGCCAGGGCCCGCGCATCCGCCACGCGCGGCGGTCGTCGCTGGTGAAAATGAATAATCCTTTTTTGGTTCCGGCGAGCAGCAGCGTGGGCATGGACCTGTGTTAGCGATTTGGAAGTGAGGCGGCAAGCGCAGGGTGGCGAACTCAAAAGACGGGTGCTTGGAGCGGCAGGAACAAAGCCGGGCAGGCCATTGGTCGTGTGGTTCTCATTTCGGTATTTCGCGAGGTTTAAAAATATGTTTGGGATTTCGATTTCGAAATTCGGTGATTAACTTCCGCGCATGGATCATTCGCCCGGATTTTTGAAAATCGTGAACGAAGCCCGCCCGCGCGTTCACGAAATAACCATTGATCAGGCCCGCGCCCGGCTCGCGGCGAATCCCGCCGCCGTCCTCGTGGACGTGCGCGAGGACGGCGAATGGCAGAACGGCCACGCCGAGCAGGCCTTGCATCTCGGCAAGGGCGTGCTGGAGCGCGACATCGAAAAACTTCTGCCGGACCCGAACGCGGAAATCATCATGTATTGCGGCGGCGGCTACCGCTCCATCCTCACCTGCGAAGTGGCGCACGGCATGGGCTACAAAAACGTCCACTCGCTCATCGGTGGCTACAAGGCGCTTGTGACCGCCGCGTGGCCGCTTAAAAAGTAAGTTCAGAATGACGGCGCACGTTTCCCGACTTGCCGCTTGCATTTGTTTCGGGCGTCTGGAAATTTGCGCCCGCTTTTTCGAGTGGGGTCTTAGCTCAGTTGGTAGAGCGTCTCGTTCGCAATGAGAAGGTCAGGGGTTCGAATCCCCTAGGCTCCACCATTCTTCTCTCTCCGGCCTGCGCCGTTTTTTCGGGCCGCATTCTTGGACAATCAAATTGACATTTCCGGGCCGGTTCTTAAATTCACGGCCAAAGTTTTACGCTGGCAACCCGAATCATGTTTATGAACTTAAATTTAAAGCGTCTGTTCCAAGCCTTCGCGGCCTTGGCTTTTCTGCTCGTAGCCTTCCCCGTCTGCGCGCAAAAGACCGTCGATCGCGTGGCCATCATCAACGCCCTCGCTGGCGATGTCCGCTACTCCAACAAGGACGGCGCTTGGGTGTCGGCGGCTACCGGCATCAAACTTTATGCCGGCGACAAGGTGAAGACCGGGGCCAGTTCCCATGTGGACATCGACATCGGCGGCAACGTGGGCATTATTCAAGTGGCTCCCCAATCTATCTTGGTGATCGACAAGATCACCTCGACCGACGCCGGCGCGGACCGGGTCACCGAGACGCAGGTCAGCGTGAACGAAGGTGCCATCTACGCGAAGATTAATAAGCTCGCCAAAGGCTCCCGCTACGAAATCGCCACGCCCAAGGGCGTCGCTGGCATTCGTGGCACGACGGCCTACGTCACGGCTGATGGTCAGGTGACCATCCTTGATGGTTCGGCGGGCGTGGCTTATCCGAACGGCACGAACAGCGTGGACACTTTCATCGTGAAGGCTGGTGAGACCGTCGGGCCGACCGACCGGCCGCCGCACCCGGCCCCGTCCGATCTTCTCCGCAGCATTGTTGAAGCGCTGCGCGATGCGGCCACTCATGGCATCGGTCGCGAAATCCCGCCGTTCATCCAGCCGCTGGCTCCGTTCATTTCGCCGGTGTTCCCGAAGGGCGGAGCAGGCGGGTCGGGCGTGGTCATTGATCCTCCTCCGGTGGATCTGTAACTGAGGCGCGGGCCAGTCGGGCCTGAAGTTTTTTCAGAACCCAGAGCGACCTTGAGTTGCTCTGGGTTTTTTGTTTGGGTTGCGCGGTGAAGTGGAAGCTGACGGCAATCGTGCCCGCCCTGATTTGTGCCGGCGTCACGGCCTCCGTCTGCTTTCTGGAATGGTTGGCAGAACGGGATGTCCCCACGCCCTTCCAACGCGTCGAATGGATTACCTACGACTGGCGCGTGCGGATGGCGGCGGAGCGCAGCGGGGCTGTGGCCACCAATCTCGGACTGGTCGCCATCACCGACGACAGCATTCAGACTCTTCTCGATGGCACGTTTCCTTATCAATTCGGGCTGCAATGGCCGCGCCAGGTTTATGCGCGGCTGGTTCAGGAACTGAGCGCGCAAGGAGCCAGCGCCATCGGCTTCGATGTGCTGTTCGCCGAGGAACGCCCCGATCACCCGTCCGTGATCGTCGATGGAACCCGACTCGGCTCGGACGAGTTTTTCGCGCGCGAAATCCGCCGGGCCGGCAACGTCATTCTCCCGGCGGAAAAATCTCTTGCGCCCGTGGATCTCTTTCGCACCAATGCTTGGGCGGTCGCGGACATTTCCGCCGACCGCGAGGTGGACGGCATTCTGCGGCGCGTGCAGGCGTATTCCGTGGTCAACGTCTGGCACCCGCTCATCCGCCGGGCGGCGCGCGAGCGTGGATGGCAGCTCGACTCAGCCCTCGCTTCCGGCGGCAAAATTACGTTCACGAGCACGGATGCGGAGGCGGGCGCGGCGAATTTTCTGCCCATGAATGCTGGGAACGAATTCGACGAGGTGGCGCTGGCCGCAGAACTGGATGGAAACGCCGTCGCGCCGGCTCTCCCGCCGCGCTGGACGAAACCTTTTACCAAGCAGCGCCTCTGGCAGCTCGGCATCTTGCTCGCGGCGCGCGATCTGAACCTCGACTTAAACCGGGCGCGCGTGGATTTCATCGCTGGCCGCGTGGAGATTCCCGACGCGCAAGGCGGGTGGCGCATCATCCCCGTGGACCGTCAGGGGCGGTTCTATGTGGACTGGAGCCTGCGCGGCACTGATTCCAGGGTGACGACGGAGCCGATTGAGACGCTGCTGGCGCGCTACGAGTTGAGGCGGCTCGGTCAGGAAGTCACCAACCGCTGGGCGGGAAAAATTGCCCTCATCGGCTCCACCGCCACGGGCAACAACCTGACCGACCTGGGCGCGACCCCGCTCGAACACAATACCTATCTGGTCAGCGCACACTGGAATGTCGCCAACTCCGTGCTCACGAACCGCTTCGTGCGGCCGCTCACGTTGCCCTGGAAGTTTGCGCTCATCATCGTCTTCGGCGTGGGCGGTGCGCTGCTCACGCTCAGTCTGCGCCCGCTCTACGCGCTGTTCTCGATCGGCTTCGTCGCGGCGGCGTACGTAGCCGTGGCGTGTGGCGTGTTCGTCCAGTCGCGGGTGTGGCTGCCCATCGTGCTGCCCGTGGGCGGTTCGCTGCTCGTCACGCACGTTTGTTTGATCACGTACCTCGTGCGGCATGAGCGCGAGCTGCGCCACCGGACGAAAAGCATCTTCAGCAAAATCGTTTCGCCTGACATCGTGACGGAATTGCTCGGTGCGAAAAAACTTTCGCTGGTCGGCGCGCGGCGCGAACTCACCGTCTTCTTCGCCGACGTGCGCAACTTCACGGAAATCACCGACGCGCGGCAGCAACTGGCGGATGCCCGCGCGCTGGAACTGCGGTTGAGCGGCGACGAGGCCAAGCACTTTTTTGACATCGAGTCGGCGGACGTGCTGGCCACGGTGAATCTCTACCTCGGCATCTCCGCCGCCTGCATCAAACGGCACGGCGGCACGCTCGACAAATACATCGGCGACTGCGTGATGGCGTTCTGGGGCGCGCCCGTGGCGAACGAACGCCACGCTGTCAGTTGCGTGCGCGCCATCATTGATATTCAGCGCGAGATTTTTGAGCTGAACCAGCAGCGCCGCGAAGAGAACGCGCGGCGCGAGGAGGCGCACATGCAGCGCGCCTTTCGGGGTGAAGCGCCGCAGCCCTTGCTCGACATTCTCACGCTCGGCTCGGGCGTGAACACCGGCATGATGACCGTGGGCCTGATGGGTTCAGACGCGCACCTGGTGAACTACACCGTCTTCGGACGCGAAGTGAACCTGGCCTCCCGCCTCGAAAGCGCCTCGGGCCGCAGCCGCATTTTAATAGGCGAGCAAACATTTCTCGCGCTGCTCCGCGATGATCCCGCGCTGGCCGCGACGTGCATCGAGCAGCCGCCCATGAATTTGAAAGGCTTCCGCGACGCGATGCGCGCCTACGAAGTCCCGTGGCGTCCCGACGACGTGACGATGGATGACGCCGGCCAGAGCATGACCATCATCCGCCCGAAGGCGTTGAAGGAGATGTGAACAGAGCGATGGCGCGTTTTCGTGCGGCAGAATTTTCAATGGGAAAACTCGCGCCCCTTGCTACGCTCCGTCCGTGCGCACAGTGATTTATCCCGGCAGCTTTGACCCCTTCACCAACGGCCATCTCGACATCGTGCAGCGCGCCACCAAGCTCTTCGACACGGTCATCGTGGCGGTGGCGAACAACGAGGGGAAGAAGCCGCTCTTCAGCCTCGATGAGCGCGTGGCGCTGGTCGGCGAGTCCGTGCGCGGGCTGCCGAACGTAAAGGTGGACACGTTCAGCGGGCTGCTGGTGAATTACGTGGAGGCGTGCGGCGGGCAGGCGGTCATCCGCGGGCTGCGCGCCATCTCGGACTTCGAGTTCGAGTTCCAACTGGCGCTCATGAACCGCAAGCTGAACGAGCGCGTCGAGACCATCTTCATGATGCCCAAGGAGACCTACACGTTCGTCAGTTCGCGCATTATCAAGGAAATCGTGCGCCTCGGCGGCGACATCCACGCCTTCGTGCCGGCGCATGTGGAGGCGGCGTTGAAGCGAAAGCTGCCGGTCAGCGGAAACAAGCCGTGAATGTCGTCCGGGAGCCGGCTGACAAGATCGATGACTGTACCACTGCGGGCTTATTCGACCTTGGACTGGATGGGCTGGGACTTTGCCGAGTCAGTGGCACACGAATCGTCGGTCGGGTGCGTGTGCGTTTCTTCCTTGCGTGAGAAAGCTCCGCGTGCGCCCGCCGCCGGATTGATCGCTGCCTTCGCTTCCGCGAGGTGGCCCTTGCCGATGCTCACGCCGTTGAAGGCGGTTTTCGCCAGCGCCGGACTGGCCGCCCACGGCTTGGGTTTCGCGCCGAAGTTGTAGGCAAAATTTTTCCAGTTGTCGCCGGACTGGTAGTTTGTGCCGAGTGCGCCGCTCGGATCGTAGCCGCAATGAACCATGCAATGCTCGCAACGCGGATCGCGCGCCACGCCGTTGACCACGCCGTATTTCTCCCACTGCACTTTCTCCAGCATCTCAGAGTAGCTCGGGTAATGGCCGTCGGTCATCAGGTAGCATGGCGCTTTCCAGCCCTTGACGTTGTAGGTCGGAATGGCCCACGCGGTGCAGGTCAATTCACGTTTGCCGGAGAGAAATTCCTGATAGACCGGCGTGCCGAAAATGGTGAAGTGCTTTCCCCACTCCTGAATCTTCGCGAACTTCTGCCGGGTCATGTCGCGCGTGAGGAAGAACTCCTTGGGATCGCGGCCGAGGCGCTTGACCATGTCCTTCTTCGCCGCGTCGTAATCGTAGCCGGGGGAAATGGTGTGGCCGTCCACGTCCAGCGAGCTGAGGAACTTGAACATGTCCTCGATCTCCTGCACTTCGGTTTCTTTGTACACCGTCGTGTTGGTCGCGACCTGGTAGCCGAGAATCTTCGCCATCTTCATCGCGCTCACGCATTCCTTGAACACGCCCTCGCGCTCCACGATGAGGTCGTGCGTGTATTCCAGTCCGTCCACATGGACGTTCCAATACATCCACTTGGTCGGCTTGATGGTGATTTTCTGACGTGCTTTCTCGTCGGAGTTGCGAATCGCCTCCGCTTCCTTCGGCGTGATCAGATTATCTTTTTCCAGCGCGACGAGCTTGGCGTCCATCGCGGGCGACCAGTGCGC
>JBBQYK010000236.1:0-8197 GCA_038208765.1 Verrucomicrobiota bacterium
GAGCAACCTCACCATTGGCCAAAGCGGCATCTACACCGTCACCGCGAGCCGCACGAATGGATGCAGCGCCAGCGCGGACGCCACGCTGCTCGTCGCCTACTGTTTCAATTCCCTCGACGTGATGGTCGTCATCGACCGTTCCGAATCGATGCTCGGCACGCCTTACACCGACGCGCGCACGGCCGCGACCAACTTTGTCCGCAATCTCATCCTCGGCACCAACGCGGACATTGCGGGCCTGGTTTCTTACAACCCAAGCGCCACCCTGAATCATCAGCTTAGTACCAACGCCGCGTCCGTCGAGGCCGCGATCAGCGGGTTGCCGGCGGCGAGCGGTGGCACCTGCATCTCCTGCGGCCTTATCACCGCCCAGACTGAATTGAGGTCCATCCGCGGACGCGCGGGTGCTTTGCCGGTGATGGTCCTGCTCACGGACGGAGTGCCGAAGGCGCAAGACGATGATTCAGTGAGTCAGGTGCTGTCCAATGCCCATCTCGCGAAACTGGCGGGCACGCGCATCTTCACCATGGGTCTCAACGACGGCAGCGGCACCAACGTGGATCGGGCGTTGCTGGCCTCGACCGCCTCCTCGACCAATGATTTCTTTTACGCGAACGATTCATCGGAGCTCACCACCATCTTCGATCAAATCTCCGCCATCCTCTGCCGCGGGCCGAACAGCATCGAAGGCCCGTCGCCCAGCAACGCCGTGGTCTGCGCGGGGCAGACCGTGCAGTTTGACGTGACCGCCACCGGCTGTGCCATCTTCACTTTCGAGTGGCGGCACGAGGGCGTGCTGCTCGCGGGCCAGACCAATCCGTCGCTCGTGCTGCCGAATGTCACCGAGGCGCACTCGGGCGAGTACTCCGTAATCATCTCCAGCTTCTGCGGCACGATCACCAACCGTGCCACGCTCACCGTGCATCCAAACCTCCTCGTGATCGGCCCGATGAGCCAGACCGTGTGCGCCGGGGCGAACGTGAATTTCAACGCCAACGCCAGTGGAGCCGGGTTGATCTACCAATGGCGGCACAACCTGGTCCTCCTGCCGGGCCAGACAAATGCGATTCTTTCTCTCACCAACGTCTCGGCGGCCGACGCGGGCAACTACATGGTCACCGTCAGTGGTCTTTGCGGGGACACCGCGAGCAGCACCGCCGCGCTCACCGTCCGCACGCCGCCCGTGCCGATACCGATGGGCGATGTCTTCGCGTGTCCGGGGCAGCCGGTGAGTTTGCAGTCCGCCACCAACGGCACCGGGCCGTTGAACATCGTGTGGCGCAGGGATGGAATTGTGATTTCCGGCGCGAACAGTCCCGCGCTCAATCTCGGCGCGGCGGACTCATCCACGGGCGGAACGTACGCCGTGGAAGTGTCCGGCCCCTGTGGCAGCGCGACCAACACCGCGCTGGTCGTCGTGTTCACCAACACCGTCGCGACACCGCTCGTGAATCAGGCGCGGTGCGCGGGCGAAGCGGCGGAGTTCAACACCACGACAGACGGCACCGGCCCGTTCACGTTCGTCTGGCGGCACGACGGCAACCTTTTGGCCGGCGCCACAAACGCCTCGCTACTGCTCCCCGTCGTCACGACCAACGACGCGGGCAGTTACACCGTGGAAGTGACCGGGGCGTGCGGCACGGTCGTGCGCGGCGCGTTGCTCACGGTGCGCGCGCTGACGACCGCGACACGTCTGGTGGACGCGGAGGTTTGCGCAGGCCGCGCGGCCCAATTTTCCACCGTCGCTTCGGGCACCGGCCCGTTCACCTACGTCTGGCGGCAGGACGGCGCGCTGATCGACGGCGCGACCAATGCCAGCTTGAATCTTCTGGCGCTCTCCGCGACGAACGCCGGTCTCTACACTGTGGAAGTTTTCGGCGCCTGTAATGCCGTGACGAATTCCGCCGTGCTGCTCGTGCGGGAAATCACCACCGCGAGCGCGCTCACGAACGCGGTGCGTTGCGCGGGCGAAAGCGTCACGTTCGAGACGACGGCCGGTGGAACCGGGCCGTTCGTCATCGTGTGGCGTCGGGATGGCGTGGTCCTGCCGGGCGAAACCGGCGTTGCGCTCGTCCTCAATTCGCTCACTACGAACAACGCCGGAGTTTACTCCGTTGAAATCACCGGCGCGTGCGGCGCGGTGACGAACAGCGCGTTCCTGAACGTGCGAGCCTTGTTCACCGTCACGCCGCTGGCTGATGCGGCGGTGTGCGAGAGAGAAAACATTTCCTTCACCACCGTCGCGTCCGGCGCGGGGCCGTTCACCTTCGTCTGGCGGCGCCACGGCGGGATCGTTGACGGCGCGACAAATTCAACTCTCACGATTACGAACGCGGGCGTGGCGGACGCCGGCTCCTACTCGGTGGAGGTCACTGGTCCGTGCAAGGCCGTGACCAATTCCGCCACGCTCGTCGTTCGGCTCGCCACCAGCACCACGCCGCCGGAGGACGTGGTGAGCTGCGCGGGCGAGGGCATCGCCGTGGGTTCGTTCGTCTCCGGCTCCGGCCCGTTCACCATCGTCTGGCGGCGGGACGGCGTGCTGCTGCCCGGCGTGACCAACGAGATTCTTTCCCTCGAACAGCTCACCACGAACGACACGGCGGTCTATTCGATGGAAGTGACCGGCGCGTGCGGGTCGGTGACGAATAGTTTCGCCCTTCTCGTGCAGGCGCGCACCACGGTCGCGCCACTGGTGGACGTGGTGGTCTGCCCGGGCGGGGCGGCCGCGCTCCACACGCAGGTCGCGGGCACTGGGCCGTTCGGCTTCCAGTGGCGGCACGAGGGGGCGCTGCTGGCCGGCGCGACCAACGCCACGCTCTCACTGACGAACGTGACGTCGGCCCACGCCGGGCTTTACTCCGTGATGGTGATTGGCGAATGCGGAATGATCATCCGCACGGCCCGCGTTGATTTACTGGTCCTGACCGCCGCCACGCCGCTGTCCAACGCGGTGCGCTGCGTGGGTGAATCCGTGGCCTTCAGCACGATGGTTTCAGGCTCCGGCCCGTGGCAGTTCGTCTGGCGCAGGAACGGCGACGCGCTGCCGGGCGAGACGAACAGTTCGCTCGCGCTCGCCAGCGTCACCACGAATGACGCCGGGCTTTACTCCGTGGAAGTTTCCGGCTCGTGCAACACCGTGACGAACACCGCGACGCTCGCGGTGAACGCGTTGACCACGGCGACACTCCTCACCGACACGACGGTTTGCGCGGGAGGTGCGGTGATCTTCCAGACCGTGCCCGGCGGCACCGGGCCGTTCACGTTCGCCTGGCGGCACGAAGGTTCGCTCATCGACGGCGCGACGAATTCCAGCCTCACGCTTTCCAACGTCTCGGCGGCGGAGGCGGGCGTGTATTCTGTTTCCGTCGCCGGCGCGTGCGGCGTGGTGACAAACTCCGCCGTGTTGAGCGTGAACGCCCTGACCGCCGCCACGCCGCTGACGAATTCGGTGCGCTGCGCGGGGCAGTCGGTGGACTTCATCACCGTCGCGTCGGGTTCCGGGCCGTGGCAGTTCGTCTGGCGCAGGAATGGCGGCGTGCTGCCGGGCGGGACGAACAGTTCGCTCTCGCTTGACAGCGTCACCACGAATGACGCCGGCTTGTACTCCGTGGAAATTTCCGGCGCGTGCAACACCGTGACCAACACTGCGACGCTGGTCGTGAACCAACTGACCACCGTCTCGCCGCTCGCCGACTCAACGGTCTGCGCGGGTGAATTGATCTACCTCTCTGTGCAAGTGGAGGGTACGGGGCCGCACTATTATTTCTGGCGGCGCGACGGGCAGCTCATCATCACCACGCCGGGGCTGATCATCGGCAGCGCCACGCCGGCGGACAGCGGCGTGTATTCCGTGGAAGTGGTCGGCGCGTGCAACCGCGTGACCAACTTCGCGGCCATCACTGTGCGTGCGCTCACCACCGTCGCGCCGCTGACGAACGCCGTGCGTTGTGCCGGAGAGAGCATGACCTTTGACGCGGTGACGGCGGGCACCGGGCCGTTCAGCTACGGCTGGCGCAAGGATGGAATCGAATTGCCTGGCAAAACCAATTCAGTTTTGTCGTTCAGCAAACTCACCACGAATGACGCCGGGCTATATTCCGTGCAAGTGACCGGCGCGTGCAACGTGGTGACGCGCAGCGCCACGCTGGTGGTGAATGAACCCGTGGTGGCCACGCCGCTTGCCGACGCGTCGCGGTGCGTCGGGGAAAGCGTGACGTTCAATACCGCCATCAGCGGCACCGGCCCGATCAAGATCCAGTGGCGCAGGAACGGCGCGGCGCTGGCGGGGGAGACCAATTCCACGCTGGCCTTCGTGATCGCCTCGACGAACGACGCGGGACTTTACTCGGTGGAAGTCGTGGGCGCGTGCGGCGCGGTGACGAACAGCGCGACGCTCCTGGTCACAGCGCCGCTCACTTTGAACCCCATACCGGACCAGATTGTTTGCGCGGGTGGCGACTTGGTGCTGGCCTCCGGCGTGAATGGCGGCGGCCCGCTGACGTTCCTCTGGCGTCGAGACGGCGCGCCACTTCCGACGGCGACGAACGACACGCACTTGCTCACGAATCTTTCGCTGGCGGACGCGGGCGTCTATCGGGTGGAAGTCACCACGCCCTGCGGAATGCTGACGAACACGATGTCACTGACGGTCGTAGCTCCGCCCGTGGCCTTGATCAATCAGGCGCGCTGCGTGGGCGAGTCCGTGGTCTTCCACGCCACGGCTTCCACCAACGCGCCGTTCGCGT
The DNA here is from genome assembly GCA_038208765.1 of Verrucomicrobiota bacterium. Lineage (GTDB taxonomy): Bacteria > Verrucomicrobiota > Verrucomicrobiia > Limisphaerales > SIBH01 > JANNGC01. Next base: position 4,746 of record JBBQYK010000236.1, read on the forward strand.
TCCTGTGGCGTCGAGATGGCGTGTTGCTGGCGGACGAGACGAATTCCACGCTCGTGCTGACTTCGCTGACCACGAGCGCGGGCGGCGTGTATGCCGTGGAAGTATCCGGCGCGTGCGGCCGCGTGACGAACAGCGCGGCGCTCACGATTCTCCTGCCGCCGTCCATCGCGACGCTGGCGAACCAGGCGCAGTGCGCCGGCGCGAACGTGACCTTCTCCGCCGTGGTTTCCGGCAGCGGGCCGTTGACTTTCGTCTGGCGCAAGGACGGCGTGCTTGTTTCCGGCGCAACGAATTTTTCGCTCTCCTTGGCCAGCGTCACGCCCGCCGACACCGCGCTCTACGCTGTGGAAGTCACGGGCGTGTGCGCCGCCGCGACGAACGCGGCCACGCTCACCGTCAGTACGGTGCCGGTCATCGTTGCGCTTACGAATCTCCCCGTGTGTATTGGCCAGGACGCGCTGCTCGCGCCGGTCATCGGCGGCGTCGGTGGGTTCACAAAACTCTGGCGCAAAGACGGCGTGCCACTCAGCGGCGAGACGAACGCGACGCTGTTCTTCGGCGCGGTGAGCAACGCGACGGCCGGGATTTACACGCTGGAGGTTTCCGGTGCGTGCGGCCGGGCCACGAATCACACCACGGTCACGCCGCGCACGAACGCCGTGGTGGCCGCGCTCGCCGACCGCACGGTCTGCGCGGGCGGCGCGGTCACGTTCCAGGCGAACGTCACGGGCACCGGGCCGTTCTCGTTTGTGTGGAAGAAGAACGGCGCGGTGCTTTCCAACGAGACTTCCAGCGTGCTGGCCTTGACGAATCTCTTTCCCACGGATGGCGCGCTTTACACCGTGGAAGTGACGACCTTCTGCAACACCGCGAGCGCGAGCGCGCTGCTCACGGTGGAGTCTTCGCTGACGGCCACGCCGCTGACGAATCTGACCGCGTGCGCCGGGCAGACGGTGTCCTTCCGCAGCACGGCGGCGGGCGGTCCGTCGTTCACGTATCAATGGCGCAAGGACGGCGGCGCGCTGACCAACCAGACCAACGCCACACTCGTGCTCGCCAGCTTGCACGCGACGAACGCCGGCCTTTACTCCGTGGAAGTCACCGGCTGCGGGCGCGCGACCAACTTCGCGCAGCTTACCGTCACGCCGCTGCTGGCTGCGACGCTGCCGTCGGTCATCACCGCCTGCTCGTGCGATGATCTCACCATCGCTCCGAACATTCTCGTGCCGGGAAATTACACTTACCTCTGGCGCAAGAACGGCGCGCTGCTGGAAGGCGAGACGAATGCCGGGCTTTATCTCCCCATGCTGAACATGCACAGCCCCGGCATTTTCAGCGTGGAAATTGCCGGCCCGTGCAACAGCCTCACGCTCCAGACCGCGCTGGAAGTCATCAACGTGAACAGCGGGCGCTGGACGAACAACGGCGGCACGATCACCATCCGCGACTTCGATGTCGCCGCGCCGTATCCGTCCACGAACTTGGTGCGCTGCGCGCCGAAGACCATTTCGCAGCTTCGCGTCACGCTGTTCGGTCTCTCGCACGGTTTTCCCGACGACATCGACATCGCGCTGGTCGCGCCGAACGGGCAGGGGATCAAGCTCATGTCGGACAACGGCGGCAGCGGCGGCAACGCGCTGAACAACGTGACCTTGGTCTTCGATGACGCCGCGCCGGGCTTCCTGTCCAACAACGGTTTCATTCCGTCGGGCACCTACCGGCCCACCGACTTCAACGAGGGCCCGTCGTTGCCGGACAATTTCCCGGCGCCGGGGCCGCCGCCGGGCTTTGTCTTCGCCACGAACTTCGCGCAGTTCTACGGCGCGAATCCGAACGGCGCGTGGAAGCTGTTTGTGCTGGATGATCACGGCGGGCAGCAAGGCTCGCTGCAGCGCTGGGTGCTGGACTTTGGCCGCAACGAATTTGTCTTCCCGAACCTGCGCCTGACCACGCCGGTGCAACTGCCCGGCGGCGAACTGCAAATGGAACTGCAAGGCGAGCCGGGCAAGATCTACTTCCTCGAGGCGTCCACCAATCTCGTGAACTGGACGATCATCCAGACGAACCAGTTGAACGCGGCGTCGATGACGCTGACGGATTTCACCGCGCCGCAGTTTAACTACCGCTTCTACCGCGCGAGCGGCTGTCGCGAGAATCCGTGAGTTGGAGTTCAACCTTTCAGATTGCGCTGGAGTTCATGCTTCAGCGTGTTCCTTTGGCGGTTGAGTTCCGCCGTGGCCTCCGCCGGACAACCTGAAGGTTGAACTCCAACTCAGGCTGAAGCCTGAACTCCAGCGGCTACGAAAAACATTTCGCCGCCCGTGATTGCGCTCGCGCGTTTCCAAATCCCTTCGCTACCGTCGCGCCGCCATGAGCGACCAAACGCAAAACAAACGATGGCTCGTCCTCGCCGCCGCCTTCCTCGGCTGGATGTTCGACGGCATGGAGATGGGCATCTTCCCGCTCGTCGCGCGGCCTGCTTTGCAAGAGATGCAGACGGCGGCGCACATCGTCGATGAGCAGTTCGTGCAGCTCTGGATGGGGCGCATCACCGCCATGTTCCTCCTTGGCGCGGCGGGCGGCGGGCTGGTCTTCGGCTGGCTCGGCGACCGCATCGGGCGGGTGCGCGCGATGTCGGCGAGCATTCTCTGCTACTCGCTGTTCACCGGGCTGACGTATTTCGCGCAGACGCCGTGGCAGTTGGGTGGGCTGCGTTTCATCGCCGCGCTCGGCATGGGCGGAGAATGGTCGCTCGGCGTGGCGCTGGTCATGGAAACGTGGCCGAAGGAAAAGCGCCCGCTCATGGCCGCGCTCATCGGCGCGGCGGGCAATCTCGGCTACGTGGTCATCGCCGGACTCGCGCTCTTTTTCCCCGTCACGAAAGACTCGTGGCGCTGGGTGATGATGGTCGGGGCCGCGCCCGCGCTGCTGACTTTTTTCATCCGCATGTTCGTGCCGGAATCAGAACGCTGGCGCGAGTCGGTGAAAAAGTCCGGTCACGGGAAACCGTTGCGGGAAATTTTCTCCGGCGCGTTGCTCAGGCCCACGCTGCTGGCCATCGCCTTCGCCTCCATCGCGCTCATCGGGACGTGGGGTTCCATCCAATGGCTGCCGCTCTGGGGCGATCAAATGGCCGGGGCCGCGCAACCGCGCGCGAAAGCGCTCACGCAACTGCTTTCCGCGCTCGGGGCGATCATCGGCTGTCTCATCGGGCCGTGGCTGGGGCAGAAGCTCGGACGCCGCCCGACCTACTTCGCGCTTTGCTTCGCCTCGCTGCTGGTGTGCGCGTACCTGTTCCGGTTCGTTCACAGCTACGGCGGCTCGTTTCTGCTCATGGTTTTTCTGGCCGGGGGCGTGACGGCGTCGTTCTACGGCTGGCTGCCGCTTTATTTGCCGGAACTGTTTCCCACGCGCGTGCGTGCGACGGCGCAGGGCGTGGCGTTTAATTCCGG
>JBBQYK010000237.1:0-8128 GCA_038208765.1 Verrucomicrobiota bacterium
GAAGGCGACTGGGCCATCCGCCAGCGCGGCCCGATCGATTTCAGCGCGCGCGGTTGGGAATGGTTCTCTCTGGCCGATGGCACGAACTTCAACACTGGCAACAACACCATGGAAGGCGGGCGCACGCTGGAACTGCGCAACCCGCTCCTGCCCAATCAATACGGCCAGAACTGGGGCTTCAGCACGCAGACCAACGGCACGCCCGGCGTGGCCAACACCGCGCGCACGAACAATATCCAGCCGATGATTCTGAACGTGGCGCACTTCCCGCAAATCCCGACCTCGGCGGACGCCGTGACGGTGACCGCGCGCATCCGCGACGAGGCGACGAACGGTCTCAGCGTGGTGCTCTTCTCGCGCAACCACACGACCACCGGCCCAGGGACGTTTGCTGGCGTGACGATGTTTGACGACGGCGCGCACAACGACGGCGTGGCGGGCGACGGCACCTATGGCGCGACCATCGCGGCGCAGGCCGTGGGCACGGTGCGCGAGTTTTATGTGCGCTGCATCGACCCGACCCAGCGGACCAACTTCTGGCCGGCCCCGGCGCGGTCGGAGACCGGCGTCTTCGCGCAAACGGCCAACGCGCTCTACCAGGTGGACAACGAGCAGTATGAGACCAACTCGCTGCCGTTCTTCCGCATCATCATGACCGGCACGGAGCAGGCGGAGTATTTCGCCATCAGCCAGAACAGCGATGCGGAGATGAATGCCACCTTCATCACCCAGGATGGCGAGGGCACGAAGGTGCGTTACCTCGCCGGCATGCGCATCCGCGGCGCGGGCAGCCGCAGCGGCACGCCCAAGAATAACCGGGTCAACATCCCCTCGGACACGCGCTGGAACGGACTGACGGAGATCAATTTGAACAACCGTTTCACCCACATCCAGACACTCGGCTCCGCGCTCTCGCTCAAGTCCGGCCTGCCGACGGCCAGCGTGCGCCCCGTGCGCTACCGCATCAATGGCGCGGATCTGGCCTCTGCCGTCTCACCGCAGTTCGGAGCCTACGTCTTTGTCGAACCGATCAACGGCGAATGGGCGGAGAATCATTACCCGAATGATGGCGGAGGCAACGCCTACCGCGCCTCGACCGGCAATCACAACGCCGACTTCACGAACTTTGGCACCAACGGCAACCAGTATGTAACGCGCGGCTACTCGAAGACCTCGAACCAGAGCGAGAACGACTGGCGCGACATGAACCTGCTCACGCTCGCCTTGCAACTGGCCGTGCCGGAGAGCAACTACGTGGCGGGCGTGCAGGCCAACGTGAACGTCACGAACTGGATGCGTTATTTCGCCGTCTGCTCGCTCATGGAATACAGCGAAACTGCGCTGTGCGTCGGGCGCGGCGACGACTACGCGATGTATCGCGGCGTGAACGATCCGCGCTTCACACTCATCCCGCATGATTTCGATACCATCCTCGGGCAGGGTGACACGGCGGGCAACACGGCGGAATCAATCTGGATCATGCTGAACCCCCCGAACGGGAACGCCATCGTGCCCGTGCTGAACCGTTTCATGCGCCATCCACAGTTTGCCCCGGTCTATTTCGCGGAGTTGAAGCGCCTCGGCGATTCGGTGTTCGCGCCGACCAACATCCACCCGCTCATCGATCAGTTGCTCGGCAACTGGTCGGCGAGCAGCGCCAGCCCCGTGATGAAAACATTCGCCGCGAACCGCACGGCCAATGTGCTTGCGCAACTCCCGCTCACCTACAGCCTGATCCACACGCTGCCGCTCTCGAACGGGGTGCCAGTCTCGACCACGGCCACGATCACCTTGCGCGGCGCGGCCAACGCCATCGACACCCGCACCGTGCGCGTGAACGGCGCGGCCAGCATCTACTCCGCGTGGGAAGGCCGCTGGACCAACAGCGCCGTCGCCCTCCAGCCCGGCTACAACAACCTGCTCGTGGAATTCGTGGGCGTGAACAGCACCGTCTTCAGCACGAACCTCGTGGTCTGGTACGACACCGGCACCTTCAACGATCAGTCCGGCACGCTGGGCGCGAACGTCATCTGGTCGCCCGGCGCCGGCCCGTACCGGCTCACCGCCGCGACCACCGTCCCGAACGGCGGCACACTCACCATCCAGCCCGGCACCACGGTGTTCCTGAATTCCGGCGTGAGTCTAAACGTGGCCAACGGCGGACGCCTGCTCGCCGAAGGCACGCCCACGGCGGGGATTCAATTCCTCTCGTCACCCGGGCCGAGCAACCGTTGGGGCGGCATCGTGATCAACGGCTCCGGTTCCTCGCCCGAGTCGCGCTTCGCCTACGCGCATGTCGAGGGCAACAACGGCACGGCCATCGACCTGAGCGGCGGCGCGGCGGTCATTGACCACGTCACCTTCGGCACCACGGATCGGCGCTACCTCGATCTGGACGCGGCGTCGTTCGTGGTCAGCCATTGCGTCTTCCCGGCGGCCACAGCGGCGCTGGAGCCGGTCCACGGTGCCGGCGGCATCCGCGCAGGCGGGCGAGGTGTCATCCTCCGCAATTTCTTCGGCAAGACCATCGGCTACAACGACACGATTGATTTCACCGGCGGCAACCGGCCCGGCCCGATCCTGCACATCATCGACAACGTGTTCACGGGCAGCGACGACGACATCCTCGATCTCGACGGCACGGATGCTTGGGTCGAGGGCAACATCTTCCTGCACGCGCACCGGCTCGGCTCGCCGGACTCGGCCAGCGCCGTGAGCGGCGGCAGCGACAGCGGCAGCACCTCGGAAATCACCGTCATTGGCAACCTCTTCTATGACGTGGACCAGGCGGCCACGGCCAAGCAGGGCAACTTCTTTACCTTCCTGAACAACACCGTCGTCCGGCAGTCGAGCGCGGGCTTCGAGGACGCGGGCCTTGGCGCGGTGCTGAACTTCGCGGACGACACCTACGCGCTGGCGCTCGGCATGTATGTCGAGGGGAACATCTTCCAGGACATTGAACGGCTGACGCGTTACTTGACGAATGCCACGGCGCCGTTCAACGCCACCACCTTCAACAGCAATCTCATGCCGCTGGCGTGGGCGGGCGCGGGCACGAACAATTCGACGGCGAATCCGTTGCTTACTTACCTCCCGCAGTTGAGCGAGACCACGAACTTCAACTCGTGGGAATCGGCGCAGGTGCTGCGCGCGTGGTTTGCGCTGGCCTCCGGCTCGCCCGCGCTCGGGACCGGGCCGAACGGGCGCGACCGTGGCGGAGTGGTTCCCTTCGGCGCGGCCATTTCCGGCGTGCCCGGCGGCACGAACAGCCAGAGCACGGCGACCTTGCGGGTCGGTCCGCTTCGCACCGGCAACAGCATTCCGGCCACGGCCAACACCTTCCCGAACGGCTCGGGCTTCACGCATTACAAGTGGCGGCTCGACCTCGGCCCTTGGAGCGCCGAGACGGCGTCGGCCACGCCGATCAGTTTGAGCAGCCTCACGCCCGGCGCGCATCGCGTCGATGTCGTGGGCAAGCTCGACTCGGGACTTTATCAGGACGACTCGAACTTCGGCCCGGTCGCGCTCGTCACCGAGTCCCGCACCTGGTTTGTGAACACGAACCTCAGTCCGATTCGCCTCAACGAAATTCTCGCGGCGAACAGCGGCGTGCTCGTTCATGCGGGCACCACGCCGGACGCGGTCGAGCTGTTCAACGCCTCGTCCTCGCCCATTGACCTCGGCGGCATGAGGCTCTCGGACGACGCCACGGACCCGGACAAGTTCACCTTCCCGGCTGGCTCGATCATTCCGGCGGGCGGCTACCTCGTGGTCTATGCGGACAGCGCGAATACGCCAGGCCTGCATCTGGAATTCTCGCTTTCGGCGAACGGCGAGGGACTGTTCCTCTATAACAGCGTGGCCGATGGCGGCGCGCTCGTGGATTCGATCACCTTCGGCCTACAGCTCGCCAACCTCTCGGTGGGACGGCTCGCCGACGGCTCGTGGAATTTGTGCGTGCCCACCTTTGGCACGGCCAACGTCGCGTCGGGACTCGGCAATCCGCTCCGGCTGCGCATCAACGAATGGCTCGCCTCGGGCCTCACCCTGTCGCCCGACGACTTCATCGAGCTGTTCAACTTCGACGCCCTGCCGGTGGCGCTGGGCGGGCTGCACTTGAGCGACGAGCCGACAGGCTGGCCGGGGCAGCATCAAATCCCCGCGCTGAGTTTCATCGCGGGCGGTGGCTACCGCTCGTTCATCGCGGATGGCAACAGCGCGAGCGGCGCGGACCACCTGAACTTCTCGCTCACGCCGGAACAGGGTTTGATCAGCCTGGCGAACTACGACCTCTCGCTCATCGACGTGGTGGTCTATCTCTCGCAGCGGGTGGACGTGTCGCAGGGCCGTTCGCCGAACGGCTCGTCGAACGTGGTGTATTTCGATTTGCCGACGCCCGGCGCGCCGAATCCCACGGCGCTGAACACGAACAGCGGCGTGGTCATCAACGAAGTGCTGGCCAACAACCAGTCGCTCGCCGAACCGGACGGCACCACGCCGGACTGGATTGAATTCCACAACCTCTCCGGCACACCGGTGGACATCGGCGACATGAGCGTGACGGACAACACGCTGGTGCCGCGCCGCTACGTCTTCGCGCCGGGCACGAGCATCGGCGCGCTGGGCTACCTGCGGCTGCGCTGCGATCCGGATCTGCTGGCCTCGGCCACGAACACGGGCTTCGGTCTCAAGTCGAGCGGCGGCGCGATTTACCTCTTCGACAACCTGTCGAACGGCGGCGGTCTGATCAACGCCGTGGTGCATGGTTTGCAGATCGCAGACTTCTCCATCGGCCGCGTGCCGGACGGTTCCACGAACTGGGTCTTGAACGTGCCCACGTCCGAGGCCGCCAACGCTGCGGCCACACTCGGCGACATCACACTCGTGAAAATCAACGAGTGGCTCGCGGCGGCCCAGCCGGGCAAGGACGACTGGTTTGAACTCTACAATCCCAACGCGCAGCCCGTGGCCGTGGGCGGACTGTTCCTCACCGACACGCTGGCCAACCGCACCAAGTCGCAAATTCCCGCGCTCTCCTTCATCGGCGGCGGCGGCACCAACGGCTGGCAGCGGTTCTGGGCCGACAGCAATCCCGGTGCGGGCGCGGACCATGTGAACTTCAGCCTCGGCGCGGGCGGCGAGGCGCTGGGCTTCTCAATCAGCGCGGCGGTGCTGGTCGATTCCATCACCTTCGGCGCGCAGGCCGTGGGCATCACGGAAGGCCGCTTCCCGGACGGCAACGCGGCCATCGTGCGCTTCCCGGGCACGGAGTCTCCGGGCGCGGCGAATTATCTCTCGCTTTCGAACGTGGTCATCAACGAGGCGCTGGCCCACACCGACCTGCCCTTCGAGGACGCGATTGAACTGCGCAACCTCACCGGCACGAACGTGAACATCGGAAGCTGGTGGTTGAGCGACGCGAAGGCCGCGTTGAGAAAATACCGCATCCCGAACGGCACCATCATCCCGGCGAACGGCTACGTGGTCTTCTATGAAAACCAGTTCAACGCGGACACCAACGACCCGTCGAGCTTCTCCCTGAGCAGCGGCGGCGGCGACCAGATTTACCTCTCGGCCGCGACCACCAACGGCGTGCTCACCGGCTTCCGCCACGAGGTGGACTTCGGCGCGTCCCAGAACGGCGTCTCGTTTGGCCGCTACGTGACCAGCGACAGCAACGAGGAGTTCACCGCCATGAGCGCGCGCTCCTTCGGCCAGAACGATCCCGGCAGCGTGGCCATCTTTCGCACCGGCACCGGCCTCGCGAATCCCTATCCCAAAGTCGGCCCGCTGATCATCAAGCAGGTGCAATATCATCCGCCCGACGTCGGCACCAACGACAACTCGCTCGATGAATTCATCGAGTTGAAAAACATCAGCGGGGCGGAAGTGCTGCTCTACGACCCGGTGAACGTGCTGAACACCTGGCGGCTGCGCGACGCCGTGGACTTTGACTTCCCGCTCTTCACCTCGATTCCGGCGGGCAGCAACGCCCTGGTCGTGAGTTTCGATCCCTCGGGTAACCCGGGCCAACTCGCCGCCTTCCGCGCCCTCTACGGCGTGTCGGCCGCCGTGCAAATCTTCGGCCCTTACACCGGCAAGCTCGCGAACAACGACGACAAGGTGGAACTCTACCGCCCCGACCCGCCCAACGGTCTCGACGTGCCCTACGTCCTCGTGGACCGCGTCCATTACTACGACCTCGCCCCGTGGCCTGCGGCGGCGGACGGCACCGGCCAGTCCCTCCAGCGCGTCAGCCTCACCGGCTACGCGAATGATCCCACCAACTGGATCGCCGCCCTCCCCGACTTCGGCGGCAACCCCGACACCGACGGCGACGGCATGCCGAACGCCTACGAGAATCAATACGCGCCCACGCTGAATCCAAACGTCAACGACGCCGCCGCCGACCCGGACGGTGACGGCCTGACGAACTATCAGGAATACCAGGCCGGCACCGACCCGACCCAAGCCAGCAGCGCGCTACGCATCATTTCCATTGAGAGCACCGGCCCGACCACGGTCCGGCTTACCTTCCTCGCCGTGTCGAATCGCAGCTACCGGATCGAATTCAAGAACGCCCTGTCCGAGGCCCTGTGGACCACGCTGACCAACATCTCCGGCGCGCCAAGCAACCGCCTGCAACTCATCAACACCACCAGTTCCATTCCCGCGCGCTACTATCGTCTGGAACTGACCGGCAGCGGCTTCGCGGGAGGCGGCTCCTTGGATACCGATGGTGACGGCATGCCAAACTCCTGGGAACTGACCTACGGGTTCAACACCAACAGCGTGGCCGACGCGAATCTGGATGCCGACAGTGACGGCTTGAGCAACTTGCAGGAATTCTGGGCGGACACGAACCCCACGAATGCGGCCAGCGTGCTGCGGCTGACCTCGATTGAAGACCTCGGCGGAAACCAAGTTCGACTCACCTTCTTCGCCTCGTCGAACAAGACCTATACCGTCGAGTTCAAGAAAGCCCTGGCCGACGACGCGTGGTCCAACGTGGTGAACGTGGCTCCCGTGCCATCCAATCGCACCGTCCAGGTGAGCACCACCGTGCCACCCTCGGTGAATCGACTCTTTCGACTCCGCGCGGGGTAAAGCGCTGGGCCGGAAAAACCCCACCCCCGCTGATCACTGCGGGGGTATTTTTTTGAATCCTTCCGCCCCCTTCTTGGGCGTGCAGAGTTTGGCGAATCCGTGAAAGCACCGGCTCGCTATTGGTGCCGACCAAGCTCCGGGGCCGACCGGCACCGGGCCGGGCCGGCCATCCGCCGCGCCGCCGGCGGGCCGGGGAAAGAAGAATGACGAAGGAAGACCCACGCTAGGCCAAAGCCAGACTTGCCAAACCCGCGTGAACCAAAGCAAAGTCCGCGCAGATGCACCGCGCTAGAACAAACCCAGCCGTGCTAGGCCAAACCCACGTTTGGCCGAATACATGTTAGGCGCTGCTACGCGCATCTTATTCACGAAAACCGACCAAATCTTCACCAACAACCAAACCGCAATCCGAATGAATAGCATCCACAACATTCTCCGATCTGCTGCATTCACCGTGCTCGCGCTCACTTTCTCGACAGCTTCAAATCTTCTGGCGCAGGACAAGTCCCCCACGCCCCAAGAGCAATCACCGCTCGGAAAAACTCTTGTCGGAACGTGGCGCGGCGAGCTCAATGGATCTCGAGTAGAGATCGTCCTCAAGGCTGACGGCCAAGCGAAGTGGACAGTGACCACTGAAGGTCCCAAACGCGTAAAGGCTTCGGTGCAGGCTGATCTTCACTGGGTAGAAGTCCCGAAAACGGACACCGTTGAACTTCGATTCATGGGCTCGCACCCCAAGGAGGCGCCACCATACATCCTTATGGGGAGCTTGACCCTCAAAGGGAAATTGCTGCTCACGATCTCCGCCGATGCACGAAAGCAGTCGGAACACTATTACGAGTTGCTGCAGAACTTCCCCCTCCAGCGTCAATGACCGAAGCGCCTAACCCCAAGGGTAGCTTTGAGCGGAGCGCGCCGGGGATGGGAGCATGACGGGGGCGTGAACGCGCGCGGAGCCTCAAAGCTACTGGTGGTTGAACGAGCCCGGTGAACGCACCGGGCCTTTTCTTTTCCGGGGGCG
>JBBQYK010000238.1:0-8089 GCA_038208765.1 Verrucomicrobiota bacterium
GCTCCACAATGTCAGCGACAAGTTCACCACGGGTTACCTCAAGCAGGTGTATAAGAAAATGCGCGTGCCGGATAATTTCCGCGCGGAGACTGCGGTGCTCGACGACGAGAAACTGGCGACCTGGGTTGCAGGATTGAAGACACGGTGATAGGCGAAAGGAGCGCGGACCGCCGAGTCCGCGTGTTCAGCACTGCCCGGCGGGCCTTATCCTCCATCTGGCTTGGTTCACGCGGACTCGGCGGTCCGCGCTCCGCGAAAGAATCCGAATTTCCAACCCTCCGGCTCGTCTTTGAAAGCGTCTAAAAGCAATCAATCGAACACATTGTGACCAAATCAGTTTCGCATCACGCCTGGATCGCCGTCGTCGCACTGGGGCTTTCGCTTTTTCCAGCCGCCGCCGCGCCGAAGGTCACGAAGCTGATCGTTCAGCCGTCCGCGCTCACGCTTTCTTCCGCCACGGATGAACAGGGCGTGATTGTCACCGCGCTCGCCGCCGATGGCAGCGTGTTTGATGCGACGCGGCTGGCGCGTTTCACTTCGAAGCAGCCGCGCGTCATCGCGGTGTCAACGAATGGCGTCTGTCGCGCGCTCGCGGATGGGGAGAGCGAAGTGTCGGTCACGTTCGGCGGACAGAAGGCCAGCATCAAAGTCACGGCCCTTCAGTCCGCGACCCGGCCCTCCCCTTCCTTCCGGCAGGACGTTTTGCCCGTGCTCACGAAGACGGGCTGCAACTCCGGCGGCTGCCACGGAAAACTCGCTGGCCAGAACAGCTTCAAACTCTCGCTGCGCGGCTACGCGCCGGAGTGGGACATCGACTGGCTGGGCAAGGAAGTGCGCAGCCGGCGCATTGATTACGCGTTTCCCGACGAGAGCCTGATTATCTCCAAGCCGCTCGGGCATGTGCCGCACGAGGGCGGCGTGCGCTTCGCGGAAGGTTCGCGTTATCATCGCACGCTGGCGGACTGGATTCTTGCCCGCACGCCGGGACCGGACACGAACGAGACGGACGCCGCGCGGCTGGAAGTGTTCCCTGGCAATCGTACGATGAAGCCCGGTGAAGCGCAGCAGTTGCTCGTGCGCGCGCACTATCGCGATGGCGGCGTGCGCGACGTGACGTGGCTGGCGCAGTTCTTCTCGAACGACGAGACGACGCTGAAAGTCACGGACGGCGGCTTGGTCACGGCCTTGCGCAGCGGGGAAGCGCCGGTGCGCGTTCACTTTCAAGGGCAGGTCGAGGTCGTGCTGTTTACCACGCCGCACACGAACAAAATTTCACCCGCGCTTTTCGCCAAGAAGAACAACGTCGTGGACGAGCCGGTGATGGCGAAGTTGCGGGCGCTGCGCCTGCCGCCGTCGGCGTTGTGCGATGACGCGACGTTCCTGCGCCGCGCGTTCCTCGACACCATCGGCACCTTGCCCACGCCGGACGAAGCCCGCGCCTTCGCCGTCGATTCACGCGCCGACAAACGCGCGCGAGTCATCGACGATTTGCTCACACGTCCCGAATACGCGGACTACTGGACTTTGCAATTCGCCGACCTGTTGCAGAACCGCAAGGAACGCGACCACGACGTGCGCGGCACGAAGGGCGTGCGCGCTTTTCACAATTGGCTGCGCGGGCAAGTCGCCGCGAACCGTCCGTGGAACGAACTCGCCCGCGAAGTGCTCACGGCGAGCGGCGATGTCGTAACTCATCCTGAAGTCGGCTACTGGGTCACGCTCATTGGCGAGAAGAAGGCCGAGGAATCGGAAGTCACCGACGGTGTGGCGCAGGCGTTTCTCGGCAGCCGGATTGGCTGTGCGAAATGCCACAACCATCCGCTGGAGAAATACACGCAGGACGACTACTACCACTTCGCTGCGTTCTTCTCGCGCATCTCGCTCAAGCGCACCGACCCGTTGAACGGCGCGACCGCGCTTGTGGCCGAGTCGAAGGACGAGACGGATCAGAAGAAGCGCATCGCCGAGATGGAGAAATCACTGGGCGAACTGGAACCGGGTTTGGAAAAGCTCGCGGGCGAAGATTTGGAAAAGGCGCAGAAGAATGTCACCGAGCAAAAGAAGAAGCTCGACGAGGCCACGAAGCAACTCGCCCGGCTGCGCACCGAGAAGAAGCCCGGCGCCTTTCAACCGCGCACCAAGAAGATGATGACCCCGCAGCCGCTCGACCGTTCGACGGTGGTGACCCAGCCCGGCGCGGATCCCCGCGCGCAACTGGCGGCGTGGATCACTGATCCGGCGAACGAGAATTTCAGCGGCGCGATGGTGAACCGGCTCTGGAAACATTTCCTGGGCGTCGGACTCGTGGAGCCGGTCGATGACTTGCGCGCCAGCAATCCTCCGACGAACCCTGAGTTGTGGCGCACACTCAACAAAGAGTTCGTCGCGCACGGGTACGACTTGAAGCACGTCATGCGGCTGATTCTGAATTCACGCACCTACCAGCTCAGTTCGGACACGCTGCCGGGCAACCAGGCCGACCGGAAATTCTACTCGCACTACAACGCGCGCCGCCTGCCCGCCGAGGTGATGCTCGACGCCGTGAGCACGGCGACAGGCGTGCCGGATGAGTTCAAAGGCTACCCGCTCGGCACGCGCGCCGCGCAACTCCCCGAGCCGGGCGTGGCGTCCTACTTCCTCTCGCTCTTCGGTCGCTCGGATCGCGTGACCGCCTGCGCCTGCGAACGCATGGGTGAGGTCACGCTGCCGCAACTGCTCCATCTGCAAAATGGCGATGAACTGCCAAAGAAAATCCGTTCCGCCGACGGCCGCCTGACCTCGCTGCTCCAGGAGAAGGACGACGAGAAGGTGGTTGCAGAAATTTTCCTGGCGACCGTTTCACGCCCGGCGCGCGCGGAGGAAATGAAAACCATTCGCGAATCCCTCGCCAGCGGTGACGCGCGCGAGGAAGTTTATCGCGATCTGTTCTGGGCGTTGCTGAACTCGAAGGACTTCGCGTTCAATCACTGACGAAAGACTGACTATGCTCGACGTATCACTGACAGCGGAGAAACACCGGTTCTGCAATGGCTGGTCACGGCGCGACTTTCTGCGCGTGGGCGCGCTGGCTCCGTTTGGCCTTTCGCTCGGCGGCTTGTTCGCGGCGGAGAAGCTGGCGACCAATTCAGCCAAGCGGGCCCGCGCGAAATCGGTGCTGCTGGTTTTCCTTGGCGGTGGCATTTCGCATCACGACACCTTCGACTTGAAGCCGGACGCGCTGGAGGAAATTCGCGGCAAATACAAAGGGATCCCCAGCGCCATCCCCGGCCTGCACGTCGGCGAACTGCTGCCGAAGATGGCGAAGACGATGGACAAGGTCTGCCTCGTGCGCTCGCAACAGCACGGCAACGACCATCACGAGACGGCGACGAACTGGGTGCTCTCCGGCAAGTTCGGCTCGCCCTTCGGCGATCATCCGGCCATGGGCGCGGTGGTGGCGCAACAGACGGGCTTCAGCGGCATCGTGCCGCCCTACGTCGCGGTGCCGAAGAACCCGTCGTTCACCTGGGAACTCGGCAAGAGCGCGTGGCTGGGCGGACGGTTCGAGTCGTTCAAAGCGGGCGATCCGAACGCGAAAGATTTCAAGGTGCGCGACCTGTCGCTACCCAAGGACGTGTCGGCGAAAACATTGGCACGCCGCGCGACACTGCTGAAGGCCGTCGATTCACTCTCCGCGCATGTGCAGGGCAACGACCAGATCGCGACCTACGACGAGTTTCATCAGAAGGCGGCGCAAATGGTGTTGTCGCCGCACGCCCAGTCGGCGTTCGACGTGGACAAGGAACCCGAGAAACTGCGCGACGCCTACGGGCGCAATGAGTTCGGCCAAAGCTGCCTGCTGGCGCGGCGGCTGGTGGAAAGCGGCGTGCGGTTTGTGACGGTGAATTACGCCGGCTGGGATCATCACGCGAAAATCTTCGAGGGCCTGGACAAGAAGCTGCCGCAGTTTGACCAAGGTTTCTCGGCGCTGATTGAGGACATGACGGAGCGCGGATTGCTCAAGGATACGCTCGTCGTTTGCATGGGCGAATTCGGACGCACGCCGAAGATCAACAAAGACGCAGGCCGCGATCATTGGGGCCATGCGGGCGTGATGATGTTCGCCGGCGCAGGCGTGCGTGGCGGGAAAATCATCGGCGCGACGGACAAGACGGGCAGCCGCGTCACGGATCGTCCGGTCAGCCCGGCGGATGTCTGTCACACGGTGTACGAGGCGCTGGGCATCAACCCCGCCAAGGAACTGCACACGCCGGAAGGCCGGCCTGTTTTCATTCTCGATGGCGGCAGCACGATTCATGAACTGTATTCGTAAGCTCCGGTCAGGCTCTGGAGCGCGGCTCTCCAGAGCCGCAGCAGCTACGAACGGGCTGAGTCTCCGGCAAGGTTTGCACGCTTTCTTCGCTGCGTGGCCGCTGCGGCTCGGGAGAGCCGCGCTCCGTCCTCGGGTTTTGCCAGCGCTCGGTGTTTTGCTCGCGGTGGCGGTTTTGCAATGCCACGCGGCGGAGGACAAAAAGGACGAGAAGAAAAAAGATCCGCCGAAGATCACGGGCGCGTTTCCCTTCGCCATTGTTCCGGGCGCGACGAACAAAATCAAACTTCGCGGACTCAGCCTGACCAATGCGACTGCGGTCCGCTTTCCCACCGCAGAGCAGCTCACCGCCGAAATCAAATCTCGCGGCAAGGCCAGCGTGCCGGAGAAAGCCGACCCGAAGAAGCTCGGCGACACTCAACTCGAAGTGGAACTGGTGCTGCCCTCGGATTTTCCAGCCGGCGACTTGCCGTTCTTCGTGACTGCGCCGGAGGGTGATACGACCACGAATCAGCTTCGGGTCATTGGACAAAAACTGTTGTTCGATGAGAAGGAGCCGAATGCTGGTTTCCGCAAACCGAACGAGGTAAAGCTGCCGCAAACGATTCGCGGCACCATCGAGGCGGGGAACGACGTGGACGTATTCCGCTTCACGGGCCGCGCGGGGCAGAAGGTTCGCATCGAGTCCTTGAGCGCTCGGTACGGCTCCACGCTCGACCCGATCGTTACTCTGCACGACGCCCAAGGCCATGCGCTCGTGAGCAGCGATGATGCGGGCGGCAAACCAGATGCGCTGGTCTCATTCACGCTGGCGCAAGACGGAAGTTATTTCCTGAGCATAATCGACGCCCATGATCGGGGCGGGCCGACTTATGGCTACGCGCTGATGATGAGCAAGGAGTAGCGCGGCCAAGTCGAAAGCCTCGCGCTCCGAGGCTACTTGTTCGTGCCACGCCTTGCAGATCGAGGCTTTCCACCGGGCCAAAAAAAAGCCTCGTCCCTTTCGAGACGAGGCTCTGAAAAAGTTCCAGCCTTGGCTAGTTGTTGTTCTTCTCGGCGACGGGCTCCGCCACCACGTTCACGCGGCGGCTGTTCTTGTCGAACAGTATCTTGCCATCGACCAGCGCGAAGAGCGTCCAGTCGCGGCCGGTGCCGACGTTCGCGCCGGCGATAAATTTCGTGCCGCGCTGGCGGACAATGATGCTGCCTGCGCTCACCACTTCGCCGCCGAAGCATTTCACGCCGAGGCGCTTGCTGACGCTGTCGCGCCCGTTCCGGACGCTGCCTTGACCTTTTTTATGTGCCATAACTAAACCTTCACTTCTTTGATTTTCAGCACCGTCAGTTCCTGACGATGACCCACCGTGCGGTGGTAGCCTTTGCGCCGCTTCATCTTGAAGGCGATCAGCTTCGGGCCGCGGATGTGCTTGACCACATCGGCCACGACGCCCGCCTTGTCCAAGAGCGGTGCTCCGACGGAAAACTTGCCTTCGTTGGCGACAAAAAGAACTCGGTCCAGAGTGACCTCTTTTCCTTCTTCCGCCTCCAACAATTCCACTTCGATGGTGTCGCCGGGCGACACGCGATACTGTTTGCTGCCTGTTTCAATGACTGCGTACATAAAAGCCTTTCCCCAAAAGGGAGCGAGATAGCAGCAAAACCCCGGAGGGGTGTCAACAAACCATTTCCCGATTTTGGGAGGCGAAAGGTAGCGGAGCCGGGAAGGCTGGCAAATGGCACGTTTTAGACAAACAGAAGTGCCAGCCTGGGAAACCCAATCATGCGACCGGTCACGTCGTGGTGCTAATACGACACATCGGGAAGACGGCCGGAAGCAACAGGGAACCACCCCAGCGTCATCGGGATGGCCTCCGGAACGCGTTCCGGGTGCCTCCCCGATGCTTCCCGGTGCTTTCCCGATGGTGCGGGGTTCCAACCCGACAGCCCGGGGAGCATTTCCGATGGCGCGTCCTGCTAACCGGACCCCACCGAGGGTGAACCCGGTGGTGGTGAGCCGGGTCCAAGACCGGCCCCCCGGACCACGGCCTTGCGCAATGAAGCGAAGACCTTGGACAGAGAGAACGGACGGCCATCCACCGGCCACTTCACCCCATTCATGCGCACGAAGAACTGACGGCCAAAAGGCACACGCACGAGTTCCACCTTCAGGTTTTTCCTCCGCGAATTATCCTTCACAGAAATGCGGAAGTCGGCTTTCATCCGGGCATTGAAAACAAAGGCTGAAGTGAAATCAATCGTGCACGATGTCATGCACGCACCGCGGCCTAATACATGTTAGGCGTAAGTGCCATGTGGTCCTCCGAAAACCAGCGACAAGGATTCAGGAAGTGCAGCCCTTTGGCCTACATTCTGGTCGGGCTTGCGTTTGTATTGTTTATTGCGTCGGCGGTCTTTCTCGTAGCAGCCATTGCCTTCATTCTCCGGCAATGCTTTGTAGTTGGCTTTTCTGGCCGTGTGCTTTTCATTCTTTTGCTGCCCTCGGCGGCGTTTCTGTTGGGCTGGAGTTGTCACATGACAGCTTGGTATTTAGTGAAGCGTAAGGGATTCGTTTATGTTTACTCATCGGACAAGTGTTCATGGAAAAACGCCTCCTGAGAAACTAGACGCGCAAGTCATTGGACTGGCACGAGTTGTAAATTCATAAAAGCAGCCAGGTTTTGCAGGCGGGCGAGCTTGCGGACTTTCATTTTCGCCTCCTCTTTCTCGAACACTTTCCAGTCGAAGGCCTCCTTGTACTTGAGCAGGTGCCAGAGCACGCGCGCCAGTTTGTGCGCCATCGCGGTCACGGCTTTGGGGTTGCCCAGGCGCGCTTTCCATCTCCGGTAGAGATCGCCAAAGTAGTTTTGTGCGCGCCACAGGCTCTGCGCGGCCAGGCGCAACGCGGTGGCCACGCGGCTCTTCACGTCCCGCGTTCGACTGGAGAGGATTTTACCCCCGGTGATGCGGTTGTCGGGACACAACCCCAGCCAGCTCGCAAAGTGTTTGGCGGTGGCAAACTTCTCCGCAAAGCCCGGCCCCAGTTCACAGAGCAAGACCAGCGCGGTGGGGGTCTCCACGCCGGGCATGGCGGTCAGGTCCACGCCCAGCACGCGGTAACATTCGGTGCGCGCGTCAAACTGGAGCTGGTTCTTCTGCGGCTTCTTGTGGCTGCTCTTCGCTGCGCCCAGCGGCGCGCTGGCCAAATCCACGCGCGCGTCAAACGCGCCGAGCATGGCTTGGATTTGCGCGTCGCAATCGGCGACGAAGAGCCGCGCCAGTTGATTGCTGCCGCGCCGGTTGGTCTTCACCCGGACGCCCGGCTTTTTTGTGAATGAGCGAAGGCGCGACCACCTCGCAGATGTAACCGGGTGGGCGCAAATGGCGGCAGAGCGGATAACCCAGCGCCGCGCCCGACAAAACCTTTGACCCTCGAACGGCCTTTGCTAGGTTCCGCCGCGTGTTCTCAGCGTCCTTCAGCTTTTACGGATGGTTCGCCGGCTCCTTTAGCCGGGCGAACTCGCGGAGGCTGCGCTGATTCATCGTCAACCTGCCGCGGGTCGCCACCCGCGGATTTTTTTTGCGCGGTGACGATTCCGGCTCAACCCACTGAAACATGATCATCGTTCTCAAACCCAACATCACGAAACGCGAGGAAGCCGACGTGCTCCGCGAAATTAAGAAGCTCGGCTACAAGCCGCACGTCATGCGCGGCGTGGAGCGCGTCGTCATCGGCGCCATCGGCGACGAGCGGAAGCATCAGACGCTGGAGACGCTCGTCTC
>JBBQYK010000239.1:0-8080 GCA_038208765.1 Verrucomicrobiota bacterium
CCTCCTCGAAGGCGACGTTCGAGCGGATGACCCAGAAGTAGTGCAGCGCGATCAGTCCGAGCGCCGCCGGCATGGCCTTGAGAAAATCAAGCGGCGTGGCCGCGAGATACGGCGCGATCACGAGGCGGAACGGATACAGCAAATACGAAAGCGGCGGCGTGGCGATCAATTCGCGCAGGTAAACTGTCCAGGCTTTCCAGTCCGCCACGTTGTCGAGCGGCGGCACGGGCAGATTCTTTCTCGCCCAGAAAATTGTCGCCGCCACCAGCGCGGCCAGCGCGATCATCACCACGAGGCGGCGCGACCAGTTTGAGATGCCGCGCTCCAGCAGCAGCGTGCGCGCGAACGACGCGCCGAGAAAGTGCAGCCCAAGCGTCGAGAGAATCACCCACCAGCCGAGCATCCGCATCCACGCGTGGCCGTCCACGAGCCAGCGCCCCGTGATCAGCGTGAGCAGCAGCACGGTGAAGAGGATGGCGAGCTGCGAGCGCAGCAGCTTGAAGTGGATGAGCGCGCGGCGGCTGACCGGCGCGGGAAAGAGAAACGCCACCTCCGCCTCGGTGAAGGTCAGTGCCGCGCGGGCGCGCGGAAAAATCCACGCGCTCGCCACGAAGAGAAACAGCAACGCCACTCCGAGCACGGGCAGGATGGAGTCGTCCATCGTGAACGGATTCACCGCCCCACGTTTGCCGCGGAAGAAAAAGATTTGCAGGAAATACCACGAGACGTAGAGCAGGCCGAAGACAGCCCCGATGAGATATTTCGGCTGCTTGAGCCGCCGGAGCCGCGACTTCGTGCGGTTCACGAACGAGCGGGTGAGAAGAAAGACAAAGGCGTCAATCATGGGCGCAGCGTGCCCCCGGCGTCCCGCCGGGTGGAGGCGTAATGAGTGCTGAGAAACTCCCTCGTCGAGCACATTTCGTCGTCAGATGATCTCCGCCCGGCGGGACGCCGGAGGCACGCTGTCCCGCTTCGTGACGCGTCGCGTTCATGACGTCAGCCTAGGCGGCTCCTCGGTAGCGCGCAGGAAAATGTCTTCGAGCCGCGCGGTGTCGCCGAGTTCCCCGAACTGCGCGCGCACTTCCGCCAGCGTGCCGCCGGCCACACGGCGTCCGCCCTTCAAGATGAGCAGGTGCGTGCAGATTTCTTCGACGAGATGCAGCAGGTGCGAACTAATGACGATGGCCGCGCCCTCGCGCGCGCGTTTGACGATGGAGTCTTTCATGCGCCGGATGCCGAGCGGATCCAGTCCGGTGAGTGGTTCATCGAAAAAGATGACGCGCGGCGAGTGGAGCAGGCCGCAGGCGATGACGAGTTTCTGCTTCATGCCGCGCGAGAGTTCGCCGGGCAGCGAATTGATTTTGTGGGTGAGTTCGAGTTCGGCGAGCAGTTCGCGCCCGAGCCGCTCGGCATCCGCGACGCGATAGATGCGCGCGACGAACTCGAGATGTTGCCGCACGGTGAGGTAGTCGAACAGGCGCGGCTCGTCGGAGAGAAACGCGATCTGGCCTTTCGCTTCCACGGGATTCGCCGTCATGTCCGCGCCGCAGACGCGAATGGTGCCGCGCGTGGGCGGGATGATGCCGGCGAGGCAGCGCAAGGTGGTGGTTTTGCCCGCGCCGTTCGGGCCGACAAGTCCGAGCACTTCTCCGGGCTGGACGGCGAGGGAAAGCTCGTTCACCGCCACGAACTGATCGTAGAGCTTGGTGAGGCTGGTGACTTCAATCATGTGTCGGAGCGCGGACCGCCCGCGCGATTTCGGTCAAGGCTGTTTAACCACGGAAAACACCGAAAACACGGAAAGCAGAGCCACGGGCTGAACGTCTCGTTTCCCTTTGGTGTCTTCCGTGGTTCACGTTTCAGAAGCACGCGGACTCGGCGGTCCGCGCTCCGCTACCGCCGTCCGCGCCGGCGATCATCGCCGCGCGATTCGCGACGCGGTTCAGCCGTGCTCGGGCGGTCGAAACCGCGCATCGCATTCCGCAGCGCCTGAATCTCGCGCTCGTCCGCCGTCTTCTGCACTTCGGCGAGTTCGAGCGTCTCGAGAATTTCATCCATCGTGTCCAGCGATTCGCGGAGCGCGGTGATGATGCGGTTCACTTCCTCAATGGCCTCGGTGACGGCAGCCGGCGACGCGGGCTGGATGACGCGGCGCGGCGCTCGCGGCGGCGGCAAATCGCGAGGCGGCGGCTCGGCGCGATCTTCGACCGGCTCCTCGCGCATCTCAGGCGGTTCCGTTTCGTAGCTTTCCGATTCCGCAGCCTCTTCCTGATCTTCACGGTTCTCGAACCGGCGCGGCTCGTCCGCCCCGCGCTCGGGCGCATCGTGGGAGGCAAAGGTTTCTTCGCGGGAAGAAAATGTTTCCGTGGCTTCGGCGCGCGCCACGTCCGCTTCAGCTTCGCGAGCTTGGGCTTCACGAACTGGTTCGGGATCGGAAGCCGGAGCACTCGCAATGGGAGATTTTGGCCCGGGGGGCCGCCTGCGACCGCGCCCTCCGCGGTGAGAGCGGCGGCGAGGGGCGCGCGGTGAACTTCCGGCGGGACCGGAGGGGGACGGAGCTTCTTCTGGCGTCATCGTTGGGCGCAAATTGCCCACGCGGACTGCAAAAGCAAAGTGAAAAGGCGGGAGTGCTCTGGCGCGGGGCGCATTTGGAGGGCGTGTGGCCCAAGCCGAATGGAGCGGCGGACAGCCATGTCACCCTTTGCCCACTCGCAACGTTGGGCCGGGTTTGGCGAAGATCAGCGACGGCGGACATGGCTGTCCGCCGCTCAGATGCTTTGGGCCACAGATCGGAGCGGGGCGTTCACGCCGCTTCACCGTTCGCAAGCCCACAGGCCGCGAACATCCACGCGCGGTCCACATGGAAGCGGCATGAATGCCGCGCGCCGGGAAAAAGCTCTGGCCCCATCTTTGCTATTCCATTTCCATGCACAGCCGAACGAACCAGATTCAGGCGGAATTGAAGTCCACGCGACAGTTGGTCGTGCGTTTTGTCCACGCACCAAGTGTGAAACTCACGCTGAACACGCGCCCGGAGTCTGCGCCCACGCCGAATGCTGGCCGCATCCTGCGGCTGCAAGATGGTCCGGCGCCCCGACCGTCTGGGCCGTAGTCCCGCCAGCCACCACGCTGGAACGCGGCGTTCACGCCGCTTGAATGTACCCCTGACCAGGCAGTCTCAAAGTCCCGGCCGCTGTCCACGCGCCAGCGGCATAAATGCCGCGCTCCTTTGCCGCACTCGCCGTCAAAAAAATTTCCTCCGCCAGATTGACGACTCAGGTCCCGGTGACCCCGCGTTACGACCGCCGGAGAAATTTCTTTGTGACGCGGGCCGCTTCTCCGCAGTCTTGTGCCACGCATGAAGTTATTTGATCTCACGGGAGAAGTGGCCGTCGTCATCGGAGCCACGGGCGAATTGGGCGGAGCCATCGCTGAAGGTTTGGCGCAGGCGGGCGCAAAGGTCGCCGTGCTCGGCCGCAATCGGGACAAGGGCGACGCGCGCGTGAAAAAAATCCGCGACGCGGGCGGCCACGCTGCATTCTTCACCGCCGATGCCATTAAGCGCGAAAGCCTCGCCGCCGCGCGCACCGAGATCGAAAAGCAACTCGGCCCGGTGACCATTCTCGTCAACGCCGCCGGCGGCAACGATCCGAAAGTCACCGTCACGGCCGAGCGCTCCTTCGAGTCCATCCAGCTCGCCGACTGGCAGGCGAATTTTGATTTGAATCTCGTCGGCGGCGTGCTGCTGCCCTGCCAGGAATTCGGCCCCGCGATGGTCACGCGCGGACGCGGCAGCATCATCAACATCGCCAGCGTCTCGGCACACCTGCCGCTCTCGCGTGTGGTCGCCTACTCGTCGGCCAAGGCGGCGGTGCTGAGTCTCTCGCAATTTCTCTCCCGCGAATGGGCGCCAAAAAACGTGCGCGTGAACACCATCACGCCCGGCTTTTTCCCGGCGGAACAAAACCGCAAGCTGCTCTTCAACGACGACGGCTCGCCGACCGCGCGCGCGAAATCCATTCTCGGCCACACCCCGATGGGCCGCTTCGGCACGAGCGACGAATTGATCGGCGCGGCGGTGTTTCTCGCGGCGAAGGCCAGCAGCTTCGTCACCGGCACGGACCTCCGCGTGGACGGTGGATTCCTGTCGCAAACGATTTGAGCCGAGCGATGGCTTGTCGCCGTTCCGCCGGCATGGAACACTTCTGACATGACCGACACCGTAACGATGGATGCCAATGGTTTGGTCGCACTTCCCCAAGACGTGCGCGATGCCCTGCAACTGCCCGCGCCCGCATCCTTTCATGTCGCCGTCGCCGGTGGCCGCATCGAATTGACTCCGGTTCCGCCCCCCAGTCCTTCGCCCCGTCTCAAATGGAAAAATGGACGGCTGGTGGTCGCGGCCACGGGGGAACCTTTCGATGCCGTCGCCGCCATCAACGAAGTTCGCGAATCGCGGCTGTGAAAGTTTTCTTCGACACCTCGGCGCTGGTCGCCGTGATGCTGGAAGACGAGGTGTCTCACCGGGAGGCGGATGCCGAGTTCGAGGCGGCGGATGAAATTTGGATTTCCACCCACTCCATCGCCGAATGCTTCTCGACGCTGACGGGCGGGCGGCGCAAGTCGCGACTCACTCCGCAGGAAGCCCTTCAGGTCATCACCACCACGCTCAACGACCGGGTCCATCTCGTGCCATTGACGCGCGCGGATTACGAGGCCGCTCTGGCGGCGGCGGCCGGTGTCGGCGCGCGCGGCGGGGCCATTTACGACGTGCTGCTCCTGACGTGCGCGCGGCGATCCGGCGCGGCGCGCATCCTCACTTTGAACCACCGTCACTTCGTCAGTTTTGCCCCCGACCTGGCTGGGCTTATCGCCACTCCCGGCTGATTTTTCCCATGTCACTCATCGCCCAATCCACTGGTGGAAACAAAAACGTCACGACGGCGGATGTCGCCGCCGTCATCGCGCAGACCTGCCCCGCCGCGAGCTACGCCGGGAAGCGCGTCCTGCTCATCATCCCCGACGGCACACGCACCGCGCCGGTGGGACTGATGTTCAAGACGCTCTTCGCGCAGATCGGCGGCACGGTGAAGGCGATGGACATTCTCGTCGCGCTCGGCACGCACCAGCCGATGAGTGAGGAAGCGATTTGCGAGCGTTTGGAAATTTCGCCAGAAGAACGGCTCGGCACTTACGCCAAGGTGCAGTTCTTCAACCACGAATGGGACAATCCCGCCGCGCTGAAAAACATCGGCACCATTCCCGCCAGCGACATCAGCGAACTCTCCGGTGGGCTGTTCTCAATGGACGTGCCCGTGGAGATCAACAAACGCGTCTTCGACTACGATCAGTTAATCATCATCGGCCCGGTGTTCCCGCATGAAGTCGTCGGGTTCAGCGGCGGGAACAAGTATCTCTTCCCCGGCGTGGGCGGGCCGCAGATTTTGAATTTCTTCCACTGGCTCGGCGGGGTGGTCACGAACCCGATGATCATCGGCAGTAAGTGGACGCCCGTGCGCCGCGTGGTGGACCGCGCCGGCTCGATGGTCACGGTGCCGAAGCTCTGCCTTGCGATGGTGGTGCGACCGGACAAATCGCTGGCCGGACTGTTCACCGGCACGCCCGAAGCCGCGTGGGACGCCGCGAGCGAACTCTCGAAGCAGACGCACATTCTCTACAAGGATCACCCTTATCACACCGTGCTCTCGGTGCTGCCGAAGATGTACGACGAACTGTGGGTCGGCGGCAAAGGCATGTACAAGCTGGAGCCGGTCGTCGCGGACGGCGGCGAACTAATCATCTACGCGCCGCACATCACCGAGGTCTGCGTCGCGCATGGGAAGACGATCAAGGCCGTGGGCTACCATTGCCGCGACTACTTCCTCAAGCAGTGGGACCAGTTCAAACATTACCCGTGGGGCGTGCTCGCGCACTCGACGCATGTGCGCGGCATCGGCACTTACGAAAACGGTGTGGAGAAATGCCGCGTGCAAGTGACGCTCGCGACGGGCATCCCGCGCGAGTTGTGCGAGAGCATCAATCTCGGCTACCGCGATCCGGCATCGATCAATCCTGACGACTTTGCCAACCGCGAGGACGAAGGCGTGCTGCTCGTGCCGAAAGCGGGCGAGATGCTTTACCGCCTGAAGAATCCGCCCGCGTGGTCGGCGGCGAATTAGTCCGCAGCACCGCCGTTACGGCTGCCGTCACCTCAGCGCTGTTTTGTGGCTCGTCCGTCACACCCGTCACTGAATCCGTGCAATATATGCGCGGAATGAAACGCATCCAAAGCCCGCGCGCTCCCGGTGGCTTGCGAAAGTTTGCCGGTGACTTGCAAAGCAAACGGTGAGGCGAGGCACACGGAAGGAGTTGCGGACAGCCGTGTCCGCAGTGCGTGTGCGGGTGATTTCAGCCCATCTCGTGGCAAGCCGCCGCTGCGGACATGGCTGTCCGCCGCTCCTCCAAATTGAGCACGCGCCCGAAGCACGCAACTTTTCTTCCCTGATTGAATCGGCTCCAGCAACATTCGCGTCGAAGTCCACTTATGAAATTCACGCTTTACTGCACGGGTCTCGTGGTCGTCGCGCTCGCGGGCTGGACAGGCTGCACGCACGCCCCTCGCCCGGCTTTTGAACACACCGAAACCGTCGGTCGCCACGGCACGAACCGCGTCGTCACCCCGGTCAACCAGGTGCTCACGCCGCACGGACGCCAGATCGAACTGCCGAAGATGCGGCCGCAGGGCGTGGCGCTGAGTCCCGACGGCCAACTGCTCGCGGTTTCGGGCAAGACGAGCGAACTGTTGCTGGTCAATCCGCTGACTGGAAAAATTCTTCAGCATGTGAACCTGCCGTCGGCGCAGGATCAGGAGCCGGAGCCGGACGTGGTGTCGCCAAACATTTTGGAGCCGGACACGAAGGGCCAGTTGAGTTTCACCGGTTTAACTTTTTCGCCGGACGGCAAGCGCATCTTCCTCGCGAATGTGAATGGCGACGTGAAGGTGTTCGACGTGGGCGCGGACGGGAAAGTGACCGGTGCGTTTTCCATTCCCCTACCCCGCTCGACAGCGCCGAGGCGCACGAATGAAATTCCCGCCGGGCTGACGTTGTCGCGCGATGGGCGGCGGCTCTACGTAGCGTTCAATCTTTCCAACCAACTCGGTGAGTTCGACGCGGCGAATGGAAAACTGTTGCGCCAGTGGGACGTGGGTGTCGCGCCCTACGATGTCGTGCTCGTGGGCGACAAAGCCTACGTGAGCAACTGGGGCGGACGCAGGCCGGGCGCGGGCGATCTCACGGGACCGGCGGGGCGCGGGACGAAGGTGCGCGTTGATCCGGTGCGCTTCATTGCGAATGAAGGTTCGGTGAGTGTCATCAATTTGGGGCCGGCCCGATTAAATGAACACCCGCCCTCACCCCGGCCCTCTCCCCCGGGGAGAGGGAGAACGGCAGCCAGCGTCTCGACCAATGAAGCCGCATCTCATGAGGAGGCGGCGGCGAAGATTCTCCCTCTCCCGGAGGGAGAGGGCCGGGGTGAGGGGGAACGCAGCTTGAAGCCCACGGTGGAAATCCTCACCGGCCTGCACGCCTCCGCGCTGGCCGTGCATCCCAGTGGCCGATGGGTCGTTTGTGCGAATGCGGCGAGCGACAACCTCAGCGTCATTGACACCCGCACCGACACGGTCGTGGAAACGATTTGGACGAAGCAAAGCCCCACTGACCTCTTCGGCGCATCGCCAAATGCGCTCGCGTTCGACAAGAAGGGCGGACGGCTCTACGTCGCGAATGGCACGCAGAACGCGGTGGCGGTCATTGATTTCGATCCGGGCGAATCAAAGCTGCTCGGGCTGATTCCCGTCGGCTGGTTCCCCGGTGCCATCGCGTTCGATGGGCGGCGCGAGCAGCTTTGCGTGGCGAACATCAAGGGCATCACGCCCGAGAAGCGGAACGTCAAAGGCACCACCGGGCAGGGCTTCAATTCGCATCAGTATCACGGCTCGCTCTCGCTGGTGCCGGTGCCTGGCAAACGCACCTTGGAAAAACTCTCCGCCGTGGTCTGGAAGAACTACCGCCGTGAACGA
>JBBQYK010000240.1:0-7981 GCA_038208765.1 Verrucomicrobiota bacterium
GCCGTCCGCGATTTCCACCGGGGCCGGAGCCGCCGCGCCACCGCCACCACCGCCGCGTCCACCCACCGGCTGCGCGATGGTGCCGGTGAGCTTCTCGCCGTCGGCCTTGAGTTTGAGCGTCGTCTTGCGAACCGGCGCGTCCGCCGCCGGTTCCGCCCCGCCGCGGCGGCCTTGCTGCGCCCAAGACCAGGTGCCCGTGATTTTGTCCGCCGCGCGGACTTCGGAGATTGCGAGCGAGAGAACCGCGCCCACGATCAATGCTGCCAATGCTTTCTTCATATTTATTTTTTGTTGGTTCCCGGAGACACGCTTCGTGCGCGTTCGTCAGGAAGATTATTCGTCAGGCCAGACGGCTGTCAGAAGGCGGGCGTTACAGGGAAAGCGGCGGGAGGAAACGCCCGCCTCCTCTGGGCCTGCGTGCGACGCCCTGTCCGGTCGCCACGCCTTTCTCGCCACGGCGCGGCGTGCGTGGTTTCATCCGCGCGTGCAGCGCATCATCGTCATCACCGGCACGGACACGGGCGTGGGCAAAACCGTGCTCACCGCGTGGCTTGCGGCGCATCTGCGCGCGCGCGGCGCGCGCGTGGCGGCGTTGAAACCCATCTGCTCCGGCGGACGTGCGGATGCGCGCGCGCTGCTACACGCGCTCGGCGGCACACTGACACTGGATGAGATCAACCCCTGGCATTTTCGCGCGCCGCTCACGCCGTTGCTCGCGGCACGAAAAGAACGCAAGCAGGTTCAACTGAGGGAAGTCCTCGCGCACATCCGTTCCATCGCCCGCCGGTTTGACATCGTGCTCGTCGAGGGGGCGGGTGGGTTGCTCAGTCCCTTGGGCGAAGATTTCAACACTCGCGATTGGATCACGGCCTTGCGCGCGGAGGTCATCATCGTGGGGCGCAATCAACTGGGCGTGGTGAACCACCTGCGTCTGACGCTGGAAGCGCTGCCGCCGGCCTGCGCCGCACGTGCGAAAATTGTCCTGATGTCTCCGCCGCGCGTCGATTTAGTGAGCCGGACCAATCTGGCGCTGGCGCAGGAGTTCATGCGACCGGCACCCGTCTTCGTTTTGCCGTGGCAGGAAGCGCGGGACGCGGCGGTCGCCGTGAGGAACGCTCGCGTTCGGCGAGTGCTGCGGCAGTTGCTTCCTTGAAATCGCGCGATTCTGAACTTCGCAAGCCACGGAACTATCGCTACTCACGGCACGGCAAGACGGATGGTTTGGTTGGTCAAGGCGGCGACATGTCTCTGAAGTTGTGCGCCTGCCATCTGCTGCACGCTGCCGTCGCCGAGGCCGATGTCACCAGCGTTCTTGTGAATCTCCTTCGTCCAGCCGACGGCAGCGCCGGGGGTGAGGACGCGCAGGAAGCCATTGCTCAACGTGCCGCCGGTGATGTTGCGGTCGCCGCTGAGGATGCTGTTTGGCGCGTCCCCCCGTGCTTCGAAGCCGACAAAGTAGCTGAGATTGCTATTGGACAATTTTCCAAAATCAGAGACGGGCAACCGTTCCGAGTCCGCCGGGCAAGCCAGCACTATGGCCGTGACCAGTTCGTTCGACATTGCTTGGTAGTGGCGGAAAACTTCGGGCGAATTCACCCACGCCAGCGAGCCAGCGGCATTGGTCGAAGAAAACGGGTAATGCTCTTCATGATCGTTGGCCCAGAGTCGTGAACCCAAACCAACCTGCTTAAGGTGACTGATGCATCGAATCCGGTTGGCTCGGACTTTCGCGCGAGCCAGGCCGGGGATGAGAAAGCACGCCAGCAACGCGACGATGGTCACCACCACGAGCAACTCGATGACGGTGAAAGCTCTTTGGCTCTTAGTTTGGTAATTCATGGCACGGCGAGACGGATGAAGGCGTTCGAGGTGGCGGCAATCTGCGCGCGCAATTGCATCGTCGTGACTCGATTCACGCTGCCATCGCCCAGGCCGATATTCCCTTGGTTCTGATGAATCTCCTTCGTCCACTCCGCCGCCGAGTTCGTCGAGAGCACACGTAGAAATCCGTTGCTGAACGTACCGCCCGCGATATTTCGGTCGCCGCTGAGAATGCTGTGCGGCGCGTCCTCGCGTGCGTCGAGGCCGACGAAATAGCTGAGGTTAGTGTTGGAAAACTGAAGAAAATCCGTTGCTACCTTGCGCTTCTTGTCCGCCCGGCAAACTAAAACCTTTGGCGTGACCAGTTCGTTCGACATGACTTGGAAGTGACGGAACACTTCCGATGAATTTACCCAAGCCAAAGAACCGTCGGCGTTCGTTGAAGCGAATGGAAATTTGTCCCCGTGATCATTGGCCCAAAGCCGATAAGCAATTCCCAACTGTTTGAGGTTGTTCACGCAGCCGATTCTCATCGCGAGTCGTGGATTTTTTCTTGGTAGTAGGGCCGGCATGAAAAGGAAGGCGAGTAAAGCCAAACACCCCACCACTATCAGGGCTTCTATAATCGTGAATCCTGCTCCTGATCGCTTTGTTGCTTTCATGGAATTGCGAAACGGATTACCGCGTTCGTCATCCCGGCCAAATGTTGCCGCAAGCCGTTCGGGTTGAACTGCGAGACGCTCCCATCCGCCAGCCCACGTTGCCAGCGAACTGGTGCATCTCCGCCGTCCAGCCCGCCTCGGTGCGCGGCGTGAGCGTGCGTAGGAAACCGCCACTACACATCCCGCCCGTGAGGTTCCGGTCGCCGCTGAGGATGCTTTGTGGCGCGTCCTCGCGCGCGTCGAGACCCACGAAGTAGCTGAGGTTCGTGTTCTGCAACTGGTGAAAGTTGGTTGCCGTCGTCCGTGTTTTGTCCGTGTGACAGTGCAGGATTTTAGGTCTCACCAGTTCGTTTGACGCAGCTTGGAAATGCCGAAACACCTGTGGCGTGCCTGCGAACGGGCGTGAACTTTCTGGGGCCGTCGAGACAAACGGAAATTCATCAGCGTGGTCATTGGACCACATCCGAAACCCGAGCACGACGTGCTTGAGGTTGGTCACGCAACCCACCCGGCTGCTGCGGGTGTAGCCGCGAGAAAGCGTGGACAAGTAGAGCGCGCCGACGATGGCGAGAATAGCCAGCACCACGATCCCCTCGACCAGCGTGAGGCCGGCCCTCCGACGACATGGACGGGGCAGACGGATTTTCATGGGCGCAACGGTGTCGAGTTCAGGCCGCGTGAAGCAAGCAAAGCGAATGCCGCGTGGCGGGCGCGGAAGTTAGCCGGGCCAGGGCGTGCGGCGGGCGCGTTCCTCACGCAAACGGGTGAAACTTCACGCACGGCGACGGTGGCGGCAGGCATCCTTGCCTGCCAGTGAGCCGCGGCTTCCAGCCCGGCGGAGCCAGTGTGAAAAGGGAAAGGCGTGATCCAATTATACGAGGCACTCAGGCGTTCTCACACCTTCTCCGGGCGGCTGGAAGCCGGCCCTCCCTGGCAGGCAAGGATGCCCGCCGCTACTTCGCCAGCCGTGCCAGGCTCTCCGCCAGCACGCGCACGCCGCGCTCGATTTGTTCGGGCGAGGAAAATTCATCCGGGCGATGGCTGTAGCCTTTGAAGCACGGGATGAAAATCATCGTGGTCGGGCAGACTTGCGCCATGAAGAGCGAGTCGTGGTAGGCGCGGCTGATCATCTTCTTCACGGAGAGTTTGAGATCGCCGCAAACTTGCACCGCCGTCTCGACCAGCTTCGCGTCGCAGATCGCGGGCGGGTCCACGTTCAGCCGCTCCATCGTGAACTCGATCTGACGGCGCGCGCAGATTTCTCGGACGGCGGTTTCGATCTGTTGCAACGCGGCATCGCGCGTCGGCACCAGCGTATCGCGCAAATCAATCTCCAGCCACGCGCGGCACGGCACGCTGTTCACCGCGCCCGGTTCGATGCGGAAGACGCCCGTGGTGCCGACGGTGTCCGGGCTGCCGCTCGTGGTCGCGGCGCGCTCGACGGCGAGCGCGATTTCCGCGCCCGCCAGCAACGCGTCGCGCCGGCCCGGCATGAGCGTCGCGCCCGCGTGACCGCCCACGCCGGTGAGTTGCAGTCGCAGCGTGCTGGGCGCGGCGATCTTTTCCACGACGCCGATGGCGATGTTCTCCGCTTCAAGCAGCGGTCCTTGCTCGATGTGCAACTCGACGAAAGCGGCGTAGGAATTTTTCGGCAACTTCACGGAACTCAACTCACCCACGCAGCCGCCTTGCGCGCGCCAGTGGTTTAAGTCCTTTCCGTCCTTGTCTCTCAAAGCTTCGGCCCGCTCCAAAGACAACACGCCGCCGAGCAAACGACTG
Source organism: Verrucomicrobiota bacterium (assembly GCA_038208765.1). GTDB lineage: Bacteria > Verrucomicrobiota > Verrucomicrobiia > Limisphaerales > SIBH01 > JANNGC01. The sequence continues at coordinate 4,263 of JBBQYK010000240.1, forward strand.
CCGAGACAACCGATGCCAAAGCGCGTCGGCTCCTCGGAAGTGAAGAGGATCAGTTCGATGGAACGCTGCGGCTGAAAGCCCGTCTTCTGCAAAGCGCGCGTCGCCTCGATGGCTCCGAGCACACCGACCACGCCGTCGTATTTGCCCGCGTTCGGAATGGCGTCGATGTGCGAGCCAGTGGCAACGGCGGGGAGGGATTTATCCGCGCCTTCCCAGCGCGCGAAGATGTTGCCCACGGCGTCCTCGCGCAGCTTGAGTCCGGCCTCGACGCACAGATTTTTCACGAAGGCGCGCGCCCGCAAATCCGCATCGCCAAACAGCACGCGCGTGACGACGGGCGGGGGGTTCTCTGAAATCAAAGCCAGCTCATCGATCTCCCGCTGGAGCCGGGCGATGTCGATGGCAAGTGGATTTTTCATTTGGTAAGGACGCGCTGCCGTGCGCTCCGGGCCGGGCCGCGCGCAGCTCAGCCCGACCGAACATCAAAGCGGCGCGCGGTTCACATCCTTGTAGTAGATGTAGCTCGCGGGACTCTTGCCCATCGCCACGAACCACTGCGGGCAGTAAGGCGCCATCCAGATCACGTCGCCCGCTGTCACCGGATGATAATCCGCGTCGAGCCGATACACGCCCTGGCCGCGCAGCATCACCAGCCCGTGCTCCATGATGTGCGTCTCGACGAACGGCAGCGTCGCGCCGGGCTGGTAGGTGAAGATGTTCACGGCCATGTCGTACTCCGGCTGGTCGGGCAGCAGCACCTGCAAGCGAGCGTCGTCGTTCCCGAGGAAGGGATTACCGGGCACACTCGTCTCGTGACCGACACCGGGGCCGGGTTTGTTGACGCCAGCGAGCGGCTCGAAGCGTTTCTGGAAAATTAAAAACTGCGTTCCCGGCTCGGCTCCGTGGAAATGGAAATCGTGATTCGCCGGCACGAAGGCGTAGCTGCCAGCCGTCAGTGAATGTTGCGCGCTGCCGAGTTTCGCGGAGCATTTCCCCTGGAGGACATAAACGAAATACTCGTTCACCCCGGCGTTGCCCTTGCCCTCGCCCTGAGCCTCCAGCGTGATGAGGAACTGGCAGAACTTCGCACCCATCGCCGGGGAAATCTGGATGATGCACACGCATTTGCTCCAGCCTGGCAGGTAGCTCGGCACGAACCCGGCGGGCGTGCGCAGCGCGTAGCGTTCCTTCACCACGTCGCGGGTCGTTCCAAATAGTTCGCTCATCGCTGCGGTTTTAACAGACGTCCCGCAGGCGTCGCGACAATTTTGCCGTCGTGGAAAATTGTTTGTCCGCGCAGCAGCGTCCTCACGATTCGTCCGCGCAGTTTTCTTCCGGCGTACGGCGTTTGTTTGTGGCGGTAGAAAAGCTCCTCCAACTTCACCTCGAACTCGCCGGCTAAATCCACGAGCGCGAGGTCGGCATCGCAACCAACTTCGATTCGCCCTTTCGTCGGCGGCAGTGCAAAGCGCGCGGCAACATTTTGTGAAAGCAGGTTGCTGATGTGCGAAAGCGTCGCTCCGTAGTGGGGCAGCCGTCCCGGCTGCCTTAGTCCTTTGGCCGTCTCGGCTGATGAACCACCAGCCGGGACGGCCAGTGGACTTGTGTCAGCCGGGACGGCTGCCCCACTAAGCAGGAGCGGCAGCGTGTGCTGCACGCCGGAGATGCCGCCCCAGACTTTGAAGAAGTTCGCGTCGGTCTTCATGCCCGGCGGCGAGGGCGAATGATCCGAGCCGATGGTGTCCACTTCCCCGGCCAGCACGCGCGCCCAAAGTTTTTCCCGTTCGCCCGGAGGACGCAGCGGCGGCGCGCACTTCGCCACCGCGCCGAGTTGCTCCAGATCGTCTTCGGTCAGAGTCAGGTAATGCGGGCAAGTCTCCGCGCTCACGTTCACACCGCGCTGCTTCGCGTCCGTGATGAGTTGAATCCCCGCGCTGGAACTGACGTGAACCACATGCAGCGCGCAGCCCGTCTCGCCCGCCAAATCTATGGCGCGACGAATGGCGTCGAGTTCCGCCGCGATGGGGCGTGAGTCGAGATAATCACGGATGGAAGCTTTGTTCGCGGCAAGGCGCTCCTGCGCCAGTGCGCTCGTCATCGACTCGCTCTCGGCATGAACGGCGACGGGCAGTTTCAACGCCGCCGCGCGCTTCATGCCTTCGCGCAGGGTCGTGTCGTCCGCGCGCGAGAAATCTTCGATACCGCTGTCCGCCATGAACGCCTTGAAGCCGATGACTCCAGACGCCGCGAGTTCCTCCAGACGATCTACGTTTTGCGGAACCAACCCGCCCCACAGCGCAAAGTCCGTCAGCGAACTTTTCTCCGCCGCTGCGCGCTTCAGCGCAAAGCTCTCCGCATCCAGTGTTGGCGGATGCGCGTTCAACGGCATATCGAAGAACATCGTCCCGCCGCCCGCCGCCAGCGCGCGTGAGCCGGTCTCAATGCCTTCCCAGTCCGTGCGCCCCGGCTCGTTGAAGTGAACGTGCGCGTCAATGACGCCGGGGAAAATGTGCAGGCCCGTGGCGACAATTTCTTCGCGTGCTGTTCCCGAGATGTTTGGCGCGAGCGCAACAATCGTTTCGCCCGACACCGCCACATCCGCTTCCTTCAATCCCGTCGAAGTCACCACCGTTCCACCGCGCAAGATGAGATCAAAGTCAGGCATGGCGTGCCGCGAGGAGTTGCAGAAAGTCATTCATCACGTCGAGCGCCACGGTCACATCCTCGGCGCGCGCGGATTCGTCCGGGTGATGGCTGAGTCCGTCGCGGCACTGGACGAAAAGCATCACCGCCGGGGTGATTTTTCCCATGACCGCCGCGTCATGGCCCGCGCCGCTGGGCAGTTCGATGACTTCCGACTGATGCTTTTGCGCCGCGCTTTTCAGCAGTGCGGTGAGTTCTGAATCGCACGGCACGGAGGCGGTTTCCATCACCGTTTCCCACAAGACAAACACGCCGCGCAGCCGCCCGATGTCCTCCGCCGCGCTTTGCAAATACTGCACAGCCTCCAGCCGCGTCGCGTCGTTCTGATGCCGCACGTCAAGCGTCAGGCGCGACTCGCCGGGGATGACGTTGCTCGCACCGGGCGCGACCTGAATCTGGCCGACGGTCGCCACGAGTCCCGCGATGGACGCGGCGTGCGCCTCGACGGCGGCGATGAATTCCGCCGCCGCACACAGGGCATCGCGTCGCAAGTTCATCGGAGTGGTTCCCGCGTGGCCGGCCTGGCCCGTGAAACAAACCTTCACTCGGCTTTGCCCCGCGATGGCGGTGACGACGCCGACGGCCAGATTCTTCTGCTCCAGCACCGGCCCTTGCTCGGTGTGAACTTCCGCGTAGCCGAGCAGTTTGTTTGGATGGCACTGCGCGGCGGAAATTTTTTCCGGCGCTCCGCCGAACTGGCGCATGGCGTCCGCGAGTGAAACGCCGTTCTCATCCACGCGCTGCAAGTCTGCCTCCGTCAACGTGCCGGCCAGCGCACGGCTCCCGAGATAAGTGGTTTGGAAGCGCACGCCCTCTTCGTCGCAGAAGCCGATGACTTCGAGCGCAAATGGCAGACGAGTTTTGCTCCCGTGCAACTTGGCCACGCACTCGATGGCGAGAATGACCCCAAGCGGCCCGTCGAACGCGCCCGCGTTCCGCACGGTGTCGAGATGCGAGCCAAGAAGAAAAGTTTTCGCGCCCAGGCGCGCGGCTTCGTAGCAGCCAATTAAATTTCC